>VXWX01000081.1 GCA_009835735.1 Acidimicrobiaceae bacterium
ACCCGCGCCGGGGCGCCCAGCGGGGCGTGCTCAACTCGATGCTCGACCTCGTGTCTGATGGCGCCACCCACATCGGCGTCGCCACCGACCATGTGATCGAGTCGTTCCGCAACGAGATGCTGGCCGGCTACAAGGACGGCAGCGGGGTGGACCCCGACCTCAAGGCGCAGTTCGGTGAACTCGAAGAGCTGCTGGAGCTGGCCGGCTTCGCGGTGTGGCCCCAGATCGAGCACGAGGCCGACGACGGGCTGGCGTCCGCCGCGGCGGTGGCTGCCGGCGACCCGCGTGTCGAGCAAGTGGTGATCTGCACGCCGGACAAGGACCTGGCCCAGTGCGTGACCGCCGACGGGCGGGTAGTGCAGTACGACCGGCGCCAGCGAGTGCTCTACGACCACGCCGGGGTGGTGGACAAGTTCGGTGTTCCCCCTGCGTCGATCCCCGACTACCTGGGTCTGGTCGGCGACTCCGCCGACGGGTTCCCGGGCCTGCCCGGGTGGGGCGCCAAGTCGGCCTCCGCCTTGCTGGCCCGGTACGGCCACATCACCTCAATCCCCTTCGACGCCGCGGAGTGGGACGTGCAGGTGCGGGGAGCGGCCAAGCTGGCGGCCGCGCTGCAGGACGGCTTCGAGGACGCCCTGCTGTTCCGCCGGATCGCCACCGTCGAGCTGGGAGCCCCGGTGTCGGCCACGGTCGACGAGATGGAGTGGCGCGGCCCGCAGCCCGGTCTCGAAGAGCGCTGCACCGAACTGGGAGCCGAGCGTCTGGCGGCCCGGGCCCACAGCCTCGCTCCCGGCTAAGCGGAGAGGACCTCGCTGAGCCCGATGGCCGCCGGCACCTCGACCTGGTCGAAGTGGCACGACTCGGGGGTGCGGTCCGGGCGCCAGCGCACGAACCGGGTGGTGCCCCGGAAGCGGCCGTTCAGCATGGCCTCGTACTTCACCTCGGCCACGAGTTCGAGCCGCAGAGGTACCCAGGGCTGCTGCCGGCGCTGGCCGGACCACCGGTTGGGTGTGCCGGGCATCACCGCGCCCTCGTGGTGGGCGGCCGGGTCCATCCATTCCGCCCACGGATGCTCGTGGGGGTCGTCCATCACGTGGGGCCGCAGTTCGTCGAGCAGCTCCCGGCGGCGCTGAGCGGTGAAGCTGGCCGCCACCCCGCAGTGGTGCAGGTGGCCAGCGTCGTCGTGCAGGCCCACCACCAGCGAGCCCACCCCCTCGCCGTCGACATGCATCCGGAAACCGGCCACGGCCACATCGACGGTGCGGGTGTGCTTGACCTTGAACTGGGTCCGCTTGTTGGGCTCGTAGATCCCGCCCCTGGGCTTGGCGATGAGGCCGTCGAGTCCGGCGCCCTCGAAGCGCTCGTACCAGTCGCGGGCCTGATCCCGGTCGAGCGTGGAGGGGGCCAGGCGGACCGGTGCCTCGAAAGCGCCCGCCATCGCCTCCAGCACAGCCCGCCGATCCCGGAACGGCTCGCCCATGAGGTCGGCGTCGGCCACGGCCAGCGCGTCGAAAGCGATGAACTCGGCCGGGGTCTCGGCCGCCAACCGGTTGATCCGGCTCTCGGCCGGGTGGATGCGCTGCTGCAGGGCGTCGAACCCCAGCCGGTCGTCCACCGGAACGATGATCTCGCCGTCGACCACCGCGCGGGGCGGCAGCCCGGCCTTGAGCGGCTCGATCAGCTCGGGGAAGTAGCGGGTCAGGGGTCGCTCGTTGCGGCTGCCCAACTCCACCTCCTCGCCGTCGCGGAACACGATGCAGCGGAAGCCGTCCCACTTCGGCTCGAAGGCCAGGTCGCCCTCGGGGATGCCGCTGACAGCCTTGGCCAGCATCGGCTTCACCGGCGGCATCACAGGCAGGTCCACGGAGCTGAGCCTACGTGGCCGTTCTTGACGCAGTTATCCGTACCAGGGCGGCACAACTACATCAAGAACCCGCGGCCGACCGTCGTCGCCGGACCTCTGCCTACCATGCCACCCATGAGCGCAGAGATCCGCCCCTTCACTGCTACGGTCGACGACGCCGAGATCGACGACCTCAAGACCCGGCTGGCCCGCACCCGCTGGCCCGAGCCCGAGGTCGTGGACGACTGGTCCCAGGGCATCCCCCTGGCGTACCTGCGAGAGGTGTGCGAGTACTGGGCTCGGGACTACGACTGGCGGCGCTGCGAGGCCGCCATCAACGGCCGGCCCAACTTCATCACCGGCATCGACGGGCTCGACATCCACTTCCAGCACATCCGCTCGACCCACGACGACGCCCTGCCCATGATCGTCACCCACGGCTGGCCCGGCTCCGTGCTCGAGTTCACCCAGGTCATCGACCCGCTCGTCGATCCGACATCGCACGGCGGGGGCGAGGACGACGCCTTCCATCTGGTGCTGCCGTCGCTACCCGGCTACGGCTTCAGCGCCAAGCCCTCGGCCCCCGGCACCGGCGTCGAGAGCATCGCCGCCATGTGGGACGAGCTGATGGGGCGACTCGGCTACGACAGCTACGTGGCCCAGGGCGGCGACTGGGGCTCGGCGGTGACCACCCACATCGGCATGCAGGACCTCGGGCGGTGCCGGGCCATCCACACCAACATGCCGGTGGCCGGACCGTCCAAGGAGTCGATGGCCGACCTGACGGCCAAGGAGCAGGCCGCGCTGGAGTCGATGGGCTACTACGACAAGTGGGACTCGGGCTACTCCAAGCAGCAGTCGAGCCGGCCCCAGACCATCGGCTACAGCCTGGTGGACTCGCCCGCTGGCCTCGCCGGTTGGATCCTCGAGAAGTTCTGGTCGTGGACCGACCGCAGCGCCCACCCCGAGGACTACTACAGCCGCGATCAGCTGCTGGACAACGTGTCGCTGTACTGGTTCACCGCCACCGGGGCGTCGTCAGGCCGCCTCTACTGGGAGAGCTTCGCCAGCTTCGCCGCCGGCGAGGTGGAGATCCCCACGGCGTGCAGCATCTTCCCCAACGAGGTCTTCCGGGCCAGCCGCCGGTGGGCGGAGAAGCGCTACACCGACATCCGCTACTGGAACGAGCCCGAGGTGGGCGGCCACTTCGCGGCGTTCGAGCAGCCCGAGCTGTTCGTGGCCGAAATGCGGTCCGCCTTCAAGTTCCTTGACTAGACGCTGATCACCCGGACCTCGGGCTCTACGTCTTCGGCGGCTTGGTTCCAGCGCAGGCCGATGGCGCCGAAGCGGTGCCCGTCCGTCGACATCCAGTTGCCGAAGCCGGGATCGGCAGCCGCTACCACGATGCGCACCGACCCGTCGGGCTCGTAGGTGGCGGTGCGCTTGTTGACGGTCACCGGCAGTCGCCGGTAGTCGAGGCTCTCCATCCAGCGGTTGTCCACCTGGAAGTTCCAGTAGAAGCACTCCGGCGGGGTGAACTCGATCAGCAGGGCCTCGCCCTCGTCGAGGTCGTAGGTGCCGTGCCGGAAGATCTGGTTCGGGTCGCCCCAGGCGCCCTGCATCGGCCCGGCCTCGACGGTCAGAGAGTTGCGGGCGTTGGCGCCGAGATCGTCCACCCATCCGCTGAAGACGGCCGAGACTCCCGCTACGAAAGCGCCGGCTGATTCCAGCGCCTTCCCGAACCGCTCGGCTGGCAGCGGCGGGGGAAGGTCGTCGTGGTCGAGGCACTCGATCCGCACTGAGATCGGCAGCTCGTTGTCGCGGTCCAGGAAGAACTGCCGGATGGCGATGAGGGTCGGCTCGGGGCTGGTCCGCAGCCAGTTGTCGCCCCGGCGCTCGGGCCCGACGAAGATCTCGAAGCGGCCGTCGTCGTCGACGAGGAGGTCCCCTCCGTGGATGAAGCCGGCCTGGCCGAGGCGGTCCTGGCCCACCCCGTAGTTTCCGGTGAAGGCGGTGAACGACAGGTAGTGGACGGTCCCTCGCTGGCCGGAGATGCGGTAGTTGAGCCGGCCGTCGATGTTGCCCGACATGTAGAGCGAATCGGGGTTGTCCGAGCCGATCTTGACCTGGTCGGGCATGGTTGTGAGCACCGGGAAGCGCACGTCGCCGGCCTCGATCGAGCTGTAGAGACCGCCCCGGGCCAGCCGGCTCAGGAACCGGTAGCCCTCGACACGGTCCAGATCGCAGGTGGACCGTTCCTGGACCAGGTCACCGGCAGCCTTCAGGGCGTCGCAGAACTCGGCCCAGGCCCGCCCGGACACCACCTTGTCGTGCATCTCGTCTCTGGACATCTCCCCATGCAATCAACGCATCCGCTCGGCCGCTACTTCGCCCGCTTCCGGGACGGCCTCACGCCAGCCAGCCGCAATGTTGGAAGTGACGCATGTCTTCGCAATCATCGTTGCCATGGCACAAGACCCATCCACGCAACCGCGCCACATCCGGTTCGAGCCCGACGACAAGCCGCCCCTCGCAGTGACGGCCGGAATGGGCCTCCAGTTCGCGATCCTCGCCATCGCCGGCATCGTGCTCACGCCGGCGATCGTCGTGAGGGCTGCCGGCGAGAGTGACTCGTACCTGACATGGGCAGTGTTCGCGGCCGCGATCGTCAGCGGGGTCAGCACAATCCTGCAGGCGGTCAAGCTCGGCCGCATCGGCGCCGGCTACGTGCTCCTTATGGGCACTTCGGGCGCGTTCATCGCGGTATGCGTGGCCGCACTGGTAGAGGGCGGCCCCGGCTTGCTGGCCACGCTGGTAGTGGCGTCGTCGCTGTTCCAGTTCCTACTGGCGGCGAGGCTGTCGCTGTTCAGACGACTGGTCACGCCCGTCGTGGCCGGCACCGTGCTGATGCTGATCGCGGTCACCGTGATGCCGCTGGTCTTCGACATGGTGACAGCCTCACCGGAGGGCAGCTCCGCCTGGAGTGCGCCGACCAGCTCGCTGGTCACTGTGCTCGTGATCATCGTCATCGCACTGAAGTCCTCTGGCGGCCTGCGACTGTGGGCGCCGGTCATCGGCGTTGTGGCCGGCTCGGTCGTGGCCGCCGCCTTCGGGCTCTATGACATCGACCAGGTGGTCGAGGCACGGTGGATCGGCCTGCCCGACGGCGGCTGGCCCGGCTTCGACACCTCATTCGGCTCGGCGTTCTGGAGCTTCCTGCCCGCGTTCGTGCTGGTCACGATCATCGGGGCGGTCGAGACCATCGGCGACTCGGTGGCCATCCAGCGCGTGTCGTGGCGCCAGCCGCGAGCGGTGGACTACCGCGTCGTGCAGGGAGCGGTGGCCGCGGACGGAACCGGCAACCTGCTGTCGGGTCTGGCCGGCACCGTCCCCAACACGACCTACTCCACCAGCGTCTCGATCACCGAGCTGACCGGCGTCGCCGCCCGGCGAGTCGGCGTTGCCATTGGGGTCTTCTTCGTCGTGATGGCCCTCCTGCCCAAGTTCCTCGCGCTGGTGCTGGCAATTCCGGACGCAGTCGTCGCGGCGTACATCACGGTGCTGATCGCAATGCTGTTCGTGGTCGGCATGAGGATCGTCGCCGACGAGGCCTCCGACTACCGCAAGGGCCTCATCGCGGGCGTCTCGTTCTGGGTCGGTGTCGGCTTCCAGAACAACCTGATCTTCGGTGAGTACCTGGAGGGCTTCGCAGGCGGGTTCCTGGAGAACGGCATGACGGCGGGCGGCCTGACGGCGATCGCGCTGACGCTGTTCACGGAGTCGACCCAAGCCCGCCGGCACCGGCTGCGCACAGACCTGGCGCAGTCGGAGCTGCCGCGCATCCGGCAGTTCCTCGCTGACTTCACCACGCGCCACCGCTGGGGGCCTGCGATGTCGGAGAGGCTCGACGCGGTCGCCGAGGAGACCCTGCTGACGTTGTTGGATGTCGAAGGGGCCGACGACAAGCTCGACGGGCGAGCCCTGCGGGTGACAGCCAGCAAGCAGGACGGACGGGCCGTGCTGGAGTTCGTGGCCGCGGCCCGGGGAGAGAACATCGAGGATCAGTGCTCCACCAGCAATACCACGAGCTCGAGATCGTCACCGTCCATGTCAATCCGCCGTCTCGGCCGCATCAGACCGGCGAGCCAGACGGCTAGACGGTCCGGCCGGCGCCGCGACGGCTGCGCTCACACGGGCGCCGGTTCCAGGGTGGCCGGCAGCTCGGTGACTCGGACCCGGCTTGACAGACTTATTTTCGTTCGCTAAACAAACATTTACTGCGGCGCACTGACGGGGGGTGTGCGGTGCTGTTACGGGTCGAGGCCAAAGCGGGACATCAGGACACTCGCAGCACCAACCGGCGATTGGTGCTGCAAGCGCTGTTCCGCTCCAACGGTCGCAGCCGCGCCGACCTCGCCCGTATGACCGGCCTCGCGCCTGCGACAGTCTCAGCCCTGGTGGCCGACCTTCTCGACGAGGGTCTTGCCGAGGAGCTCGGCCGGGGGCCGGCCAAGGTCGGCAAACCCTCCCAACTGCTGGGGCTGAATGCACGCTCACGGAACATCATCTGCGTCGACCTGAGCGACAGCTCGGTGTTACGGGCTGCGGTGATCGACTTGGCCGGAGAGATCATCCACAGAGTCGAGCATCCGTTCGGCGGTGTCACCGGCGAAGAGGCGCTCGCGATGACCGAAGAGGTGATCGCCGAGGCGATCTCGGCTGCGCCCGCACGGCTGCTCGGCATCGGCATCGGAACGCCGGGCGTGGTGACGCCGGACGGCACCGTGGTCGAGGCCAGCAACTTCCGTTGGCTCGGCCTCGACGTTGCCACGCGACTGAACGACCAGTTCGGTCACGAGGTGAGGATCTCGAACGACGCCAACGCGGCCGCGCTGGCCGAATACTCCTACGGGTCGATCAGCCACAACCTCATGGTCGTGAAGATTGGCAGCGGCGTGGGCTCCGGGATCGTCCTCAACGGCCAGCAGTACCACGGCGAGAGCTTCGCGGCCGGCGAGATCGGCCACATCGCCGTGGAGGATGACGGCCCCCGCTGCCCGTGCGGCAACCGGGGCTGCCTGGAGACCTTCGTCTCGGCGCCGCGACTGAACGCCGCCATCGCCGCCGGCGAGGATCCGCACGAGGTGGTGGCGGCCGCCGGCCGGCGATTGGGCCTCGCCCTGGCCGGAGCGGTGAGCGTCCTGGATGTCCACGACATCGTGGTTTCCGGCTACGAAGTGCCCCTCCCTGACGAGTTGTGCAATGCCGCCCTGGCGTCGCTGCGGGCGCGCACTCTGCCGGGCCTCGGCCGCGCGGTCAATCTGCGGCCGTCGAATCTCGGCGCCGACCTAGTCCTGCTCGGTGTGAGCGTCCTCGTGCTGAGCCAAGAGCTGGGGGTTGCCTGATGGGTGCCCCGCGACAGCAAACGAAGCGAACCGCGGCCGATGCCGCACGGTCGCTTCACCACCAACACACACGATCCCATCAAGGGAGGGACCCAGGAGGTTAAGGGACCATGGCAAAACCTATGCGACTGCTTGCCGCGCTTCTCGCGTTCGGGCTGCTCGCTGCAAGTTGCGGCGACGACGACGATGCGCAACCTGCGCCGGCTGAACCCGAGCCGGCCGAGGCCGCGCCGGCCGAGCCCGAGCCCGAGCCCGAACCCACCGCGGCTCCAGAGCCGGAAGTTGAAGAGGTAACGATCTCGATCGAGAGTTGGCGCTCGGACGATCAGGCGATCTGGGATGAGCAGATCATCCCGGCGTTCGAGGCTGAGTTCCCCAATATCAACGTCGTATTCGCCCCGACAACGCCGTTGGAGTACCCGCCGGCGTTGCGGACGCGCCTGGAAGGCGGCGTAGCCGGCGACCTGATCACGTGCTTCCCGTTCGATCGTTCACGGGAGCTCTACGAGGACGGCCACCTGGCGCCGTTGAACGACCTGGACGGGATCGACAGCTTCCCGGCCTCGGCGCAGAACGCCTGGCTCTCAGCGGACGGAACAACTCCGTACTGTGTGCCGGTCGCCTCGATCATCCAGGGCTTCTACTACAACGTGGAGGCCTTCAACGAGCTCGGATTGAGCGTGCCGGAGACCGAGAGCGAGTTCTTCGACGCGCTTCAGGCGATCCTCGACGACGGCACCTACACGCCCATCGGGATAGGGCTCTCCGAGTGGGAGGCCGAGCACATCCTGTTCCAGAACATCGGTGCGAACTACTGGAGAGGCGAGGAGGGACGGCTGGCTCTGATCCGCGGAGAAGACAAGGTCACCGATCAGGAGTACGTCGACACCCTGCACACCATGGCTCGCCTGGGGCCATACATGCATCCCGGCGCCTCCGGCATCCCCTATCCGGACGGCAAGATCCTGTTTGAGACCGGTCAGGCCGCGATCTATCCCGGCGGATCATGGGAGATCTCCGGGTTCGACGAGAACGCCGGCTTCGAGTACAGCGCCTTCCGGACCCCGCATCCCGACGGTCAGGACTGCTACATCGTCGATCACATCGACTTGGCCATCGGCCTGAATCCCGCATCGCCCAACGCCGATGCGGCTCGCACGTTCCTGACGTGGGTGGCGTCGCCCGCTTTCGCCAGCATCTACACCGGCGCCCTGTCGGGCTTCTTCAGCCTGCAGGACACCCCGGTCGAATACGGTCATCCGGTCGCTCAGGAGTTCGTGTCCTGGCGCCAGGACTGCGAGTCGGCCAACCGCACCGGCTACGAGGCCCTGGACTCGGGTGATCCCGAATTCCCGATCGAGCTGAGGGAAGTAAGCAATGCTGTCGTCCTCGGGGACATGACTCCCGAAGACGGAGCACAGCGGCTCCAAGACGGCCTCGACTCTTGGTATACACCAGCAGGCTGAACATAGACTGCGGGCTGATGACGAGGCTCGCACGCGGAGAACTCGTTGACGGCCGCTGAAGCGGTCGTCTCCGAGAAACTCGCTCCGGGCGGGGGATCTGCTGAACCGCAGGTCCCCCGCCAGGCGTCTGCCGTCCGCCGCCGGCGCCGGTGGGGACCGATCGTGGTGTTCCTCGCTCCGGCGACCGTCATCTACTCGGTCTTCATGGTCTATCCGCTGCTGGATTCGCTGCGGCGGAGCTTCTTCGACGATGACGGCAACTTCGCAGGACTCGACAACTACAACACCCTGTTCGGGAACCCGACGTTCGCGGACCGGTTCTGGGACGCGCTAGGTCACAACTTCCAGTTCTTCGCGTTCCACATGGTGCTGCAAAACCCGATCGGCCTGCTGCTCGCAGTGCTGCTGACGGTTCAGAGTGTCCGGGGTCTGAACATCTACCGGACCATCGTCTTCCTGCCTACGACGCTGTCGGTGGTCATCGTCGGGTTCATCTGGAGACTCATCCTGAGTCCGATTTGGGGAGTCACTGAGACTGTGGGCATAGACACGCCGTTGCTGGGCGAGTCCCGCACTGTGCTCCCGACGCTGTCACTGATATCGGTATGGCAATGGGTGGGAATCCCCATGATCTTCTTCTATGCCGTGCTCATCGCCATCCCGAAGGATCTCATCGAGGCCTCCCGAGTTGACGGAGCAGGATCATGGCAGGTTTTCCGGGACATCACGTTCCCGCTGATACTGCCCATGCTGGGGATCATCTCAATCCTCACCTACATCGGCAACTTCAATGCCTTCGACTTGATTTACCAGGTCAAGGGGGTAGTGGCGGGCCCAGACTTCGCCTCGGACATCATGGGCACGTTCTTCTACCGGACCTTCTTCGGTGCTTCGGGAACGACGGGCAGCCCGGCTATGGGAGCCACTGTCGCGTCCGTGATGTTCCTCATCATCCTGGCGGGGGTCTTGCTCTACATGTTCGGCTGGCAGCGACGCGTCACCACGTACGAGTTGTGAGAACGAGCGATGGACACCGCGACTAGCGCTCCTGCGCCGCCGGACAGGATCAGTCCCACCAAACGGCGCATTCACTTGGGACGGTGGGGCGTCCATGCCGTCTTGCTGGCGTACTCGCTGCTCGCGCTCGGCCCGACGTTGTTGATCATCATGAACTCGCTGAAGTCACGGAGTGCCATCTTCGACGACGCGTTCTCACTGCCCACTTCGGAGACCTTCGACCTAGTCGGTTACGACACCGTCTTGAACGGCTCGAGTTTCGACGTCTACTTCCGCAACAGTTTCATAGTGACGGTCGCTTCCGTCCTGTTGGTGGTGTTCTTTTCCGCCATGGCTGCATTCGCTCTGGCCGAGTACGACTTCAAGGGCAATACGATGCTGGCTCTCTATCTGGCCATCGGCATCATGATCCCGATCCGGCTTGGAACTGTCAGCATTCTCAAACTGATGGTGAGCCTCGGTCTCATCAACACGTTGTGGGCACTCATCCTGGTGTACACCGCCATGGGGCTGCCGTTGGGCGTGTTCCTGATGACCCAGTTCATGAGGCAAGTGCCGAGAGAGCTCAAGTCAGCGGCCCGCGTCGACGGCGCCAATGAGTACCGGGTCTTCGGGCTGGTCCTTCCCCTTGTCAGGCCGGGCATGGCCGCCGTGGCCGTCTTCACAATGCTGCCGGTCTGGAACGACTTGTGGTTCCCGTTGATCCTGGCGCCGGCCGAGGACACCAGGACGGTCACTCTGGGTGCCTCTGCCTTCCTCGGTCAATTCGAGCGAAACTGGAATGCTCTGCTGGCCGCTCTGACCCTTGCGATGGTACCGATCATCCTCCTCTACGTGATCTTCTCCCGCCAGTTCCTCAGGGGACTCACGGAGGGAGCGATCAAATGAATGTGCGACTCATCGTGATCAGGGGACCGTCGGGGAGGCAGCCATGAGCGAGCTGCGACTGTCGGGAGTCTCGAAGGTCTACCCCAACGGAGTGCGTGCGGTCAGCGATGTGGATCTGAACATCGCCGATGGCGAACTCCTTGTGCTAGTCGGCCCGTCAGGCTGCGGGAAATCCACGCTGCTGCGGATGATCGCGGGCCTCGAGGACGTCACCGAGGGTGTCGTCGAGATCGATGGCCGGATAGTCAACGCCGAGACGCCGCGCGAGCGCGACATCGCCATGGTGTTCCAGAACTACGCCCTCTACCCGCATATGACGGTGCGGAAGAACATCGGGTACTCCCTCCGATTGGGAAAGGTCCCCAGGGACGAGGCGGCTCAGCGGATAGAGGACACCGCCGCGCTGCTGGAGCTGACCGACCTGCTTGACCGCAAGCCCGGGGCCCTGTCAGGCGGTCAGCGCCAGCGAGTGGCCATGGGGCGTGCCATCGTCCGCAAGCCGGCCGCGTTCTTGATGGACGAGCCGCTGTCGAACCTCGACGCCCGGCTACGGGTTCAGATGCGGGCTGAGATCATCAGGCTGCAGCGCAGTCTCGGAACCACGACCGTCTACGTCACCCACGACCAGGTGGAGGCGATGACCATGGGCTCACGGGTCGCGGTGCTGCGCGACGGCCTCCTCCAGCAGGTGGAGAGTCCCCAGGTGCTCTATGACCATCCGGACAACCTGTTCGTGGCGGCCTTCATCGGGTCGCCCTCGATGAACCTCTACCAGGGTCGAATTGAGCGGACCTCTACCACAGCCCGCGCCGTCTTCGGCGCACACTCGTTCCCGCTGCAGGATCAGTGGACGGAGGGTGACGGCTCCGGTGGTAACGACGGGCGAGAGGTGATCGTGGGCATCCGGCCCGAGTGGCTGGTCGAGCAGACTCGAGACAACGCCGACCTACCCTCGGTTCGAGTGCGGGTGGAGTTGGTGGAAGCGCTCGGATCGGAACTCGTGGCCCACACGACCATCGAGGCGGCCGGCGCTGAGATAGACACGCCCGAACTGGCTGAGGGACATGTGTCTGAGTCCAGTGACGGAGCGCCGTGCCTAGCCCGCCTGTCACCAAGGAGCCGCGTGGCCGTCGGCGAGACGATCGATCTGGCCATCAACCATCCGAGCGTGCACCTGTTCGACGCTGAGACCGAACGGGCTCTTCGCCCGGACCGCGACCGGTGAGCCAGGCGACAGACCCCGGCGGCGTCGTGATCGGCGTGGACGTGGGCGGGACGAAGACGCACGCGGCTGTGATCGATCGGCATCTCAACGTCGTCACCGACCTGACGGTGCCGACCCAGATCGGGGGAGTGGATCAGGTTGGGGCAGGCATCGTCTCGGCGGTCGCCGCGCTGGAGTCCAATGGGCGACAGCTGACAGGCGTCGGGATCGGTCTTCCCGGCATCGTGGACAGCTCAGCCGGATCGGTTCGGCACGCGTTCAACCTCGGGATCGGTGAGGACGCCCTCGACATCGTGTCCCGGCTCAACACCACCGTCAGTGCTCCGTGCTGGATTGCCAACGACGTCGACGCGGCCGCCTTGGGCGTCTATGAGATCCTCCGTCGCGATAATTGCGCCCTTCAGGATCTCGTGTTTCTCAGCATCGGCACGGGCATCGCGGCCGGCGTGATCCTCGGAGGCCGCATCTACCAGGGGAATAGAGGCTTCGCCGGCGAGATCGGCCACTTTCTTGCCGATCCCGACGGGCCGCAGTGCGCATGCGGGCTGCGAGGCTGTCTCGAAGCGATGGCGTCGGGACCGGCTCTCGCTCGCCAATGGCCGCCGTCGGGCGAACACTCATCGGTCGAGGCGCTCTTCGCCGCCGCCGGTCGTGGCGACGACGCAGCAACGCTCATCCTGGAGCGGGCCGTCGAGCATCTCACCCGCACCATCCAGCTTCTTGCCCTCACGTTCGATGTCGACCGCATCGTGATCGGCGGTGGGGTCGCCGACGTCGGCGGCTCGCTGCTGATCGACGCCCTTCGACAAGGCCTGCATCGCCTCCAGAGCCCGTCTCCCTGGACTCGGGCCCTGAACCTCCCCGATCGGATCATGCTCAAACCGACCGAACCGGTCGGTGTCATCGGAGCAGCCGCCCTGACCCGCAGGAGCCGGTCGGCGTGACCGCGGTCAGCATCGTCGGCGCACGGTGCCTCACCGCATCCGGACTCGAAGCGCTCACCCTCACCTTCGAGGGCGACACCATCACCTCGCTCAGCCCGGCTGAACCGTCCGGATCCGCGCCGCCGAGGAACCCGGACGGCACCGCGGCGATCGACGCGTCGGGCCTCGTGCTCTCTCCTGGATTGATCGACCTCCAGATCAACGGCGGCTACGGCCACGACCTTCAGGACGACCCGGGGGCCGTGTGGGACCTGGGACGGGAACTGCCCCGCAGCGGGGTGACGGCCTTCCTCCCGACCATCATCTCCGGGCCCGGCAGCCGCAACCGATCGATGCTGGATGCGCTGAAGGCCCGCCCGGCCGGCTACTGCGGCGCTGAACCTCTGGGTGCCCACTTCGAGGGTCCGATGATCAACCCGCGACATGCGGGCGCCCATCGGCATGAGCACCTGACCGGCGCTCGCGAAGACGTGATCGACGGCTGGCATCGCAGCGCCGGCGTCGCGCTGGTGACGATCGCTCCCGAACTGGACAATGCCCACGACGTCATAGGTGAGCTAACCCGCCGTGGCATCGTGGTGGCTGCCGGCCACTCGGCCGCCACCGCCGACGAGACGCGGGCGGCCATCGCCGCCGGCGTGAGCACGGTCACCCATCTCTTCAACGCGATGGCCCCTCTCGGGCATCGCAGTCCCAATCTGGTCGGCGTGGCCCTGACGGATCCGCGCCTCACCGTCACCATGATCGTCGACGGCGTGCACATCGATCCGATCGCGGTGGCCGCGGCCTGGACGGCCAAGCGACCTGCCGGCCTGGGCCTGGTGACCGATGCGGTGGCGGCCATGGGCCAGCCGCCCGGTCCGTACCGGATATCGGGCACGCCCACCGTCTTCGATGGGGTGAGCGTCCGGACCGCCGATGGTGTCCTGGCCGGCAGCGCAGTGACCATGAATCAAGCCGCGGCCAACCTCGCCGAGTTCACGGGCTGTGAACGGCATGAGGCGCTAGCGGCCGCGACGTCGGTTCCGGCGGGCATCATCGGCGAGAAAGGGCGAGGGCGTCTGATCCCGGGTGCGGTCGCCGATCTCGTCCTCCTCGATGACGACTACCGGGTCCATGCCACGGTCTGCGCCGGCCGAGTGGCCCACGTCAACGGCGCGGCCCGGCACCGCTTTCCAGAATCCCTGGTTCAGGTCTCGTAGCCGCGATGGAGGTCGTCATCGCACCTTCGGCCCGGGAGGCTGCAATCGTTGCGGTCAGCGCCTTCGAGCGCCTGCTTGCGGGCGCCGATCGTCCCGTCATCGGGCTGGCCACCGGTCGCTCCCCGTTGCCCACCTACCGCGAGCTCATCGAGCGCTATCGCAGTCGCCGGCTCAGCTTCGCCCGCACGCGGGTGTTCCTGCTTGACGAGTACGTGGGCCTTGATCCCGAAGATCCACGATCCTGCCGAAGCATCATCCGGCGCGAACTCCTCGATCATGTGGACGCTCCTGCGGGCGCTCTGGTCGCTCTGGAATGCGCCGCTGAGGAACTCCCCACGGCAGGAGAGACCTACGAGCGGTGCATTGCCGACGCCGGGGGAATCGACTTGCAGATACTCGGCATCGGCCGCAACGGCCACATCGGATTCAACGAACCGCCATCGTCTCTCGGGTCGAGGACACGCCTGGCGACGCTCGCCGCGACCACCCGCCAAGACAATGCCCGGTCGTTCGGTGACGACCCCGACATGGTGCCCCGACACGGGATCACTCAGGGCATAGGCACCATTCTTGAAGCCCGACACATCGTGCTGATCGCCACCGGCGAGGCGAAGAGAGAGCCGATCGCGAGGGCCGTGGAGGGACCGGTGACCGCGATGATGCCGGCGTCCGCGCTACAGCTGCATCCCCACGCCACAGTCATTGTCGACGAGGCTGCCGGCGAGCAGCTGAAGCACGCCGACTACTACCGCGAGGCATACCGCGACAAACCCGCCTGGCAACACATCTGACCGCGCTGTTCCGGGATGAAGCTCGGAACCGCGGGTGGCCATGTGTGCGTCGGTAGTGTCGGAGGCAGACGAGTGCCTCAGGTCGGGGGTGGCGATGTTGAGAATACGAGTGGCCGGAACGCTGATTGCGGCCCTGGCGCTGATGGCTGCGTCCTGCGGCGACGGCGACGACGCCGCGCAACAGCAGCCCGAGGCTGAGGCGCCGGTCACCACCGCGGCCGAGCCGGACGGATCGGTCGAAGCGGGCGATGCCGCGACGCCCAGCACGGCGGCTGCCGAACCGGCTGACCCTGACGACGCCGCTCCCGCCGACGACGGAGAAGACGTGGTTCCTGCGGACGCCGAGGCCCTACTGGCCTCGGCCACGACGGCGCTCGACAGGCGCTCGGTCCGTGGCGAGGCGACCATCGAACTTGCGCCGGGGTTCGAGTTCTCGACGAGCTTCGAGTCAGACGCCGAGGGCGACCTCGCGGCGACGGTCGAGCTGCCACCCGGCATGGATCCGGAGTTCCCCGGCGGCGCCAAGGTGGAGATGCGCTACGTGGACGGCGTGGTCCACGTGCGGCCCCCGGTCACGGCCGAGACCCTCGCGGCCCTGGGCGTCGACGAGGCCTGGTACATAGTCGAACCCGTCGGCGACCCGATGGCCGCGGCCATGCAGTCGGCTGGCGGGGTGATGTGCATTTTCCCCCAAGCGATCGACGAGCCCTACGAGGACTGCGATCCGCTGAGCGACACCGGCACATTCCTCGAGGCCGCCCGCGACGCCGAGGTCGTCGGCCGCGAGGAGGTGCGAGGTGTGGAGGCCACCAGAGTGCGCTTCCTGGTTTCGCTGATGGATCTGGCCGGAGGGGCCCTGGGCATGGAGCCCGACGACGAGGCATCCGATGGAGGCGCCTTCGACGACACGGCCTCGGACCCGTTCGCCGAAGGGCTGGAGCAGATCTTCGGATTCCTGGAGGCCGACTTGGAGGTGGAGGTGTGGATCGACGACGACAACCTGATCCGGCGCCTGGCCTTCGACCTTGCTTCCATGTTCGCCGCCCTGGCCGGCGACGATGCCGGCGCCGCGATGCCCTCCAGTCCGATCACCCTGGAGTTCTACGACTACGACGCCGATATCGGCGTGGACGCCCCGCCGCCGGAGGCGATCGTCGCTGAGGACCTCCTCGTCGGTGGCGACGACTACGCCACCCCGGAGGAGTACGAGTCCTACGACGACGACTACAGCTAGGCGCGCTCGTCGGGGGTAAGGCCGGTCAGGTCTCCTATCGGCACGGGAGGCTCCGCGCCACTGGTGAGATCGGCCGAGGTGACCGGCGGCTCGAAGCGGGTGGTGATCGGTACCACGCCGGCCCACCACGGCCCGGCGATGTCGTCGGGCTCGTCGACCGGGTCGCCCGCTCGGACCTTGGCCGATGCTTCGGCCAGTGGCAGTTCCAGCACCAGCGTCTTGCGCAGATCCGTCTGCGACGGCGGCCGTGCGGAGTCCCAGTTGGCCACCACATGGTCGGTGACGAGCTTGAGCGCCCGGCGCTTTCCGTCCTCGTCGTCGATGCGGGTGGCTCGGCCCCGCACCACCACCGACCGGTAGTTCATCGAGTTGTGGAACGGTGTGCGGGCCATCACCAGCCCGTCGAGATGGGTGACGGTCACGCACACCTCATGGCCGTCACCGGTGCCGAGCAGATGGTTGGCGGCCGCGCCGTGCAGGTAGAGACGCTCACCGTCGTGTCCGTAGGCCATGGGCAGCACCAGCGGCCCGTCGGGCGTGGTCACGCCCACATGAGCGATCATCCCGGCGTCGAGGATCCCGAGAACGTCGTCGCGCCCGTAACGGGCCCGCGGCACTCCTCGCCGCACCCGTGTTCGAGCCGACGGAGCCCCGTCGAAGTCGTTCGAATCAGGCACGCTGCAAGGCTAACGGCGGGCTACCGGTAGCCTTCAGGCCCGTGGCCGGGGCGTCCATGCACGACAAGCTCGAGGATCTGAGAGCTCGCAAGTCCGAGGCGTTGGCGGCTGGACCCGAGCGGGCGGTGAAGCGCCAGCACGACAAGGGCAAGATGCTGGCCCGGGAGCGGCTCGACTACCTGCTCGACGAAGGCTCGTTCCATGAGCTCGACATGCTGGCCCGCCACCGTGCCCACGAGGCCGGACTGGACGATCGGCCCTACACCGACGGCGTGATCACCGGCTGGGGGACCATCGACGGCCGCAAGGTCTTCGTGTTCGCCCAGGACTTCACGGTCATGGGCGGCGCGCTGGGCGAGGTGTTCGCCGAGAAGCTCCACAAGGTGATGGACCTTGCGGTGTCTGTCGGCGCGCCCATCATCGGCCTCAACGACGGCGCCGGCGCCCGCATCCAGGAGGGCGTCGTCTCGCTGGACGGTTACGGCGGGATCTTCTTCCGCAACGTTCAGGCCTCGGGAGTGATCCCCCAGATCAGCGTGATCCTCGGACCGTGCGCCGGGGGAGCCGTGTACAGCCCGGCCATGACCGACTTCATCTTCATGGTGCGCGAGAAGTCGCATATGTTCATCACCGGACCCGATGTGGTGAGGACGGTCACCGGCGAGGAGGTGACCCTCGAGGACCTGGGAGGGGCCACCAGTCACAGCACCAAGTCCGGGGTGGCCACCTTCGTCGCCTCAAGCGAGCACGATGTGCTCGACGACGTGAAGGCGCTGCTGTCCTTCCTGCCCGCCAACAACCTTGAGCAGCCCCCGGCGTACAAGTCGGCCGACGACCCCGATCGCGAGTGCCCGGTGCTGGACACCCTGCTGCCCGACAGCCCCAACGTCCCGTACGACATGAAGGATGTGATCACCGAAGTGGCCGACGACGGCGACTTCCTCGAGTATCACGCCTCCTGGGCCCGCAGCATCGTGTGCGGGTTCGCTCGCATCGACGGGCGCTCGGTGGGCGTCGTGGGCAACCAGCCGATGGTTCTGGCCGGCGTTCTCGACATCGAATCGGCTGAGAAGGCGGCCCGATTCGTGCGCACCTGCGATGCCTTCAACATTCCGCTGGTGACCTTCGTCGATGTCCCCGGCTTCCTGCCCGGCGTCGACCAGGAGCACGGCGGCATCATCCGTCACGGAGCCAAGCTGCTGTACGCCTACTGCGAGGCCGCGGTGCCCCGCATCTCGGTCATAACCCGCAAGGCCTACGGGGGCGCCTACGTGGTCATGGACTCCAAGGGGGTCGGCTCGGACCTCTCCTTCGCGTGGCCCTCCGCCGAGATCGCCGTCATGGGCCCCCAGGGCGCGGTCGAGATCATCTACCGCCGCGAGCTGGCCGACGCAGCCGATCCGGGAGCCCGCCGGGACGAGCTGGTGGACGACTACACGCAGAGGCTGGCCAACCCCTATGTCGCGGCTGAACGCGGCTTCGTGGACGAGGTGATCGAGCCTTCGCAGACACGCCGCAAGATCGTGGCCGGTCTGCGGGTGCTGGAGTCCAAGCGCGAGGAGATCCCCGAGCGCAAGCACGGGAACGTCCCGCTGTGACCGCCGCCTCGGACACGGACACCGAGGCGCCGGCGACGGACGGGCTCAGGGTCCTGTCGATCACCCCCGAGCCGACCGACGCCGAGCGGGCCGCCATCGTCGCCGCAGTGGAGGCGCTCAAGGCCGAGGTGTGGCCGCAGCTGAACGGGGGGACCACGCCGGAGCCCTCTCCCCGCTGGCGCTACGCGGGCCGGCCCTGGCGCAGCCGTCAAAGCTACGGCGGTTGGAGATGAAAAACATCGGAGTATAATGATCTCCTAAAGAAGCGCTAATAGGAGGTCAACAGTGGGAACTTTCAGCCAGACGTTGCGGCTTGAGAGCCTGGACGGCAAGCGGTCGATCGAGATGGACGCGCTGGTCGACACCGGGGCCAGCTACACCCTGGTGCCCGCCAACCTGCTGGCGGAGCTCGGAGTAGAGCCGATCGACACCGTCAGGCTGGCACTGGCTGACGGTCGCCCGGTCGTCTACCCCATTGGTCGAGCGGTGGCAACTATCGGCGGGCGCACCGAGAACACCCTGGTGGCTTTCGGCGAGAACGATTCCCGCCCGCTGCTGGGCGCCTACACGCTGGAGGGTCTCAGGCTTGCGGTGGACCCGTCGGGAGGTCGGTTGGTTCCCGGCACCGACTACACCTTGTAGCGCCGGGGCCGCGGCGGCCGGCCCCGAACTAGCCGCCTGATCGGAGCATGTCCGGGAGCGGGGACTTCAATAGATCGGGCAGGCGATGCAGGTATTGACGGCGCGGGACGGCCTGCACTCCGAGGGAGCGCAGGTGCGGCGTGGCCCACTGGACGTCGATCAGTCTCGGATGGCCGTCGCCCAGGCCGTCGGCTAGGGCCACCAGCGCGACCTTTGAGGCGTCCCTGGTGCGGTAGAACATGGACTCTCCGGCGAACAGACCGCCGATGGCCACTCCGTAGAGGCCGCCGACCAACTCGCCGTCGCGCCAGGTCTCGACGCTGTGGGCGAAGCCGGCGTGGTGCAACTGCACGTACGCGGCCTGCATCTGGGCGTCGATCCAGCCGTGGGGCCGGGCCGGGTCGGCGCAGCTGTCGACGATTTCGGCGAATGCCGTGTCGACCCGGATCTCGAAACGGCGGCAGGCCCTGCGCAGCGAGCGGTGCACGATCAGCCCGCCGGGCTCCAGGACGCCTCGTTCCGGAGGGGACCACCACCCGATGCGCCCGCCCGGCTTCAACGGCATGGGAAACAGGCCACGGCTGTAGGCGGCCAGCAGGGTGGCCGGCTCAAGGTCGGCGCCGACCGCGACCAGGCCCCCCTCGTCGCTGGATGAGGGATCGGGGAAGACCCAGCGGCAATCATCCAGCCTCGCATCGGCGGGCATCGTCACGGCATCCCGTGGGTGGCGGCTGCTGCATCGCGACGAAACATGGTGTCTTCCGCTCTTGTTCGCTTCGCTCACGGGCCGCTCGGGCCACGGCCTCGCAAGCTCGGCCTCTGGCCCAGAGAGTAGGTTGGACCGATGACCACCGGTGCCCGGGCCGTGGAGCGGGACTTGGCGGCACCCCCGGCTGCCGTCCTGGACGAGGTGGACGAGCGCTGCCGGGCGCTGGCCGCCACCGCGGCGGGCCGGGTGTTCAGCGTGCCCGCCGGAGACGCCGAGGCCGCGCTGCGGTCCGAATGCCGCAGTGGTGCCCAGTACGACACGATCCTGTCCTTCATGTGCACACCCCAGGTGACCTCGCTCGAGGACTACGTCGCCGCGATCGAGCAGATCCTGGCCGGCGAGGGTTGGATCCTCATGGTGGAGCCCGCGGGGATCGGCAGCGGGGTGCTGCCCAGGTGGCTGACCGCCCGACTCCGCCAGCCGTCTCCCGTGCCCGGCACCCGGGACCGCGATGTGGTGTCGGCCGTACGTTCCCGCGGCCTGTTCATCACCGACATCCACCGCCGCGAGGCGAAATCGGTCCCGCCCGAGTGGCGCCAGTACGTGGAGTTGAGAGCCCGCCGCCAGTCCCCTCAATCTGCAGGCACATGAGCCGGGTCGTCCTTGCCGGGGGCCGCGAGTTGGATGCGGGCACGCCCGCGGGCCGTGCTCTGACGGGTTGCAGCTCGGTAGCGGTTGTGACCGTGGCGGCCGCCTTCCGGCGTCCCGACGCGTTGATATCCCGGATCGGCGCCTGGGCCGGCGAACTGGCCCTCGACTACTCGGTTGTGAGCGCGCTGCGGCGGTCGGACGCCCTGGACCCCGAGGTGTCCAGGCCGATCGCAGAGTGCGACGGCGTGCTTGTGCTGGACGGATCTCCCGCCCATTTCGTGAGCGCAGTGAAGGCGACCCCGCTGCTCGAGTCCATCGTGGCTGCTCAACAGCGCGGCGCCGATGTGGTCTGGTCGGGCGCAGCCGCGGCTGCGGTGTGCGCCTCGATGGTGGACGACCGCGGTGGCGCGCTCACGGTCGGCCTGGGGCTTCATGACGGCATCGTGGTCGCCGCGGGCTGGGAGGGCTGGCCCCGTGACCGGCGCCGGCGCCTGTGGCGGATGGTCCCGGAGTCGGTGCTGTTCATGGCTCTGGAGTCGGGCGCGGCGGTGTGCTCGACGGCTGAGCCGCAGGTATTGGCATCATCGTCCAGTCCGGACGACTGGACCGTGCTGGGTGGCGCCGTCGAGGCTCGCCGGGGCGGTACCACCGTCGCTCTGGAGAATTGGCAGCCCGCAACGCCCTAAACGGCGCTCACAGCTGCCAATTGCTGCTCAGGTCTCCTCGATGGTCACCGAGCGCACGGTCACGTCACGCGATGGCGCCCCGCCGAGCGGTCCGCCCGGCTCGTGAAGGCCGATGATCGACTGGGCCACGGCCAGTCCGGCGTCGTCGGTCTGGCCGAACACCACGTAGGTGCCCTGGCCGTCCAGCCTGGACGCGTTCGGGCCGGTGGTGAGGAAGATCTGCGCGCTGGCCGAGTCCTGCCCCGCTGATCGGGCCATCACGAGCTGGCCGGGCTGGTAGCGGTACGGCCCGGTGAGATCGCCGGTGTCCGGGTCGACTTCGAAGGCGGGCTCGTCGGGGATCGTGTACCCGGGACCCGGATCCCGGTTGTCGTTGGTGTGGGGTGAGCCGCCCTGGATGATGTCGATCGAGGGGTCGGTGCGGAACAGCAGGGTTCCGTCGTAGTAGCCCCAGCGGGCCAGGGTCACGAAGTTGTTGACGGTCAGTGGAGTCTCCGAGGCGGTCAGCTCGAAACGCATCTCGCCCTCGCTGGTGTCGAAAACGGCGACATAGCCGGCCTCAGGGTCGATGCACATGGGCTGGGGACCGTCGAAGTCGATCGTTCGTGGGCTCGAGCCGTCGGCCGCCGGGCATGCTCCTGCCGTCGACTCCGTGGCCGGCTCGGCGGCGGGATCGGCTGTCGACTCAGCAGCCGGCTCGACCGCGGGCTCGGGTTCGGAGTTGTTGCGCTGCTGGAGGAACCCGAGCACGGCCAGTGCGGCCGCGACCGCCACCGCCGCCATACCGATGAGCTTGACGCGCCGTCGGGTCGCGTACTGCTTGGCGGCGGCCTCATCGGCGGCCAGGCGTAGCCGTCGGTTCTCGCGCTGACGCTCCCGCTTCTCCGTGCTCATCGGCCGTCGTGCCCTTAGGCGGCCAGGAGTCCCACGGCCAGTGAAGCCACCATCATCACCACCACCAGCACGGCAACCACCGCGACCAGGCGGCGCTGCCGGTCACGACGAGAACTGGTGCGCTGCCTGCGGCCGGTCGACTGCCCGGCGGCCCGGACCTGACGCTTTCGTTGATCGCTCTGGGACGGCACCGCCCAACCCTACATCTCCACCCGGGTCGCGGGGCCCTTGATGCGGCGTGCCGAACGTCGGGCGCGTAGCGTTGCGCGATGCCGTCCCGTTGCCGCCGCGCGCCCGGAAGACTGTTGGGCGCCTTGCTCGCGGTCGCCGGAGCGGCCGCAGCCGCGTCGGCCTGCGCCGACACCGCCGACGGTCCGCTGGTGAGTGAGGAGGCCGTCCCCGAGGAGGTCGTGACCACGACCACCGCACCGCCGGAGCCTCCTCGCTCCGAGGGAACAGCCAAGGTCGGCGACGTCCTGTACGAGTTTGCGGTCACCTGCCATGACCGCGGCGCCGGTGACGTGGTGGTACTAGGGGCGGGCGACGATCCCGTTTCCGGAGATCCGGTGGAGCTGTACCTGGAGGCCTCGTTCGTCGATCCGTACATCGGTCTTCGCCTAGCGGACGGGACGCTCATCGAGCCGTCGCTGGAGAGCCCGCTGGACCTGTACCTGCAGGACGATGTGATCCGCGCCTCTGCCATACGCTTCGTGCAGGATCTGAACCTGGATACGGGCGAGGCCACCGAGGTCGGCTTCGGGGAGTTCGAGATCCACTGCTACAGCTACGAGCGCGAACCGCCCTCCTGAACGCTCGTCGTCTAGTGCCTCAGGAAGTCTCGCAGCCGGTGTCCAGCATCACCTGAGGCAGGCGCCCGGACTTGTAGGCCCGCACGGTTCCCTCCGAGATGTTGAACACCACCCGGTAGTCCTGGTCTCCCGGATCCCTGGGCACGAAGACCAGGTCGACGGTGCCGTCGACCCGCACCTCCCGCTCGATCCTGTCGCCGAAAAGGTCGGTGACCATGCTCTCGGGAGACCCGACGCCCACGCCGGAGCGGGTTGTGATCGGGCCGCTGTTGATGTCCACTCGCTCAATGGTGCCCGAGTGCACCAGGAAGACGATCCCCTCGGGAGCGTCGTGGGGGACCACGTGATAGCAGGCGCCGGTCGGTCCCGCCGGTACCAGCACCGTCCCTGCGGCCTGCTGGGCCGCGGCGACCGTCATTCCGAAGTGGACCTCGTCGAGGCCGACAGTTGAGACGGTGGACCGGTTGCTGAGCGTCGGCGGGCCGAATTGCTCTGGATTGTCCGGTGGCACGGTCGTGATCGTGGTGGTGGTGGCCTGGACCGTGGTCGTAGTGGATGTGGTAGCGGAGGCGGAGGTCGTGGTCGTCCCGGCCTCGGAGCTCCCGTCCTCAGTGCTCCCGGCCTCGACGTTCCCGCTCTCGGCGCTTCCGTCGTCGTCATCGACGGCGGGCGCCTCGTCCGCTTCGTTGTCTTGGCTCAACTCCTCGGTGTCGTCCGCAGCGACCGGAGTATCACCGTCGTCTCCGCCGTCTCGACCGAGCCACCAGATCACGCCGCCCACGACCACGATCACCAACGCGATGGCTACGAGAATCGGCGCCCACCTCGGGCTGCGCCTCTCGGCGGTATCGGGCCAGAACGGACCCTGGTCCTGGGGTTCCGGGTTCCACTCCACGCTTGTGGAGGGTACCGCTAGCCATACTGGTTCCGGCCGGTGGGCCGCCCGGGGCTCGAACCCGGCACCTTGAGATTAAAAGTCTCCTGCTCTACCCGATGAGCTAGCGGCCCACCCCCATTCTGGCAGCGGCTTGACAGTTTTAAATTGGCTCGCCGGTGTAGCGGTGAGCTTCTAGGTCGGCGAGGTTGGCCCACTCCAGCGTGCGGGCGTGGGTCGCTTCCAGGACGACCTGGGGCGCGGCCCCGGCCGCATGCGCCTCCGCCCAGCGCGACGCGCACAGGCACCAGTGGTCGCCCGGCGCCAGCCCGTCGAAGCCGATGGCCGGCTGCGGGGTCGAGAGGTCGTTGCCTGCGGCCTTCGAGAATTCAAGGAACTCGGCGGTCATCACAGCGCACACCGTGTGCACCCCGTAGTCGCCGGAGTCGGTATTGCAGCAGCCGTCCCGGAACCAGCCGGTCAGCGGGTCGAAGGAGCACGGCTGCAGCTCTTCACCGAGCACGTTGCGGGCCATGGACTCCAGTCTCTCAGATCTCGCCCGTTAGCGCGAACCCGTTACTCTCAACGCATGAGCGAGACAGGCGAGGCGGCGCCCCCGGAGGGTCAAGGCATGGACGAGGCGAGCGACAACCTGCCTCCGGACTCCGAATCCGATCGCCAGACGGCCCAACTCGAGGGCATAGAGCGAGACCTGGACACCGTCGACTCCGCTCTCGCCGCGCTCGACTCCGATGACCTCGAAGGGGCGGAAGCACTGGCAGCCGGACTCGAGGAGTCAGCTGGCTAGGGCCTCTTCCGACGTCGACGCCGTGCCGCCGAGGTCGCTCAGAGCCAGCAGGTACCCCTCGGCCCTCTCCGCGTAGGGGTTGCGGTTCACGATCGCGTGGAACTCGGGCGAGTGCTCGGCGACCACCAGATGGGCCAACTCGTGGATGATCACATGGTCGAGTACCCAGGGCGGCACGTCGGCCAGTCGACTCGAGATGCGGATGTCGCCGCTGCTGGTCGAGCACGAGCCCCAGCGCAGGCGCTGCCGGGACGACCACTTGATGGAGCGCGGCTCGGGAAGGCCGAAGCGGGCCGCGAGCTCGCGAGCTCTGGGCTCCAGCGGCAGGTGCCCGCACCGCCACTTCTCCTCGAAGCGAGCCAATACCTTGCTCACCAGCGCCTGCTCCTCGTCCTTCGTCGTCCAGGCTGGGACCCGAACGACCAGCACGCCGTCGGACATGCGCGCCGACACTGTCTTGTTGCGTTTGGGGCTACGGATCACCCGCACGGGTGGGAGATTCTGGGGTGAGGGCGCCCTCTCGGCGCCGTCGAGAGGTGTGCCGTTGGTGCTCATCGTCGCTCCGGGGTGGCAGTGGGCCTGAGGCACGCACCGTTACCGGTGAGCGCGATTCGCTCCTGCAAGCGCACCTCGCCCGACTGCACCAGAATCCGGCGACCGCCGAGGTTGCCGATGCGCTTGAAGACGACACCGAAATGTCGCTCAAGTGTATAGATTACACCGGCATGTGACACCACGAGCACGTCGCCCGACGGGACTCGGGCGGCGATGCGGTGTGTGGCGTCGAATACACGCTCGATCAACGATGCGTCACTCTCCCAGCCGGGTGGATAGTTCCCTGCGGCCAGATCGCCGGGGAAATCGCGCTCGATCTGTTCGGTGGTGAGCCCTTGCCACAGGCCGACGCTGCGCTCTCGCCATCCCGGATCGCAGGTCACCGGCCGGGCGCCGAGCGACTCGGCGATGATCTCGGCAGTCTCGCGAGCCCGGTCGAGATCGCTGGAGACGACGCACTCGACATCGTCCAGGTTGGCGGCCGCGGCCCGCGCCTGAGCCGCGCCCGCAACCGACAGCGGAGGGTTGGCGTGCCCCTGCCAGCGGCCGTCCAGATTCCAGACGGACTCCGCGTGACGGACGACGAGAAGATTGACCATGATCGCGAGCGACCGTAACCCGACGGCATCAGCAGGCCGCGGATGCCCACTAGCTCTGGCTACCATGGCGTTCGTGGCGCGTCTGCGGCTGTTCGCATCGGCTCGGGAGGCGGCCGGGACCGGTCGTGACAGGGTGCCCGGCGCCACAGTGCGAGAGGTCTTGGAGGAGGCCTGTGACCGCTATGGCCATGACTTTGCCGGGCTGCTGGAGACCTGTCAGGTGTGGTGCAACGGCGAGCCGACCGCGCCCAACGCGCCGGTAGGAGACGACGACGAGATCGCAGTGCTGCCGCCCGTCTCGGGCGGCTAGTCAACACTCGACAGATATCCTCCATCGTTCGTGAGTCGCGCCGCTGTCCTGTCGCTTCACACGTCTCCGCTCGTGTTGCCGGGACGGGGCGACGCGGGCGGAATGAACGTCTACGTGCGGGAGCTCGCCTCCGCGCTGGCCCAGACGGGCATCGATGCCACCGTGTTCGTGAGGCGTCACAGCGACGCGCCCACCGTCGTCGATGTGGAGCCGGGATTCAGGGTCGTCCATGTGGCCGCCGGATCCGCCGAATTGTCCAAGGAGTTGCTCCCGGGCGTGGTGGAGGACTTCGCCGATGGTGTCGGAGCATGGCTCCAGGAGCATCCGGTCGACGTGCTGCACGCCAACTACTGGCTGTCGGGGGTGGCCGGACACCGCCTGAAGCACGAACTCGACCTGCCACTGGTGTCCACCTTCCACACGCTGGCTCGGGTCAAGGCCGAGACCGGTGATCCCGAACCGCAACGCCGGATCGATGCCGAGGCGGAGGTGATCGCCTGCTCCGACGTCATCACGGCCAACTCCGTGACGGAGCTGCAGCAGCTCGCGGAGCTGTACGGCGCCGATCCCAAACGCATCGACGTGGTGGCCCCCGGAGTCGACGGGGCCGTGTTCTCGGTGGGGTCGCGCCGGGGAGCCCGCGCCGCGCTGGGGCTAGGAGACGGCCCGGTGCTGCTGTTCGTCGGTCGCATACAGCCCTTGAAGGGTCTCGACGTGGCCGTGGAGACCCTCGCCGGCCTTCGCCAGCTCTACGGGGATGCCCAGCTCCTCGTGGTGGGCGGCGCCTCGGGTCCCGACGGGGAGCGTGAACTCCTACGCCTCGACCGGGCCGTCCGCCGCCACGGCCTGCAAGGAGGTGTCGCGTTGGTTCCCCCGCAGCCGCACCACCTGCTGTCGACCTACTACCGGGCCGCGGATGTGTGCCTCGTGCCCAGCCGATCGGAGTCGTTCGGCCTAGTCGCCCTGGAGGCTGCAGCCTGTGGCGTGCCGGTCGTCGCCGCCGATGTCGGTGGGCTGCGAACGCTGGTGGACCACGGTCGCAACGGCTTCCGCATCTCGGAACGCGACCCGGCCCGCTACACCGAGGCGGTGCTCGCCATCCTCGACGATCCCTCACTGGCCTCGTCGATGGCCCGTCGGGGCGCCGAGATGGCGGGCCGCTACTCCTGGACCGCCACGGCGGCCCGTCTGCGCAGGATCTTCGCGGATCTCTCGTTGCGGGTTCCGTTGGACTGCACAGTCTGAGAGGCCGAGCCGATGGGAGGCGATTCCGATCCCATGACCCAGGCGCCGCCTGCGTCGGATGCGGATCTCGACGCTCTGGAGCGGCAGATGGACTCGTGGCTGGCGGCTGCGTCCGCCGCGAACCCGGCCATCGATGCCATCGAACGCGGCCTGCAGGACGAGCGACGGTGGTACGTGCGGGTCCACGGCGAGGAGAAGGAGGTGTGGACGATCTGGTTCACCCTTGGCCAGCGCACGCTGCACTACGAGACGTACCTGGTCCCAGCGCCTGAGGAGAACCAGGCCCACTTCTACGAGCACCTGCTGCGCCGGAACCGGCGCCTGACCGGCCTGAAGCTCGAGATCGGACCTGAGGACGCGGTGTTCCTGTCGGGCTCCACACCGGTATCGCAGCTGACCGCCGGAGTGCTGGACGGGATTCTCGGATCGATGTACGCGGCCACCGAGTTGATCTTCCGCCCGGCCATGCGCATCGGCTACGCCTCGAAATTCCGGGGTTGAGGACGGCTTCATCGCTCCCGATGTTCGGATCGAGCGCCTTGCGCTGATAGACCTACGCCGGTCCGGAGAGGGTCCGCCCTGCTCGGACTACACTGCCAGCCGTCAGTAGTCGTCGCCG
>VXWX01000008.1 GCA_009835735.1 Acidimicrobiaceae bacterium
GGGTGCGCTCGAACACCGACAGCGTGAGGGTGTTGACGATCCCGACCAGGGCCACTACCAGCGCGAACAGGAGGAACACGTTGACCAGCGCCAGCACTGTGTTCAGGTTCGACTCCGCGTTCTCCTGGAACTGCTGGCGGTCCTCCAGAGTGGCCTGCGGGTAGTCGGCGAGCACCTCGCCCATAGCGGCCTGGGCCGCGGTGGGATCATCGCCGGCCACCTTGACGGCCACCCAGTCGTCGAAGCGGTGAGTCGGGCCCGTCTGCTCTTGCAGGGACTCGTCTATCAGCCATTCGCCCCAGAACGGTTGCTGGGTCTCGGTGAACACCGCGCCGACCGTCGCCTCCAGCGTCTCGCCGTTGATCAGCGTGAGTTCGACCTCGTCCCCGACCGACAGCCCCCAGTCGGCAGCCGCCTCGTCGTGAACAAGAATTGCGGAGGCCGGGTCGATGCTGCTCAGGGAGCCGTCTCGAATGCCCAGGTTGGCAACTTCGCCGATGTCGGCCAGGTCGGTGACGGTTATGTCGGTCTGCAGGATCCAGTCCGGCGCGGCAGGGCTGCGGATCTGCACAGTGTCCTCGTCCAGGCTGACCACCGTGCCCGCGCCCGCTTCCCTCAGCTCGTCGGCGAGGGTCTTGGGCACGCCGGAGAACGTCTCGGTGCTGATCAGGTAGTCCGCCTCCACTGCGCTGCTGAGGCTGTCGGAGAAGGTGTCCTTGAGCGACTGCCCGACCACCAGCACCATGGCCACCAGCGCCAGGCCGATCGTCAGCGCCACCGCGGTGGCCGCGGTCCGGCGGGGGCTGCGGGCCGCGTTGTCGCGGGCCAGCCGACCCGGAGTGCGCAGGATCCGCGGCAGGGGCCGGGCCAGTGCCGAAACGACGGGACCGGCGATCAGCGGGCTGAGCACTGCCACCGCCACGAACACCACTGCGGCCCCTACGCCCAGCGATACGAGCTGGGTGGTGGTCGAGTCGAAGTCGGCGAACAGCCCCCGGCCGGTGAGGACGAGCCCGACGACGGCCAGAGCAGCGCCCAGGATCGGCCGCCAGAGGCGGAGGTGCCCGCCGTCGTCTCCGGTGCTCTCCTGCAGCCCTGCCACCGGCGAGACTCTCGACGCCTTGACGGCAGGGACCAGCGACGCGATCACGGTGAAGCCGACCCCGACTGCAAACGCCCAGGCAACGGTGCGCAGGCGCAACGGCATCGGGCCGTCGGGCAGGGAGGCGCCGAAGGCGTCGAACAGCGCCCCGAGCCCGAAGGCGCCGAGCATGCCCAGCCCGATGCCCGCGGCGGAGGCGGCCACGCCGATCACCAGCGACTCGATCAGCACCGAGCGGCGCACCTGGCGGGGCGTGGCTCCCAGCGCTCGCAGCAGCGACAGCTCGCGTACCCGCTGACCGAGCACGATGTTGAAGGTGTTGGAGATGATGAACGTGCTGACGAACAGCACCACGAAGGCGAAGGTCAGCAGGATCGTCTGAAGTGGTCCGATGAAGAACTCGAAGAAGTCGCCGAATTCCTCGGCGGCCTCCTCGGAGCTGATCACCTCGGTCCCGGCGGGCAGGGCCGCCTCGATGCGGTTCCGGACCTCGTCGAGGTCGGCGCCGGGCACGGCCCGCAGGTCGATCTCGTTGAACAGGCCCTCGTAGCCGAGCACCTCCTGGGCGGTGGCGGTGTCGAACACCGAGAACACCACCCCGGCGCCGGCGTCCTCGGGGAACCCGAACTGCATCGTGCCGGTGAGGGTGAAGGTGCGGGGCCCGGTGGGGGTTACCACCTGGTAGTCGCGGCCCAGCTCGAAGTCGTAGTCGGCGAACGTCCCGGCGCCGATGGCGAACTGCGACGAGCCCTGGGGCCATTCGCCGCTGATCAGGAAGTACTGCGAGAGCGACTCGTCCTCGGTCCAGTTCACGCCCGCGATGGGCCCACCGAGGGTGGACACGGCTTCGCCGGTGCCGTCCACGGGGATCACCCCGTCCACGAAGAAGCGCCCTTCGGCGACCTCCACACCGTCTACGGCCCGGATGGTGTCGGTGAGGCTGTCGGGAACGGGCGGAGCGTCGGCTATTTCACCGAATCCGAGCGCGCCCCGCACGGTGAAGTCCTTGCCCGTGTTGATGTCCACGCCGATCTCGTCGAAGGTCGACCGCAGCGAGTCGGCGGTCACGAAGGCGGCCACCACGAAAGTGACGCCCAGAACGATGGTTCCCGCAGTCAGGGCGAAGCGGATCTTGTGGGCCAGAAGCGACTTCAGGGCCAGGCGCAGCATGTGGGGGTCTGCCGACGGTGGAGGGCGGTCTGCGAGCGGGCCTCAGGCGCCGAGCCGGGTCATGTGGTCCCGGATGCCCTGGGGCGTGGGGTCGGCCAGTTCGTCCACGATCTTGCCGTCCACCAGGAACACGACGCGGTCGGCGTAGGAGGCGGCCACCGGGTCGTGGGTGACCATCACGATGGTCTGGCCCATCTGGTCGACCGCGCTCCGCATGAAGCCGAGGATCTCGGCCGCGGTGTTGGAGTCGACGTTGCCGGTGGGCTCGTCGGCGAAGATGATCTGGGGCTTGCTGGCCAGCGCCCGGGCCACGGCGACCCGCTGCTGCTGGCCTCCAGACAGCTCGTTGGGGCGGTGCTTGACCCGGTCCGACAGCCCGGTGGCGCCGACCACCTCGTCGACCCAGACCTCGTCGCCCTTCTCGCCGGCGAGGTCCATGGGGAGGGTGATGTTCTCGATGGCGGTGAGGGTGGGCACCAGGTTGTAGGCCTGGAACACGAACCCCACGCTGTCGCGGCGCAGCAGTGTGAGGTCCTTCTCCGACAGGGTGGTGAGGTCGGTGTCGCCGATGATCACCTGGCCGGAGGTGACGGTGTCTAGCCCGGCCATGCAGTGCATCAGGGTGGACTTGCCCGACCCAGACGGGCCCATGATGGCGGTGAAGCGGCCCTGCTCGAAGTCCACGTCGATGGCGTCGAGCGCCCGCACCTCGGTGTCGCCGGAGCCGTAGATCTTGCTGGCGGCCACCGCCCGGGCGGCTGTGGCCAGTGCTTGGGTGGGGGAGGAAGTCACAGGTTCTCCTAGGAGCGGTTGTGGAGGCTCACGCGGGGACTCTACGAGCGCCCCGAACCTCCCCAACCAGGGACATCCCTTACTTTGCCCTGAGCCCCCAGGAGCTTTCAGGGTGCGCCGTGGGCTGCCTGCTCGATGGCTTCCTTGAGCTGGGCCAGGAAGCGGCCGCTGGCGCCGCCGTCGATGACGCGGTGGTCGAACGTGGCCGACACCGTGATGGTCGGCACCTCGACTGGGTCGCCGCCTACTAGGCGTACCACCGGCCGGGCCATGCCGAAGGCGGCGATCATGCTGGTGCCCACCGGCAGCATCGGTGTGCCGGCCAGCACTCCGAGGGCACCCACGTTGTTGACGGTGGCGGTGGCCCCCGTCAGTTCGTGGGGCGCGGCGGTGCGGTCTCGGGCTGCGGCGGCCAGGCGCAGGACCTCGGCCGACAGCTCGGCCACCGAGAGCGCGTCGGCATCCCGCACCACCGGAACCATCAGGCCGTCACTCGTGTCGACGGCCACGCCGATGTCGTAGCGGTCGAAGTACTCGATCCCGTCTCCGTCGAGCCTGGCGTTCATGACGGGATGGTCCCGCAGCACCGGCACCAGGAGCGCCACCAGCAGAGCGTCGAGCGGCACTCCCGAGCCGGTCTCGGTAGCTGCAGCTGCCCGCGCTGCCAGTAGCCCGCGGGCGTCGGCGTCCACCATCGACGTGAACTGCGGGATCTGCATTGACTCAGTCATATGCCGGGCAATGGAGCGTCGGGTGGCCGACAGCCGCTCGCGCCGACCGGCCGCCGGGGCCGGCGCGGCTGCTGCTTCGACGTCGGCGGCGGTGATCGAGCCGCCCGGCCCGGTGCCGGCCACGGTGGCCAGGTCGATGCCCCGCTCCCGGGCCAGTTTCCGAGCCTTGGGCAGGGCCTTGACAGAGTCGGACGGGGCTGGTTGGGGTGCGGCCGTCTGACGCGGGATCGAAGCCGCGGCGGCTACAGGCTCTGACTCGGGCTCGTCCGCGGGGACGTCCTCGCCCGGCTCTCCGACCACGATGAGCGTCTCGCCCACCTCGATGACATCGCCGGGATCTCCCCCCAGGGCCAGCACCGTGCCCCGGTAGGGGGTGGTCATCTCCACCACCGACTTGTCGGTCTCGACCGAGCAGATGGGCTGGTCGAGCTCGACGGTTTCGCCTACCTCGACGAGCCATTCCACGATCTCGCCCTCCACCATGGTGTCGCCCACCGCGGGGAGCTTGAAGATGCGCGCCATGTCAGCCGGCCAGGGCCCGGCGGACGCCGGCCGCGATGCGCTCCGCGGTGATCATCGAGTAACGCTCGAGCTGGGTCGGGCCCCAGAACACGTCCATGTGGGCCACCCGCACCGGTGGCGCCTCCAGTGAGTAGAGACCCTGTTCGCTGATCGCGGCCAGAACCTCCGCACCGAACCCGCTCGTCAGCTGGGCCTCGTGGGCCACCACCAGCCGCCCGGTCCGCTCCACGCTGTCGAGCACGGTCTCGCGGTCCCACGGATACAAGGTCCGCAGGTCGACCACCTCAGCCGACACCCCTTCGTTGGCGAGGGTCTCGGCCGCCTTGAGCGCCTGGCGCACCGGCGGACCCCACGACACGACGGTCACGTCGGTGCCTCCGCGGAGCACACGGGCGCGCCCGAACGGGATCCGGTAGGGCTCGACCGGCACGTCCTGCTTGAGCCCCCGGTACAGCGAGATGGGCTCCAGGAACACCACCG
>VXWX01000155.1 GCA_009835735.1 Acidimicrobiaceae bacterium
GGGCGCCACCCCCTCGGCCGACACCGACGACGCCCCCGCCCCCCACAGGAAGGACACGCCCGTCTCCGCCACCGGGGAGGGGCTCAGCGAGTGGTGAACACGCCCGCGTCGAACACCACCCGGTCGCCCACCTGGGTCTGGAACAGCGTGGTGTCACCGTCCACCCACATGCGGACATCGAGCCGCTGACCGGGCAGGACCGGCGCCTTGAAGCGCCCGCCCATCGATGCGAACCGGGACGGATCGCTGTCGCACAGCGTGTGCAGCAGGGCCCGGCCCGTCACCCCGAACGTGCACAGTCCGTGCAGGATCGGGGTCTCGAACCCGGCCAAGGCCGAGAACGAGGGATCGGAGTGGAGCGGGTTGCGGTCGCCGTTCAGGCGGTAGAGCAGAGCCTGGTCGGTGCGGGTGTCGTAGCCGGTCACATGGTCGGGCTCGCGGTCGGGCTGCCGCCAGGTGTTCGACGGCCCGCGGTCGCCGCCCCAGCCCCCCTCCCCGGAGATGAACAGCCCGGCCCGGCTGGTCCACATCGGCTCGCCGTCGTGGCTGCGGACACTGGTCTCAAGCACCACCAGCGCGGCCTTGATCTTGTCGTAGATGGCGGCCACCCGTGACTGGGCCAGCGCCGACCCCGCGGCCGGCAACTCCTGATGAAGCTCGATGTGCTGGTCGCCGTGCAGCACCGCGGCCAGGTTGAAGTCCCCGTAGTCGGGCATGTTGCCCGCGCCCAGGACGACCGCCTGGGTGGGCAGCGCCCTCTGGGGCACGTCCCGGGTGTTCTCGGTGGTGAACTCCAACTCGAAGCCGGTGGGATCCGGCGCGCCGGCGCCCACCCCCAGGGCGTAGAGCAGGCTGTCCTTGGAGGTCCAGCTGATCGCGGACTCTTCTCCTACCGCGCCCACAGCATCAGGATTGACGGGCATGACACCTCCACACGTCGCTCAAGGGTCTTCGGCTCACGCTAACGCCCCGCGGTACGATCCAAGCGATGAATGCTGGCCCAGACTCCGCCTTCGGTTCGCGGCACGACTGCGACCTGGATGCGTTCGCGGCGCTGGTCGAACAGCCGATCGAGCCGGCCGACTACCCGCTGGCCGTGCGCATCACCCAGGGCGTCCCCACCTACGACGCGACCGCGCTGGCCCACGGCCCCACCGGCGACACCGAGCACCGTCATGGGCTGCGGGCCGAACTGGCCGCAGCCCTCGTCGACGGCCCCGGCATCGTCCTGCTCGAAGGGGCCGTGCCCCCCGAGGCGGTGGACCGGGCATCGAGCGTGTTCTGGGACCTGATCGCGGCCCAGCACGCCCAAGGCGGGCTCGCCGGCGACCACTTCGCCAAGCCCGGCGCCAACGACCGGGTGTGGAACGCGCTCGAGAAGCTGGCGGTGGCCGACCCCGACGCCTTCATCGACTACCACCGCTCCGACGCGGTGGCGGTGGCCTGCGAGGCCTGGCTGGGACCCCGCTACCAGCTGACCGAGCAGGTGAACGTGGTCAATCCCGGCGGCGCGGCCCAGCACCCCCACCGCGACTACCACATGGGCTTCCTCACCGACGACGAAGCCGAGCAATTCCCCCTACAGGCCCACCGGCTGTCGCCGCTGCTCACCCTGCAGGGCGCCATCGCCCACTGCGACATGGGCACCGAGACCGGCCCCACCATGTATCTGCCCCACTCCCACAAGTACGAGCTGGGCTACCTGGCGTGGCGCCGCCCCGAGTTCATCGAGTACTTCTCCCAGCACCGGGTGCAGCTGCCGCTGCGCACCGGTGACGCGGTGTTCTTCAGCCCGGCCATGTTCCACGCCGCCGGCCACAACCGCACCGCCGGCGCGCACCGCATCGCCAACCTGCTCCAGATCTCGTCCGCCTTCGGCCGGGCCACCGAGGCGGTGGACCGTGCCCGCATGGTCAACGCGGTGTACCCGACGCTGCAGTCACGGGTCGCCTCCGGCCTCGACCGGGCCTCGGCAGCCAACGTGGTGGCGGCCTGCGCCGAGGGCTACGCCTTCCCCACCAACCTCGACCGCGACCAGCCGGTGGACGGCCTGGCCCCGCCGTCGCAGGCCGACCTCATGAACCGAGCGCTGGACGAGGACTGGCCTCCGGGGCAACTGCGCCAGGAGCTGCACCAGCACGGCGAGCGCCACCGCAGCGCAGTGGGGGACGGCCCGGACCTCACTGGCGCCATAACTGTGGACGACATGCTGGTAGAGGCCCGTGCCGAGCTCGACAGGCTCACCCCTGCCCAGCTCGCCGAGATCCTCGCCGGTGAGCCGCATTCCGATTGGCCGACGCTGGTCGTGGACATCCGGGACCGCGACGACCGGGAGCGCACCGGCATGATCGAGGGCTCGGTGAGCATCCCGCTCATCGTGCTGCAATGGCGGTGCCACCCCACGGCCAGCTACGCGAACCCCGCGGTCAAGTCGTTCGACCAGCCGCTGGTGGCGGTGTGCAACGAGGGTTACACGTCCAGCCTGGCCGCCGCCTCGCTGCGTCGCCTCGGCTTCACCAACGTCACCGACCTAGAGGGCGGCGTCGAGGGTTGGGGCGCAGCCGGCCTGCCGCTCGTTCAAACCCCAACCCCGACCTAGCCCCCCGACCTAGCCCCCCGACCGCCGGCCTTTAGCGGCGGGCGTGGACCAGGCTGCGCTTGTGCTCTACGAAGTCGACCAGCACGTAGTCGCCGAGGTTCTCGTTGGTGGTGAAGAAGGCCCTTCCGCCGTTCAGCTCGGTGATGCGCTCGACGAAGTTCGTCAGATACGACGTGGCGTCCAGCATGAACGTGTTGATCCGGATGCCGTCACGGGTGCAGTTGGCCACCTCGGCCAGGGTCAGCTCGACGGTCTCGCGGGTGGGCGGGTAGCTGAAGAACGGCCGCCCCGACGCCGTGATATGAGCAGTGGGCTCCCCGTCGGTGATCATGATGATCTGCTTGGTGCCGGTCTGGCGGTTGAGCATGCGGCGGGCGAGCATGAACCCGTGCTGCATGTTGGTGCCGTAGACGTAGTCCCACGACACCTCGGGCAGCTTCTCGGGACGGAACTCCCGAGCGACCTCGCTGAACGACACCAGCCCCAGGTAGTCCCGGGGGTATTGGCTGGAGATCAGCGAGTGCAGCGCCATAGCCACCTTCTTGGCCGGCAGGAAGTTGTTGCGCATGGGCATCGACAGCGACAGGTCGAGCATCAGCACGGTGGCCGAGCGGACCTGCTGCTCGGTCCGCTCCACCTCGAAGTCGTCGGGATGAAGCTGCACGGGCACACCGCCGCCGGTGCGGGTGACGGCGTTGCGGATGGTGCGGCCGATGTGCAGGTTGAACGGGTCGCCGTACTCGTAGGGCTTGGTGTCGGGCTCCCGCTCGTGGCCGAGACCGCTGCGGTTGACGGCGTGGCGGCCGAACTTGTCGGCGTCGAGCCGGGCGAACAGGTCCCGCAGGGCACCCTGGCCGATCTTGCGGATGGCCCGGGGAGTCAGGTCGAAGCGCCCCTCGCGGTTCTCGATCAGGCCGGCCTCCTCCAGCATGCGGGCCACCTCGGCCATGCGCTCGAGACTCTCGGCTGCGTCGTCGCCCAGCAGGCGTCGGACGGCCTCGGTGTCGGCCTCGGCGAGGGCCCCGGGGCTGGCCGAGCCGCGTAGCAGGTTCTCGAGCTGGTCGATGTCGCCCAGCTCGGCCAGCATGTCGGCGGCCTGGCTGAAGTCGAGGGGATCGACGCCGCCGAAGTCGTAGCGCCGATCCCAGCCGAGGTCACCGAACTCGTTGCGCAGGTGCTGGGCCAGCTCGTTGACCTGCCAGTTGAGGTCCATGTCGGCCAGCAGCTGGTCGGACAGCTGCTGGAGTTGGTCACGCTGGCCCGGCGTCATCGAGTTGAGCAGGGCCTGGGCGGCGGCCATGCGGCGGGCCATCATCTCCAGCAACTCGTCGAGGGTCTTGGGGTTCTCCGGGAAGAAGTCGCCGTAGCGCTCCATGAACCCCTCGAAATCGGGTTCCTCCCCCCGGGCCCGCTGGGCCAGCATGGCGTTGAGCTCGGCCAGCATGTCCTTCAAGCGCTGCATCTCCTCCGACGTCGAGCCGTCGCCGGTGGCGTCATCGACCGCGCCCGCCATCTGATCGAGGAACTGCTGCATGAGCTGCTCCCGGAGCCGCTCGGCCAGCTCGGCGAACTGCCGGCGGGCCTCGTCGCTCTCGAAGTCGTAGTTGTCGAGGGCCTTGAACTGGCCGGCGAGGTCGGGCGGCATCATGTCGAGCTGGGTGTTCTTGGTGGCCGCGGTCTGCGCAGTGAGGTCGGCCCGGCGCTCGTCGCCCTCGGCCCGGGCCTGGGCCGCGGCCATGTCCAGGTCGTCGAGGGCCCGGCGCTCGGTGCGGACCACATCCCGCAGGTCCTCCGCGATGTCGTCGTAGACGCCGCCCAGGTCGTGCTGCTCTAGCAGCTCGCGGCGCCGCTCCCGGAGCCGCTCGAGCATGTCGCGGAGGCCTTCGAGCTGGCGTCCCGAGCGGTCGCGGAAGCCCTCGGCCATCAGCCGACGCAGGGCGCTGGCGAGGTCGCCGTGGTAGAGCAGGTCGTCGGCCAGCTCGTCGAAGATGTGGTCGGCGTCGAAGTCGAAGCCGGTTTGGCTGCCGTCCCACCGCGAGTACGCGAAGTGGGCCGGCTCGGGCTGCGCCCGCAGACGGAGGCGCCAGCGCTTGGGCAGGGCCATACCCCGACCCTATCCGGGCCTGAGCGGCCGGTGAGCGCAGCGAGCAGGAGCGGGAGACCGGGCCTGAGCGGCCCGGTGAGCGCAGCGAGCAGGAGCGGGAGATCACGCCCTTCGATGCAATTCCCAGAAATTTCTTGCTCCCGGACTTGCAAATGTCATATCACAATGGTGTAATTACATCCATGGCACCCGGGCGGGCCGGGCTCTAGTCCCACCGCTGGGGCCCGGATGGTCATCAGGAGGAAAACCGAATGGAGCTACACGGCATCTTTCCGGCTGAGGACATGTCCTGGCAGCGCGAGGCCAACTGCCTCGGAGTGCATCCCGACCTCTTCTTCCCCGAGCGGGGCGCATCCACGCGCGAGGCCAAGGAAGTGTGCCGGGGCTGCGTAGTGCGCGAGGAGTGCCTGGAGTTCGCGCTGAACAACGGCGAGAAGTTCGGCATCTGGGGTGGCATGAGCGAGCGGGAGCGTCGTCGCATCCGCAGAGCCCGCGCCCTCCAGCGCCGCGCCGTCGTCAGCGCCTGACAACACCACCGCCCGTATCTCCTTCCACAGACCGGATGCGGCTGTGGACAGAGCACGGTATGCTTCGTAGCGATGCCAAACATCGGTGCACCTGAACTCCTCATCATCCTGGTGCTCGTCCTGCTGGTGTTCGGCGGGGCGAAGCTCCCGAAGCTCGCTCGCTCGCTGGGCCAGGCGCAGCGCGAGTTCAAGGACGGCCTGACCGAGAGCGCCAAGGAGGCCGACGCCTCCGGCGGCAGCCAGGCGTCCGGCGGCGACAACTCGGGCGGCGGTCCTACGGGCAAGAACGGCTCCGCCTGAGAGCCTCGCGGCGAGGCGGACACCTATGACGCTCGCGGGCGCCGAAATCGAAGCGGTTGACGAACCGCCGGTCGGCCAGGCCACCATCACCTACCTCGGGCCGGTCGCGCCCCACTGGGAGGTCCGCGCCGTCTACGGCGACACCGACTTCATGACCTCCTTCCGGGACCGCGTCCACGCCCGCCTGCTGCTGCTGCCACCCCACGACCCACAGTTCCGCCGCAACCGCGAACGGGTCAATCGCGACGCTGAGCGTGAGCGGATCATCGTCAACTGGGACCTCGGCTATCCGGAGGAAGAAGACGAGTATTCCGGCCGGGAGCGGGTCTGACAGCGGCCCGGAGAATGCCCCCACCATGATCCGCGTCGGGGGATGGGCTGAGCCGCTCACGGACTACTTCAGCCGGGAGATCTCGTGGCTGGCGTTCAACGCCCGCGTCCTCGCCCTCGCCGACGACGGTGACGTCCCCCTGCTGGAGCAGGCCAGATACCTCAGCATCTTCGCCACCAACCTCGACGAGTTCTTCCAGGTCCGGGTGTCCGGTCTCGCCGACCGGGTCGCGGCCGAACTCACCGAGCGCACGCTCGACGGGCACACCCCCGCCGAGCAGCTCCGCGAAGTCCGCCGGATCGCCGCCGAGCTGTGCGCCGAGCAGCAGCGCCTCTTCATGGAGAAGGTCAGGCCGGCTCTGGCCGCCGAGGGGATACATCTCCTGACCCCCGACGAGATCACCGCGGAGGAGTGCGCCTACCTGCGCGACCACTTCGAGCAGCGGGTCTTCCCGGTGCTCACCCCGCTGGCCGTCGATCCCGGACATCCGTTCCCGTTCATCTCGGACCTCTCGCTGAGCCTGGCCGTGCTGATGCGCGACCCCGTCGACTCGGAGCAGCGCTTCGCCCGGGTCAAGGTTCCCGACACCCTCGACCGCTGGGTGGAGACCGGCGAGGGCTCCTGCCGGTTCGTGGCGCTCGAGGATGTGATCGCGGCCCATCTCGACATGCTCTTCCCGGGCATGGAGGTGCTGGAGCACCACAGCTTCCGGGTCACCCGGAACGCCGACCTCACGCTCAACGACGAGGACGCCGACGACCTGCTGATCGCGGTGCAGATGGAGCTCCGCCGGCGCCGGTTCCAGTGGGCCGTCCGCCTCGAGGTAGCCGACACGATGTCGGATGAGGTGCTCGACCTCTTGCTGCGCGAGCTCAACCTGCGCGCCGACGCCCTGGTCCGGGTACGGGGTCCCATCGATCTGAGCGGCCTCAACGAGATCGCGGACCTGGCCCGGCCCGAGCTGACATGGCCCCACTGGCGCGGCATCACCGAGCCGGAGCTGCTGACCGAGGACGGCCCGGCCGACTTCTTCAAGGTGCTGCGCTCCGGCGACCTGCTCGTGCACCATCCGTACTCGTCGTTCAGCCGCTCGGTGGGCGCGCTCATCCGCCAGGCCGCCAGAGATCCGGCCGTGCTGGCCATCAAGCTCACGCTGTACCGCACCTCGGGCGACAGCCCCATCATCGACGCTCTGGTGGCCGCGGCCGAGAGGGGCAAGCAGGTGGCGGTGCTGGTGGAGTTGAAGGCCCGCTTCGACGAGGCCCAGAACATCGGCTGGGCCAAGCGGCTGGAGCAGGCCGGCGCCCACGTGGCCTACGGCCTGGTCGGCCTCAAGATCCATGCCAAGATCGCCATGATCGTGCGGGAGGAGTCCGACGGCATCCGCCGCTACTGCCACATCGGCACCGGCAACTACAACCACCGCACCGCCCGCATCTACGAGGACTTCGGCCTGCTGACCGCCAATCCGGGGGTCGGAGCGGACGTCGCCAGCCTGTTCAACCAACTCACCGGCTACGGCCGCAATGTCGATCACAAGCACCTGATCACCGCGCCCGAGCAGCTCCGCCCCCGCCTGACCGAACTGATCGAGCAGGAGATGCACGTGCCCGGCGGCCGCATCATCATGAAGCTCAACTCGCTGGCCGACGGGCCGATGATCGACCAGCTCTACAAGGCGTCGCAGGCCGGCGTGGAGATCGACCTGATCGTGCGGGGCCTGTGCGGTCTGCGACCCGGCGTGGCGGGCCTGTCGGAGACGATACGGGTGCGCTCGATAGTGGGCCGGTTCCTCGAGCACTCACGGATCTACCATTTCGCCAACGGCGACGGTCCGGGCCGCCCCGCCACCTACATCGGCTCCGCCGACCTGCTGAGCCGCAACCTCGACCGGCGGGTGGAGGCTCTGGTGCGGGTGGACGACCCACGGCTGGCGGCCAGGGTGGTGGAGGTGGCCGGCGTGAGCCTGTCCGACGAGCACCTGGCCTGGACGCTGGACTCCGATGGCGTCTGGACCCGCCACGACCGCGGTGCCGACACCGACACCCACGTCCGGCTCCAGCAGCTGGCCCTGAACCGGGCCCGTCCCGGCGAGCGCGTTCTACCCTAATGGAGTGGGCCAGGACCGGGTGAGCGATCAGGGCGAGCCGGGCCGGCCCGTTCCCGCGTACAGCCCGTTCCAGCGCCTGGCCCGCGTCCACGCCGCGGCCACCGCCACCGACGCGGTGATCGCGGTGGCCCTGGCCGGGTCGATCTTCTTTTCCATCAGCCCCGACGCGGCCCGTAACCGCATCGCCCTGTACCTGGCGCTCACCATGGCGCCGTTCGCGGTGGTCACACCGCTGATCGGCCCGGTCATCGACCGGATGCCCGGCGGGCGCCGGGCCATGATCCTCGTCACCAACCTGGGCCGGCTGGTGGTGGCCTTGCTGATGATCCGCCACCTCGACACCCTGTGGCTGTTTCCCGAGGCCTTCGCGCTGCTGGTGCTGCAGAAGTCCTATGCGGTGGCCAAGAGCGCGGTCGTGCCCCGCTACGTGCCCAAGGAATCCAACCTGGTGCAGGCCAACAGCCGCCTGGCCCTCATCAGCGCGGTGATGAGCCTGGTGGGCGCGGGCGTCGGCGCGGCGCTGGCCTTCCTGGGAAGCCCGGCCGTGGCGGCCGGGGCGGCGACCATCGGCTACCTGGTGGCGACCGCCATCACGCTCCAGCTGCCCCGCATCCCGGTGGCCCGGACCAGACCCACCTCGACCGAGCGGTCTGCTCTGCGGGCGTCCGCCATCCTGCTGTCGGCGTCGGCCATGGCGGTGATGCGGGGCGCGGTCGGGTTCGTCACCTTCATGCTGGCCTTCGCGCTGCGCGGCGGCGAGGAGGGACTGGACGTGAGCGCGCGGGGCGCGGCGCTGGGCGGGGCGGTGGCCTCCGAGCGCGGCGTCGACATCGTCGGCGATCCGGGCGCTCCGTTCTGGCACTACGCGGTGGTGGTGGTCGCGGCCGGACTGGCCGCCTTCACCGGAGTGCAGGTCGCTCCCATCCTGAGACGCCGCCTGGTGGAGGAGCTGATCCTGCTCGGATCGCTGGCCGTGGCCCTGTCCACGGCGTTGCTGGCCGCCATGACCGGCGGGCTGATGGGGATGACGCTGCTGTCGGGCGGTGTGGCCGTCTCAGCCGCCACCGGCAAGCTCGCCTTCGACTCGCTGGTGCAACGCGACGCACCCGACGCCAACCACGGGCGGTCTTTCTCGCGGTTCGAGGCCCGCTTCCAGATCGCCTGGGTGGTCGGCGCCTTCGCCCCCGTGGTCCTGCCCATCCCGGCCCGGCTGGGCTCCGGCATGGTGGCGCTGGTGGTCGCCGCTGCGCTGGTCTTCTTCGTATTCAGCCGCCGCCGCCCCGCCCGGCCGGGACAACCAAGCAGCTAGCGAGGCAGGTCTATGCGGGCCAGCCACAGGCCGGCCGCGTCGACCTCAGCCGGGGTGGGCAGGTTTTCCGGGTGGCTGAAGAGCCGCCCCAGCCCGTCGGTCCCGGCCCGCTCCACCACCCCCGCGGCGAAGGCCGCTCCCCGCTCGTACTGGGTCTGGTCGAGCTCCAGGCCGAGGAGCCGCTCCACGAACCGGTCGGATGCGCTGGCCTCCACGCGATGGCGTCGCAACGCCTCGGACAGGCGGTCGTACGAGCCGATCAGGTCCGCCCCGATGCGATCCATGGTGAAATCGACGTAGCCGGTGATGGCCGCCACCAGAGCGGTCATCCGCGGCAAGAGCGCTTCCTGCGCCGGTGACCGCACCGCTCCCAGGAGGGCGTCGGGGCTGCCCAACTCCGACTGGAGCCGCGCGAAGGCCTCGGGGCCCAGGTCGCCGGGGTCGAAGTCGCCCAGCAGCTCCTCGATGCGCCGGGGGTTGCTCTCGAACGCGGACGCATGGCGCAGCAGCAGGTCGCTGACCGCCCCACGCACATGATCCACCCCGAACACCGCGCAGTAGACGGCTTCATGGACGCACACCCACAGGCGGACGTCGTCGGCGTCGAGCGACCACTCCCGGCTGAACTCGTCGACGTTGGGCAGGGCGATCAGCATCGGCTTGCCGGCCGGGCGGGGCACCGGCAGCACGTAGCCGCCGAGGGCATGCTGCGCCAGGCGACCCACCATGGCGCCGGTGGTGAGGGCCAGCATGGTGGGGCCGATCATCTTGGTGATGCCGGCCAGCATGGCCGCCATCGGGTCGTCGGGCGTGTCGTCGCGATCCGGGTCCAGGCTGGCCGTTATCGACTTGTTGAGCGCGCCGAACAGATGCTCGTAGTCGCCGACGGTGCGGTCCGACCAGCCGGAGCGGTTCACCACCTCCACCCGCAGCGCCGCCCCCGGGGCCGGCTGCAGGCCGGTCGCATCGGCCACCCTCAACTCGGCCACCCGCACCAGCTGCTCGATGGTGATGCGCTCGGACGGGTCGATGTTGGGCTCCGAGACCCCGCCGCAGGCGATGGCCCGGCCCACCTCGCGGGCCTGGTTGGCCCCCGGCGCGGCCGACTGCAGCGTCCGCATCAGGTCGCCGATCAGGGGAATGTCCCCCAGCCCGCCGAAGCCGCCCAGCCCGCCGAAGCCGCCCGGCTCATCCGTCTCGCCGGTGTCGCTCAGGTCGCCGAGCCCCTCCAGGCCCTCCAGGCCCTCTATACCCTCCAGGCCCTCGAAGGGATCATCTATGCCCTCGAGACCCTCGAAGGGATCATCAGGGCCGTCCTCTGTTGGCGGATCGCCGCTCATGAGGGCATCGTAGGGGGGTGAGGCTCAGATGTCCTGCCCGCGGCGAGCGCGAATCGGCAATGACCCGTCACCGCCGGCCATGACCCGAGTGGTGGTGACCGGCGCCCACGGCTCCGTGGGCCGTCGTGTCATAACCCGGCTCGCCCAGCGTCCGGCGGTGGCCGTCGTCGCCATCGACAAGCATGCCCCGGCCGCCCCCTACCCCTCGGTCACCACCAAGCAGGTGGATCTGGCCGACGCCGACCTGGCCGCCCTGTTCTCCGGGGCCGACGCAGTAGTGCACCTGGCCTCCACCGTGACCGCAGGCACGCTCAATCCCGCCGAGGCCGAGTTGGAGGCCGCCCTGCTGCACCGCGTGCTCGACGCTCTCTCCGCCGTCGATGTCCCCCACCTGGTGGTGATGTCGTCGGCGATGGTCTACGGCGCCTGGAAGGACAACCCGGTGCCGATCACCGAGGACGCCCCGGTCCGGCCCAACCCCGACTTCGACTGGGCCCTGCAGCGGCACCGGCTGGAGAAGCTGGCCCAGCAGTGGGCACTGGCCCCCGGCCGCTCCGTCACCGTGCTGCGACCCGCGGTTGTGGTGGCCGAGGACCGGCTGGGCCAGCTGGCCAACACGCTGCGAGCGGCCCGATCGGGGGTGGCGGCCGACGGCGACCCGCCGGTGCAGTACCTGCACGCCGACGACCTGGCCGAGGCGGTGGTCACCGCGGTCAACGCCCGCTACGACGGGATCCTCAACGTCGCACCCGACGGCTGGATCCCTCCCGACACTCTGGCCGACCTCGAGGGTCCCCGTCCCCGGCTGAGGGCGCCGTCGCATCTGGTGAGGATCCTGAGCGCGCTGCGCTGGCGCTGGGGTCTGGCACCGACGCCGCCAGGGGTAGTGCCCTACACCACCCACGGGTGGGTGGTGGCCAACGATCGGCTGCGAGCGCTGGGATGGCGAGCCGCGCACAGCAACGAGGAGGCGTTCGTGGTCTCACACGAGCCTCGTCTGTTGGAGTCGCTCCCGGCCCGGCGCCGCCAGGAGCTGCTGCTGGCCGCCGCCGCGGCGCTGCTGGCCTCCGGCGTTGTCGCCGCAGTCCTGATCGTGAGATCCCTGCGCCGGCACCGCCGCGCCGCCCGTGCTTAGGGGCTGCCAAGAAATCTCGGCGCGATTCTGTGGACATACTCCACATTTCCGACCCGAGATTTAGAGGGGGACGGCTATTCGAAGTCGTCGCTGAAGATTGAGAAGTCCATGCCGAGCTGCTCCAGGCATCGGCCCGCGCCCCGCACCACCGTCTCCAGCGGGGCGTCGACCCGCCGGACCCGCAGCGACATCTCCCGGGACAGCCGGATGTCCATCCCCCTGAGCAGCCCTCCCCCGCCGACGAGGAAGACGCCGCGGGCGATCAGGTCCTGGGCCAGTTCGGGGGGTGACTGCGACAGGCAGCTCAGCACCGAGTCGACCATGGCGGTCACCGGCTCCTCGATCGCCCGGCGGATCTCCTCGGGGGTCACCACCGTGGTCTTGGGCATTCCCGACATCAGTTCCCGGCCGCGGATCTCGGCCGCGGTCTCGCTTCGGGTCGGCGCGGCCGAGCCGACCACGATCTTGGTGTGCTCCGCGGTGGGCTCGCCGATGGCCATGCCGTACTCGCGCCGCATGTGGGCCTGGACGGCGTCATCGATGTCGAACGAGCCCACCCTCACCGCCTCCAGAGCCACGATCCCGCCCAGGCTGAGCAGGGCGGTCTGGGTGGTGCCGCCCCCGATGTCGATCACCATCGACCCGACCGGCTCATCGATGGGCAGACCGGCGCCGATGGCCGCGGCCATGGGCTGGTCGATCAGCCGCACCTCTATGGCACCCGCCCGGCGGGCGGCCTCCTGCACGGCCCGCCGCTCGACCGGAGTGATCGCCGACGGCACGCACACCACCACCCGGGCCCGGTTGATCCTGCTCACCCCCACCTGCCTGAGCAGGATCCGGATCATGTCCTGGGTGATCTCGAAGTCGGTGATGGCGCCCTTGCGCAGCGGCCGGCGGGCCACGATGTAGCCGGGTGTGCGCCCCAGCATCCGGCGAGCCTTGTGGCCCACCGCCAGCAGTTCATTGGTGTTGGTGTTGAGCGCTACTACCGAGGGCTCGTTCAGCACTACGCCCTGCCCGCGGGCGTACACCAGGGTGTTGGCCGTGCCCAGGTCGATGGCCAGGTCGCGGGGCAGGGCTCAGCGCTCCGAGACGGCGGGCGCGTCTCCGGTCGCGTCCGCGACGGTTTCCGCGGCGGTCCCCGCGGGGTGTTCAGGATTCAGCGGATCGAGCCTGGAGATCCCGCTGGCCGGGCCGACGGGACGTCCCGGAACGCCCGACAGGGCCTTGAGCTGCCTGAGGAATGGGACAGGGCGGCGCCAGGTGATCCTGCGGGCCACCCACAGCAGCATCGAAACGATCGTGGCCAGGCCCAGCGAGGCCACCACCAGCAGCACCGAGCCTCTCATCGGGCGCTCTCCGCGGCCACGTCGACGATGTGCTGGGCCTCCAGCCCCCAGCTCTCGCCTCCCTGCCATCGTTCCCGCTTCCAGATCGGGACCGTGGTCTTGAGGGTGTCGATGGCGAAGCGGGCCGCCTCGAAAGCGGCGTCCCGGTGGGGGGACGACACGGCCACCACAACGGCGGGCTCTCCCACCGCCACCGGTCCCACCCGGTGAAGCATCGCCACCCGTCCCAAGTCGTCCCAGCGGGCTCGCATCTCCGCGGCGATCGACCGGAGCCGGGGCTCGACCTGATCCTCGTAGGCCTCGTAGTGCAGGAGGTCCACGCCGGGCCGGTCGGTCGAGTGGTCGCGTGCCGTGCCGCTGAACTGCACCACCGCGCCGCATCCGGGCAGCACCACCCATGCCGCCATCTCCGCTGACGGCAGCGGTTCGGATGACAGCCCGAGCCAGGTGTCGCCGGTGTCAGGGGGTGCGAGCACTGCGAGACATCGTAATGGTGGCCAGAGGCCGAGCGGAAAGGCGCAGTCGTGCGTTTCCCGTCGGGCCCCTGGCGCCTACACGCCGCGCAGCTCCGCAGCCGCGGCCCGGACCTGCTTGTCGCGGTCGGTGGACGCCTTCAGCAGCGCGGCTTCGACCTCGGGCCCGTCGAAGGGGGCGAGGGCTATCACCGCCCGGCGGCGGACCTCGGGCTTGTCGTCCAGCCCGGCCAGGATCGTTGGCAGACCGGCAGGATCCGATATCGCGCCCAGAGCCGCGATGGCCGACTCCCGGCACAGCGCATCGGTGTGGGATCGGGCCACCCGGACCAGTGCCTCCACCACCGCGGCCGTCTCGGACCCCGACGCGTCGGTGCGGCCTGCTGAGGCGTTGTCGTTCGCCGAGATCTTCTCGCCGCAGGCCCAGGCGGCGGCCTCCACCACCCGGTGGTCGTCGTCGAGCAGCCGGCTAGCCGCCGCGGCCGTCGCGACGTCGGCTCGATATGCGGCCAGCTCGAGAGCGGTCATCCGCACGGCCGCCGCCGGATCGTCCAGAGCGCCCTCCAGCTGTCGGGCGGCGAGGTCGCCGGTCCTGTCCAACGCCCGCAGCGCACTGGAGCGCACCATCGGGTCGTCGTCGTGGAGGTACGACCGGGCCTTGGCGGCGTCGCCGGCGTGGCCGGCCGTGGCCGCTTCCCGGCGTCGCCCGACGGCCCCTCCTGCTCGCTCCGCCTCCTGAGCCGCTGCATCCACCCGCTCGGCCCTCTAGGAGATGGCTTGCTCGAGGAGGAAACCGGCCACCACCACCAGCAGTCCCACCAGCGCGGCGAGCGCGAAGCCGATGCCCACCACCAACGCGATCAGCACCACCAGCGCCAGCAGCCGCTGCCACCACTGCGGGTAGGCCTTCGGCCCCACCACCGGGCGAGGCACTGCCCGCCGGGCCAGCCCCAGGACCCGCAGCACGTCGATCAACCGGATGCGGCGCCTGGGACGGGTCGCCGCCGCCGATCGGAGGCCTGTCTGCGCCGACCGCAGGATCGTGGTGGCGGACCGGCGGGCCGACCGGGCGATCCGCGACCACATCTTGTCGCCTGCCGGTGCTGGTTGGGGAGCTTCGCCGGTGGTCGGGGCTGTCGCCATGGCGGTACCTTGGGGGTCCGGCGCCGAGTGAATGAACGGCGTCCGAGCGAAGACGACTGGACGGTTCGCCACGCTAGCTTCCCCACCGCCGACTTCCCCGGCGCCGGACTCGACTCCGCCGGGCGGGCTGCCGCCCCCGCCAACCTCGACTCGCCGTCGCTGGTTCTCCTCGGGCCTGGCGCTGACCCTGATAGGCGTCGCCGTCGCGCTGGCGGGGCTTGCCGCCGGGGCTTACTTCGCGCCGGCCCAGTGGGCCGGCCGGTTGCTGCCCGGCGACTCGGTGGTTGACGAGGGCGCGGTGGCCTTCCTGCCCGGCACAGCCATCGCCACGTCCGGCCGGGTGGAAGCCGAGGGCATTGATGTGTTCGATCCCGAGGGCGAGATCCTGCTTCTCACCGTGGCCATCGACAGTGAGCTGACTGTGCTCGACTGGATCAGGTCCTCGTTGGATGAGGCGGTCGAGCTACGCAGCCGGGAATCGGTTTATGGCGACCGGTCGGACACCGAGCAGCGAGAACACAACCGTCACCTGATGGACAGCTCCAAAGACATCGCCACGATCGTCGCCCTCGAACGCCTCGGCGTGCATGCCGCCGACTTCACCGGAGTGCTGTTCTTCGAGACGGTCCCGGGCGGCCCGGCCGACGGCCTGCTGGAGCCCACCGACGTGATCTTGTCGATCGACGGCCAGCCGGTCACCACGGTCGACTCGCTCCGAGCGGTGCTGGCGCAGCTGGAGCCGGGCGCGGCGGCCGTGATCACGGTGGAGGACTCCGATACCGACGAGCTGCGCGACGTCGCGATCACACTCGGCACCCATCCCGACAACGGCGGTCCGTACATCGGGGTGAGCGGGATCACCGAGCGGGTCAGCCGGTCCCCGCTCCCGTTCGACGTCGACATCTCCACGGGAGCGGTGGGGGGACCCTCAGCCGGTCTGGCCTTCACATTGGTCGTGCTCGACGTGCTGTCGCAAGGCGAGCTCACCGGCGGCCAGCGGGTCGCCGTCACCGGCTCCATCCACCTCGACGGGTCGGTCGGCGATGTGGGGGGCGTCGCCCAGAAGGCGGTAGCGGCCCGAGATGCGGGCGCCAGACTGATCATCGTGCCCGAGGCGTCGGCCGACGAGGCCCGGGCGGGCTCGGGTGATGTACCGGTGGTCGGCGTGGCCAACCTGGAGGACGCGCTGCAGGCGCTGGCCGGTGTCGGGGGCGACCCCGTCGGACGCCTACTGGGCTGAACTATCGTATTAGCTGACCGCAACCAGCGAGCCAGCAGGAACAAGCGAACCGGTGGCGGCCCCGGAGGAGCCATGGAAGACGGCGACGGACCCGACCCCGGACACGGATTGGACCCGGAGGCGGTGGAGGAGATCGACTTCGCCAAGGTCCGCCGCGGCTACGAGCCCGAGTCCGTCCACACCCGGCTGCGCGAGGCCGCCGAGGAGATCCGCCGGCTGAACGCCCTGGTCGGCTCGCTGTCGGACCGGATCAGCGAGCTGGAAGCCACCCCTCCGGAGACGCTGGAGTCGCGCCGGGTGGCGGAGGCCCTGGGCGATGAGGCCACCCGCGTCCTGCAGTCGGCCAGCGACGCGGCCCAAGTACAGATCGAGAGGGCCGAGGCCGAGCACGCCCGGATCGTCGGCGAGGCCGAGGCGGCCGCGGCGGCTATTGCCGAGGAGGCCCGTGAGCGGGGCAAGAGCATGGTGGTGGAGGCCCAGTCCGTCCGGGAGCGGATCCTGGCCGACCTGGCTCGCAAGCGCCATGAGCACCGGGTCGAGGTGGAGCAGCTCCGGGTGACCCGCGAGCGCCTGCTGGAGGCGCTCGGCATCTTCCGCCAGGGACTCGACGGCTGGATCGATGAACTGGTCCAAGCCGAGCCGCGGGCTGCGGCCGCAGCCGAGCAGGCAGGATTGCGCGTCGCGGCCCAGCCGGAGTCCACTGTGGCCGAGCTCGAGGCGGAGATCTCCACGGCGCGCCTGGCCGGGATGCCCCTCGATGGTGGGTCCGGCGAGGAGGCCCCGGCCATCGACGATGCCGCCGAGGGAGCGGCCGGCAGCGACGCCGACGCCGACACCACGCCCGCCCAGGAGGGAGAGGCCGCCGGCGCCGGCACTGCCGCGGCCGAGGTCGCCTCCGATGCCGACGCCGACGATCCCGAAGCCGTGGGCGAGTATGTCGACCTCGAGGGTTTGACCATCGGGCCCTCGCCGGCGCCCAAACCCGCCGCGGCGGTGCGGCTCTACGACGTTGAGGCGGAGACCGACGCCGTGTTCGATCCCGGAGCCGACCCGCAGGAGGGGCCGATGTCCGAGGCTCCCGATGGCGCCGTGGCCGACGCCGATGAGGCCGAGCCCGCGGCCGACGCGCCATCGGCGGATGCCGAGGCCATCTTCGCCCGGTTGCGCTCCATCACCTCGCAGCCCGTAGGGGAGCCGGAGCCGTGGTCCGCCGGGTCCGAGGTCACCGATGGCGGCGTGGTCTCACCGGCCGGGGCCCCCGAACCCGAAGAGTTCCCCGACGAATTCGACGACGAGATCGACGAGGAGCTCGACGACGGATCCGAGGCTGCCACCGTGCCGGCCGATCCCGACGATCTGGTCGGCGCGGCACGGGCCGTGGCGGTGGGCGGGATCGCCCGCAGGCTCAAGCGGCTGGTAGTGGACGAGCAGGGCGAGCTGCTCGACGCTGTTCGACGCAACGGGGTCCGAGCCGTGCGCTCCGCCATCACCGGTGACACCCGGGCCTATACCCGAGCCGTCCGGGTGCCGATGCAGGACTTCGCGTCCGACATTGACGTGAGCATCGACGACGTCGACCTCAAGGCGGCCGGCAGCGCCATCCTGTCGGCGCTGGTCGAGCCGGTCCGGGAGCGTCTCGGCGAATTGATCGAGCGCACCGACGACCCCGACGAGCTCACGGCCGCAGTGCGATCGATCTACCGGGAGTCCCGATCGCGCCGGGCAGACGCCGCAGCCGAAGCCGCCTTCTCTGCTGGCTGGCCGGAGCCGATATCGTGACCGTCGGTGCGCACCGTAACTCCATCTCCCTCCGGCGGCCGATCCCGCTTCGGCTCTAGAAAAACCCGCTTCATCGCGGTTCTGGTAGCAGGCGGCCTGCTGGTCCTGCTGCTGTCGCTGCGAGGCATCGCCCGCTTCTACACCGACTACCTGTGGTTCGACTCGCTGGGTAGGACCGACGTGTGGGGGCGCGTGCTGCTGGCCAAGATCGCCCTCTTCGCGATCTTCGCGGTGGCCTTCTTCATCCTGATGTGGATCAACCTCCTCATCGTCGACCGCCTCAAGCCCGAGATCCGCCCGCCCGGCCCCGAGGAGGAGATGCTCAGCCGGCTCCACGACCTGACGGCGGGCCGCACCCGGCTGGTGCGCCTGGCCCTCTCGGTGCTGTTCTCGCTTCTGGCCGCATCCGGGGTGTCCAACCAGTGGGAGGAGTGGCTGCTCTTCGTCAACCGCAAGGACTTCGGCGTCGTCGATCCGCTGTTCGACACCGACATCGGCTTCTACGTCTTCCGCCTGCCGTTCCTGACGTTCCTCGTGAACTGGCTGTTCGCCGCCTTCATGATCATCCTCGTAGTGATCGGCATCGCCCACTACATCAACGGCGGCATCAGGGCCCAGGTGCCTCGGGGCGCACCCCGGGTGCTGCCGTCGGTGAAGGTGCACCTGTCGGCGATCCTGGCCGGGCTGGCCCTGGTGAAGGCAGCCGACTACTGGCTGTCGCGCTACGAGCTCACCGTGTCGGACCGCGGCGTGGTGGACGGCGCCCTGTACACCGACGTCAAGGCCAAGCTGCCCGCTCTCAACCTGCTCCTGCTGATCTCGCTGTTCGCGGTGGTGCTGCTGGTGGTCAACCTGCGCCGGCGGGGCTGGGTGCTTCCGGCGCTGGCCGTGGGCCTGTGGGCCTTCACCGCCCTGGTGATGGGCAACATGTACCCCGCGTTCGTGCAGCGGTTCCAGGTCGATCCCAACACCACCGCCCGCGAGTCCGTCTACACCGACGACAACATTGCGGCCACCCGGGTGGCCTACTCCCTTGTGCCCGACAGCGATGTGGCCCTCGAGGTGTTCGACTACCGGGAGAACCCCACTCCGGCCCAGTTGCGCGCCGCGGCCCAGACCGTGCGCAACACCCGGATCCTCGACCCGCTCACCCTCACCGACACCTTCGAGAAGGACCAGGGCGAGCGGGACTTCTACCGCTTCTCGTCGGTGCTCGACGTCGACCGCTACGAGGTGGACGGCGAGCTGACCCAGGTGGTGCTGGCCGCCCGGGAACTCAACCTGAGCGAGCTGGGATCGTGGGAGCGCCAGCATGTGGCCATCACCCACGGCTACGGGATGGCCATCGCCCGGGCCAACGTCACCGACGTGCGGGGCAGCCCGGTGTTCATCACCGGCGGCCTGCCCGTCGAGGTGGACCCGGCCATCGACCTGCAGCTCGACGAGCCTCAGATCTACGTGGGCGAGAACCTCGAGGGCTACGCGCTGGTGGGCGCCACCCGCGACGAGGTCGACTACGTGGACGGCCAGGGCCGCGAGGAGAGCTTCCGCTATGACGGCGACGGCGGCGTCAGCATGGGGTCGTTCCTGCGCCAGACCGCCTTCGCGCTGCGCTTCGGGCAACTCGATCCGCTGATCTCCAACTTCGTGGACGGCAACACCAGCATCATCTACATCCGCGACGCCCAGGACCGGGTGAAGAGCATCGCCCCGTTCCTGGAGTTCGACTCCGACGCCTACCCGGTGATCTTCGACGGCCGCATCCACTACGTGCTCGATGCGTACACCACCACCGACCGCTACCCCTACTCCCAGAGCGCCGACGCCAGCGGGCTGGAGATCGGCGCCGAGCTGGCCGACGGCAGCGTCAACTACATACGCAACTCGGTCAAGGCCGTGGTCGACTCCTACGACGGCGACGTGACGCTGTACGTCATGCCGATCGCCGATCCGATCGTGGCCGCGTGGCAGGGGGCCTTCCCCGACCTGTTCACCGACTTCTCCGAGATGCCCGAGGAGCTGCGCTCCCATCTGCGCTTCCCGACCGACCTGTTCACGGTGCAGACCAACATGTGGGCCTCGTACCAGGTGTCGGACCCCGAGGCGCTGATCATCGGCACCGAGCGCTGGGCGGTGGCCCAGGATCCGGGCCGCAGCGTGCAGGCCGGGGGCATCGCCGAGGCCGTGGTCGGGGACCGGGGGCTCCTGACCCGGCGGGAGCGGCGGGTTCCGGCCTACTACGCGCTGATCCAGCTCCCCGGTGAGGATGAGGCGTCGTACGTGGCCATGCGCTCGTTCGTGCCGGTCTCCGACGACGACAGCCGCAAGGAGCTCACCGCCTTCATGGTGGGTGAGACCCGCGCCGACGGGACGTCGCGCCTGGTGTCCTACGAGATGGCGAACCTGCTGGCGCCGGGCCCGGCCATCGTGGCGTCGAACATCTCCACCAACCCCGCCATCAGCCGGGAGCTGACCCTGCTCAACGACCAGGGCTCGCAGGTGGACTTCGGCGACATGCTGTTGCTGCCCGTCGAGAATTCGGTGCTGTACGTGCGACCCATGTACGTGCGGGCCCAGGGGACCCAGATCCCGCTGCTGGCCGGGGTGATCGCCTCGGTGGGCAACCGCACCGCGCTGGGCAAGACGCTGGGCGAGGCCCTTGACGACCTGTACCCGGGCGCCGACTTCGACGACGTGGTGCCGCCCCCGATCGTGACCGACGGCGACGCGCCCGTGGTGGAGGAGCCGGACGAGCCGTCCGTGACCGACGACGCCGGCGAGCCGTCCGTGACCGATGCGCCGGATGTCACCGTCGGCGAGCTGACGTCGGTGGAGACCCAGCAGCTGATCGACGAGCTGGCCGAGCTGCGGCGCCGCCAGGACGAGATCCTGGCCCGCCTGCTGGAGCAGCTGGAGAACTAGCCCGTCTCGGCCACCGTGTCGGCGAAGACGCGGGCCTCGCGGGCCACGTCTCCCAGGGAGATGCGGGCCTCCTTGGCGTCCTCGGAGTAGCCGACGGCGTCGAGGATGGGGAGCAGCTCGCCGCGGCGGATGCGCATCTCGACCGCGGCCGGGTCCACCAGCGACGGATGCTCCTCGCCCATCGCCTCGGCCAGCATCCTCAGCTCCTGCCGCAGCCCGGCCACGTAGTTGGCCACCCGCACGGCCTTGCTGGTCGGGTCGAGGCCCCGGGTGAGCCACTTGCTCTGGGTGGCCACCCCGGTAGGGCAGCGACCGCTGTGGCAGCGCTGGGCCTGGATGCAGCCGACCGCCATCATTGCCTCCCGCCCGACATTGATCAGGTCGACGCCCATGGCTATGGCCACCATGGCGTCGGGTGCGAATCCGAGCTTGCCCGAGCCCACGAACACCACGGCCTCATGCAGGTCGACCTCCGCGAAGGCCTGGTAGACCTCGGCGAAGCCCACCCGGAAGGGCAGCGACACGTGGTCGGTGAACGTCAGTGGCCCCGCGCCGGTGCCGCCCTCGCCGCCGTCGACGGTGATGAAGTCGGGCCCCCGGCCGGTGTCTGACATCTCGTAGGCGAGCTCGGCCCAGAAGCGACGGTCGCCCACTGCGGACTTGATGCCCACCGGGACCCCGCAGGCGTCGGCGATCCTCTCGGTGAAGTCGACGAGCCCGGCCACGTCGTCGAACTCGGGGTGGTGGTTGGGGCTGCGAACGGTCACCCCAACCGGCACGCCCCGGGCCTCGGCGATCTCTTCGGTGACCTTGGCGGCGGGCAGCACCCCTCCCAAGCCCGGCTTGGCCCCCTGGCTCAGCTTCAACTCCACCGCCTTGACGGGGGCCGAGCTGAAACTGGCCAGGAAGGTGTCCATGCAGAAGCGCCCGTCGGCGCCGCGGGCCCCGAAGTATCCGGTGCCCAGCTGGAACACCAGGTCGCCGCCGAGGCGGTGGTGGACGCTGATGCCGCCCTCCCCGGTGTTGTGCAGGCATCCGGATATGGCCGAGCCGCCGTTGAGAGCCTCCACCGCCGGGCCCGACAGCGAGCCGTAGGACATGCCGGAGATGTTCACCACCGACTCGGGCCGGAAGGCTCCGGGCCGGCCCCTCCAGGCGCCGAGCACCTTGGCCGCCCGCAACTCGCCGTGAGGGGCGCCGGAATCGCACGGGAACGCCGAGTGCCGGAAGAACACGTGGCCGTCGTCGTCGAGCCGGTTGTCGGAGCCGAACCCGAAGTACGGGTTCTCCCGCTTGGAGGTGGCGTACACCCAGCGGCGCTGGTTGCGGTTGAAGGGCCGCTCCTCGTCGTTGTCGCTGACGATGTACTGGCGCAGCTCCGGGCCGAACGATTCCAGCAGGTAGCGCAGGTGGCCGATGATCGGGAAGTTGCGCAGGATCGCGTGACGCTTCTGCACGACGTCGTAGATCGTGGTGACGACTAGCAGGGCGCCGATCGCGGCCAGCGTCCACAGCCACCAGTTCATGCTTGAACGCTAATCCCCGAAATTCCTGTAGTTGAGGACCGCTGAAGTCCTTGCCGACAGGAATTTCGGTGGGAGGACGGCTGTCGGTATGTTGAGCGCCGGGAGCGGGCCGGGTTAGGTTTGGTGATGGCCCGGCCGGTGGGACGTACGTGAGCGAGCAAGGCTCAGGCGGACCGGCCGCCGGACTCTCCCGCTCGCTGGGGCTCCGACACGTCTTCGTCCTGAGCACCGGCGCGATGCTCTCCTCGGGCCTGTTCCTGCTGCCGGGCCTGGCCGCGGCCGACGCCGGCCCGAGTGCCGTGCTGGCCTACGCCCTGGCCGGCGTGGTGGCCGTGCCCGCCATGCTGAGCGTGGCCGAGCTCTCCACCGCCATGCCCCGGGCCGGGGGCGCCTACTACTTCCTGGTCCGGGCCTACGGGCCGGCGGTCGGAACCTTCTCAGGCATGGCCACATGGCTGTCGCTGGTGCTCAAGGACGCGTTCGCCCTGGTCGGGATGAGCGCCTACCTCAACATCGTCCTCGACGTGCCGGCCAAACCGCTGGCGGTGGTGCTCATCGCCGGCTTCACCATCATCAACGTCCTGGGCACCAGGGCCAGTGCCGGGGTGCAGATGCTGCTGGTGGGCTTCGTGCTGGCCGTGATGGGCTGGTTCATAGCGGTGGGACTGCCCCGGGTCGGCGGCGGCGACGGCGGCATGGAGCCCTTCTTCGCCGACGGGACGGGCGGGTTGATCAGCGTCGTCGGGCTGGTTTTCGTGTCCTACGGTGGGCTGACCAAGGTGGCCAGCGCGGCCGAGGAGATCAACGATCCGTCCCGCAACATCCCGCTGGGGATGGGGCTGTCGCTGCTGGTCAGCACCGCGCTGTACACGCTCGGAGTGCTGGTGGCGGTGGCGGTGGTCCCGCCGTCGTTGCTGCACGACGACCTGGCCCCGATCTACTCCGCGGCGGAGGACGTGATGCCCACCGCGGGCGCGGTGCTGGTGGTGGTGGCCGCGCTGGCCGCGTTCTCGTCGGCCACCAACGCCGGGATCCTGGCCGCGGCCCGCTACCCGCTGGCCATGAGCCGCGACCGGCTGGTGGGCGAGAGGCTGGGCCGGCTCAACCGGTTCAACACCCCGGCCTGGGGCGTGGCCCTGACCGGCGCGGGGATGGCCGCGGTGGTGCTGACCCTCGACGTGGGCGCCATCGCCAAGGTGGCCAGCGCCTTCGTGCTGCTGACCCTGGCCCTGGTGAACTCGGCGGTGCTGGTGCTGCGGGCGTCGCGCATCGCCTCGTACGCACCGGGCTTCACCGCCCCGCTGTTCCCCTACCTGCAGCTGGCCGGCATCGCCATCGACCTGTACCTGATCGTCGAGCTGGGTCCGGTGGCGCTGCTGCTGACGGGGGCGTCGGTGGTGCTGGGGGTGGCGTGGTACGTGTTCTACGGGCGCACCCGGTCGATGCACGGCGGGGCCATCTACCACGTGTTCGAGCGCTGGGGGCGGCTGGTCGACCGGGGCCTGGACCGCGAACTGAGCGCGGCGGTGCAGAGCCACGGCGTGCGGTCCGGCGACGAGTATCCGGGACTCATCGCCCGGGCCGCGGTGGTGAGCATTCCCGAGGGCACCGACATCAACGAGGCCGCGGTGCGGGCCTCGGAGGTGCTGTCGACCCAGACGAAGGTGGACGTGGCCACGGTGACCGACCGGTTCCTGGAGTCGGGCTCGCTGTGGATCCAGCCCTCCGAGCAGCATCCCACGGCCACGCCGGTGGCCTTCTTCGACACCGACGACGACTACCTGGTGATCGTGCGGGCCGCGGGCGGCATCCGCATACCCGCGGCCTGGGGCGGCCGCGACGAGCAGGTGAAGGCCCTGTTCTTCCTGGCCGGGTGCAGCACCGAGCCGGGCCGGGTGCTGCGCCTGGCCGGCGAGCTGGCCGCCTACCTGCACTCGGACCGGGCGGAGGCGGTGGCCGAGGCCGCCTTCGAGGCCGAGGTCAAGGAGGCCCTGCTGCCCGACCTCTCGATCGGCCAGTACCCGCTGATGCCGGAGCTGTCCACGTCGGCCCTGATCGGCCGGCGGGTGGGGGCGCTCACCATCGATGCGGGCTTCTTCCTGGAGGCGGTCAGCCGCGAGGGCAGGGTGCTGCGGGCCGAGGCCGACCTGGTGCTGGAGGCCGACGACCAGATCACCGTGCTGGGCCCACCCAATAGCCTGCCCGTCCTGGACGACGTGGTAGGCGTCCTAGCCGACTGAGACCGACCAGGCGGCTGCCCGTGCCGCCGGTGCGTGAGAACTGCGGGCGGGCCGCTCGGCCTCTAAGTTGTGCGGGTTGGCCGGCTCCTATGGAGGGGGATCGACATGGAATTGGCAGGGGCTGCGGCCATCGTCACCGGAGGCGCCTCGGGGATCGGGCGGGCGTGCGCCAACCGGCTGGCCGGGCTGGGAGCGCACTGCGTGATCCTCGACATCCAGGAAGCCAAGGGAGCGGAGGCGGCCCGGGAGGTCGGCGGCCTGTTCGTGGAGGGCGACGTGGCCGAGGAGGTGCCGGTGCAGGCCGCGGTGGAGGTCGCCGGCGAGCTGGGCCCGCTGCGGGTGCTGGTCAACTCGGCCGGTATCGCCTCGGCGGTGCGCACGGTCGACCGCCACGGCCAGCCCATGCCGCTGGAACGCTTCGAGCGGGTGGTGGCGACGAACTTGATCGGCACGTTCAACTGCATCCGCCTGGCGGCCGCGGCCATGGCCGGCACCGAGCCGGTGGACGCCGACGGCCAGCGGGGCGCGATCGTCAACATGGCCTCGGTGGCCGCCTTCGACGGCCAGACCGGCCAGAACGCCTACTCGGCCTCCAAGGGCGGGGTAGTGGGCATGACCCTGCCCATCGCCCGTGACCTGGTGGTGCTGGGGGTGCGGATCAACACCATCGCGCCCGGACTGATCAACACGCCCATCTACGGCACCGGGGAAGCGGCCGAGGCGTTCAAGGCCCACCTGGCCGAGGGCGTGCTGTTCCCCAAGCGTCTGGGCACCGCCGACGAGCTGGCCTCGATGGTGATGGAGCTGATCACCAACGACTACATGAACGGCGAGGTCATCAGGGTCGACGCCGGCATCCGCCTGCCCCCGAAGTAAGGCTCCGACGCAGGCCCGTCGGCGTTGCGGGCGGGTCGCCGCCCCCGGTAGGATCGCTCTGCGGGGTGGAGCAGTCTGGTAGCTCGTCGGGCTCATAACCCGAAGGTCGTAGGTTCAATTCCTACCCCCGCCACCAACTAGAGGCCCAAGTCCGAGCACCCGCTCCGGCTTGGGCTTCACCGCGTCAGGGCCGATGGCACCCTCCGTAGTAATCGTTGTAACAACAACTAATATATTGACACACAACCGCAGACCACTACCCGAGCCGCTTTGCGCGCCCTCCGTCTGCCGGTTGCCTACACTTGGCTGGTGGCACCAGAGTTTTCACTCAGTGGAACCAGTCATGGCACGCTCTAGCAGGTACACCCACCCCCGCGGCGACGACGGGGCGCGCCGTAGACAGGATCCCGAGACGACGACGCAGCGGCTGCTGGAAGCGGCCTCCCGGGAGTTCATCGAACGCGGTTACGAGGCCGCCCGCGTCAACGACATCGCCCGCAGCGTGGGGGTGACCGCGGGGGCTGTCTACGGGCGTTGGCCCCACAAGACCGATGTACTGGTGGCCGCATTGGAGTACACCCTCGAGAAGACCCTCCCCGAACAGGAACTAACGAACATGGGCGGCACCGACGCGGGGTCCTTCGACCAGTTGGCGCTGCTCGGGGCGAACCTGCTGGCCTTCAACCCGTACAAGGACGTGGTCACCCAGGTGTTCGGCAGCGCCCGCAACAACGAAGCCATCCGGGAGTGCCTGCTTGAGCACCTTGACGAGGATGCCGACCAGTTGAGCCGCATCGTCGACAAGATGAAGAAGGACGGGTTCGTTGACCCCGACTACAGCACCACCGCCATCGCCTTCCTGTGTCAAGCACTCGGAATCGGTGCGCACCTGCTGATCACCGCAAAACTCCCCAAGCGCCGGATCCCCTCCGAGGACGAATGGACCACGCTGCTTGCAGCGTTGATTGGCGCCGTCGAGCCTGACCCGCAGCCGGACGCCTAGCGGCACGCCGCCGGGCTGCTGCGACCGTGCTTCTGTAGTTGCTACAACCTTGCTTGGCAATGGGCGCGGAGCGCCGTACGGTGGGGCGGGCGACCAGGGACGAGACCGACGAAACCACCCGCAGGCTGCTGGAACTAGCTGCCGAGGAATTCATCGAGCGCGGCCATGAGTTGGCCCGGGTCAGCGACATCGCGCGCCGTGCCGGGCTCACCACCGGTGCCGTGTATGGGAGGTGGCCCCACAAGACTGACGTGATGGTCGCGGCCCTCGATCACATCTTCGAGCAGATCCTGCCTGAACGCAGGCTCAAGGGCGAAGGCGCCGACACGATGAAGCCTCCCGACATGATGGAGCGTCTGGGGGACAGCCTGCTGAGCATGGACGAGCGGCGAGACGTGCTGGTGCAGGTGTTCGGAAGCGCCCGCAACAACGACGCCATCCGCGAGCGTCTTCAGGAATTCCTCGATGAGGAGGCCCGACAGCTCGGCCACGTCATCGAGGAGGGCAAGGAAGCCGGCTTCTGTGACCCCGCCTACAGCACCGCCGCCATCACCTTCCTGTCTCAGGCACTCGGTATCGGCGCCCACCTGCTGCTTGCAGGGGGTCTGGACGAGAGCTACATCCCATCCGACGGTGACTGGAACACGCTGCTTCTGAGCATCATCAACGCCGTCGGCTCCCCGCCGCCGCGGCCATAGCGGGCTGATCGCGCCTGGGCTAGCTACCGGCGTGCGCCCAGCGCACCCCTTCGGGTGGTTGCGGCCAGCAGGTGACGGTGTCATCGGTGGCGACTGCACACGAGTGTTCGTCGCCCAGGGCCAAGGCCTTGAAGGTTCCCGCCGGGGCGTAGGTCTGGCCGTTGGTGTTGTTGCCCCAGCACGCGATGGTGCCGTCAAGGGCGATTGAGCAGCTGTGGGCGGCGCCGACGGACACGGTCTGGTAGGTACCGGCCGGCGCCTGGGCCCGGCGGTGGCTGTTGCTTCCCCAGCACGTGACAGTGTCGTCGGTGGCGATGGCGCAGCTGTGGTCGTCGCCCAGGGCGAGGGCCTTGTAGGTTCCCGCCGGGGCGTTGGTCTCACCCTTGCGGTTGTCGCCCCAGCAGGTGATGGTGTCGTCGTCGGCGATGGCGCAGCTGTGGCTGTTGCCGG
>VXWX01000130.1 GCA_009835735.1 Acidimicrobiaceae bacterium
TGGCCGTGGGTCTAGTCGAGGGCATCACCCACGAACCCGACGAGAAGTGCCCCCTCACCGTGTCGGCGACCGTGGGGCTGCAGGGGGTCCTGCTGGCCATCCCGCCGACGGTGCTGACCATGTCGCTGTTCGCTCGGGCCTCGGGCCTCGGCGAGCGCTATCTGGCATGGTCCGTCCTCGCGGCCATCATCATCAGTGGCATCGCGACCGCTCTTCAGGCGGCCCGCCTCGGGCGGCTCGGGGGCGGCCACAACCTGGTCAGCGGCACTGCCTCCGGCTTCGTGGCCGTCGGACTCCTCGCGGTGAACGAGGCCGGGCTGGAGACGCTGACCACTCTGGTCGTCGTGTCCTCGGTCCTCCAACTGGCCCTAGGGGGGTGTCTCAGGTGGCTGCGCCGGATCATCACGCCGGTTGTCTCCGGCGTCGTGCTCATGCTGATCTCGGTCGGCATCATGCAGATAGTCGTGGCTCGACTGGGGGCCGCCGAAGGTGCTCCTGCCCTGGCCGAGCCGGCCGTGGCCGCGGTGACGGTGGCCGGCGCCGCAGTCCTGGGGCTGCGAGCCAAGGGCGTTCTGCGGCTGTGGTCACCTCTGGTCGGAGTTCTCGCCGGGTGTGTCGCAGCCGGGGCGTTCGGGCTCTACAGCGCTCAGCGAGTGTTGGACGCACCGTGGATCGGTGTGCCCGAGCCCTGGTTCCCGGGATTCGACCTGACGCCAGACCGCCAGTTCTGGGCGCTCCTGCCGATGTTCCTGATCGTGTCGACGGCGACCGCGATCAAGACGGTCGGCGGCAGCGTGGCCTTGCAGCGAGTCTCCTGGCGAGAGCCGAGGGTTACCGACTACCGGCTCGTGCAGGGCGCCGTCAGTGCCAACGGGGTATGCGGGGTGCTGTCGGGCATCGCGGGGACGCTGCCCACCTGGAGCTTCGAGGCCATGAGCGTCTCACTCACCAACTTCACCGGCGTTGCGGCGCGCCGGGTGGGGTACGCCATCGGCATCGTGCTTGTGGCTTTGACATTCCTGCCGAAGGTGACGGCGCTGCTGCTGACGATTCCCGACCCGGTCATCAGCGCCTATCTGCTGGTGATCATGGGCATGCTCTTCGTGGAGGGTTTCCGCACAGTCCTCCAGGACGGCCTCGAGCCCCGCAAGGCCCTGATCGTCGGCCTCTCGCTCGCGGTCGGGATCGGGCTGCAAGGCGAGAACGCAATCGCTGATCTCATCGGCGGCACCTGGGGGACGCTGCTCGGTGACGGCCTGACTATGGGCACGCTCACGGCGGTCCTCCTGACGGTGTTCATCGAAGTGAGCAGCCCCCGGCGCAGACGGCTCGAACTCGAGCTGAACATGAACGCGCTGCCCAAGATCGACGGGTTCCTTGAGACGCTTGCGACGAGCATCGGTTGGGACGAGGCCTCTACGAGCCGTCTGCGCTTCGTCGGAGAGGAGTCGCTGTCGAGCCTGCTGGAGATGAACGAGGATGAGGCACCGCGGCGCCTCATAGTGGTGGCGCGACCGGGAGCCGGCCTCGTCGAACTGGAGTTCCTCGCCGTGTTGGCGGAGGAGAACATCCAGGACCAGCTGGCCTATCTGAGCAACCAGACCGACGCGACAGAGCAGCGAGAGGTCTCTCTCCGCCTGCTGAGGCATTTCGCATCGGCGGTGCGTCACCGCAAGTACAGCGGCATCGACATCGTGACCGTAGAGGTCGAGGGTTCTCGCTAGTGGGCTGTCCGCCGGCTTGAGCCGTACTTCGGCCTGAGAAACGCCCGTGGGGTCACCGAAATTCCGAGCTCCAGCCGCTACCGTCGAATTCCATCGGTGAGCCGCACCTGAACCCCTGTTGGGCGAGGTCCACGGCGGTACGCGGCACACACCAAGCCTCACGACGAAGACCCCGGAGACGACTGTGGCACCACCACAACAGCAACTGACGACCGCGACCCTCGACCCCGTCCCGGCCCGCCAGGTGGACGACGTGCCGGTGGCCGAGGAGATGAGCGACTCGTTCCTCGCCTACGCCCTGTCGGTCATCACCTCCCGTGCTATCCCCGACGTGCGGGACGGCCTTAAGCCGGTACAGCGCCGGGTGCTCTACTCGATGCTGCAGATGGGCCTGCGCCCGGGCACCCCGTACCGCAAGTCGGCTCGAGTCGTGGGCGACACGATGGGCCGCTACCACCCTCACGGTGACGCCGCCATCTACGACACCCTCGTCCGGATGGGCCAGAACTTCAGCCGCATGGTCGCCCTGGTAGACCCGCAGGGCAACTTCGGCAGTCTCGACGACCCGCCTGCTGCGGCCCGCTACACGGAATGTCGCCTCAGCGGAGCGGCTATGGACATGGTGGGCGAACTCGACGAGGACACCGTCGACTTCCGGCCCACGTACGACGGCGAGGACACCGAACCGGTCGTGCTCCCCGCCGCGCTGCCCAACCTTCTCGTCAACGGCACAGCCGGTATCGCGGTGGGCATGGCCACCAACATGCTGCCCCACAATCTTGCAGAGGTCGGCGAGGCCATCGAGCTGGTCATGAGCAGGCAGCCGGGCGAAGCCGCAGCAGAGCCGAGCCGCAGGCGCAGGGCGCGGCCGACGACCGACGAGCTCATGGACGTGGTTCCCGGGCCCGACTTCCCCGGCGGCGGGATCGTGGTGACCGACGACGGCCTTCGAGCCGCCTACGACTGTGGACGAGGATCCGTGAGAGTGCGGGCACGGGCCAGCATCGAATCCATCACCCGCCGCCGCCAGGCAGTCATCGTCACCGAACTGCCCCACCTAGTAGGACCGGAGCGGGTGGTGTCGCGCATCACCGAGTTGGTGGGAGCTGGACGGCTCACCGGGGTTTCCGGCATCGCCGACTTGAGTGACATGGACGGACTGCGGCTGCAGATCGATCTGAAGCCGGGTTCGGATCCTTCCACGGTCCTGGGGGAGCTGTACCGGCACACTCCCCTGGAGGAGGGTCTGAGCGTCAACAACGTGGTGCTGGTCGACGGTGTCCCTACCACAGTCGGGCTGCGGGAGCTCTGCGAGCACTACGTAGCGCACCGTCTCCAAGTCGTCGTGCGCCGTACCCGCCACCGCCTGCGGCGGGCCGACGAGCGTCTGCACATCGTGGAGGGCCTCATCGCCGCTCTCGACAACATCGACGATGTAGTGGCCCTGATCCGTGGCTCCAGGGACGCGACGGAGGCAAGGGCGGGGCTCATGGGCCGGTTCGGCCTTACCGAAGTACAGGCAACCCACATACTCGACATGGCGCTCCGGCGGCTCACAGCCCTGGAGCGCGAGAAGCTGGATGCGGAGGCCGAGACCCTCCGAGCAGACATCAGTGACTTCAAGGAGATACTCGCCAGCAACCGCAGGCAACGCGCCATCGTGCGCAAGGAGTTGCGGCGGATCGTCGACGACCACGGCCGACCGCGGCGCAGCCGGATAGTCACCGCCGATCAGGCTGAACGCGAGCTGGCCGAGCACGCGGGTGACGGGGCTGCCTCGGCGGCTGCGCCAGACTCAGCCGATCTCGGGCCGGATCTGCCGTGCGTGGTGACGGTGTCCACAAGCGGTCATATCGGGCGGGCATCGCTGAAGGGAGACCGGCGGGCATCACCCGGACGCCACGATCTGATCGCGGCCAGCGTCGTGGCCTCTACCCGCACTCCCGTGGTCGCGGTGACCAGCGCGGGCCGAGCGTTCAGCGCGCTCGGCGCGAAGATCCCGGAGGCGAACAACCGCGTCCGCGGCGCGGACGTCTCGTCCGTCCTCGATCTGGACGCCGGCGAGCAAGTCCTAGCCCTCGTAGCGGCAGGCAGCGACCGGCTTGTCATGGTGACGGCAAGTGGCGGTATCAAGCGGATCGAGGCCGACGAGGTGCTCGGCGTGGCCCCGGGTGCGTCGCTGGTCTCGTTGGGCTCCGGAGACAGGCTGGCGTGCGCCTTCACCGCCCCCGACGACGTGGATCTTGTGCTGGCGGCCGATGACGGGAGAGCGCTGCGCATGGCAGCCTCGTCGGTTCGGGTGCAGCGACGCGGCGCGGCGGGCATGGCAGGCATCAAGCTGCGCAACGGTTCGGTGCTGGTGGGCGCGGGAGCCGTGATCGGCGACCCGGTGCTGACGGTCGCAACGAGCACGACGGGTGACGGGAGCGGTGTCAAGGCCACGTACTGCTCGGAGCTGCCGACGCAGGGCAGGGGAGGCCAGGGCGTGCTTGTTGTGAAGCTTCAGCCCGGGGAGTCCGTTGTCGCAGCGGCAGTAGGGGCTGTCGACGGCATGCTGGCCTTGATGGGTCAAGACGACAATCCCCGCAAGATCGACCCCCACCCTGTACCGATACGGATCGAGCCCACGGCGCGCTATCGCTCACCCCAGCGCCTCGAGCGCCGCATCCATGTGCTGGCGCCGGGAAGGTGGTGATTCCGGTGGCCGCGTCAACCCAGTCGACCGGAAGGTCGGGGGCGGTCGAGGTACCGCTGTTGCCGGGAATCGAGATGGAGTCTGCGGCGGAGTCGGGAACTGCCGGCCTTGCCGACAACGGCTCCAACGGGGCGTCGACCCGCTCCGCGGACACCTACGACGCCGACTCCATAGAAACGCTCGAGGGTCTGGAAGCTGTTCGCAAGCGCCCGGCCATGTACATCGGCGGCAACGGGTCCGAGGGCCTCATGCATCTCGTCTGGGAGATCGTTGACAACGCTGTCGACGAGGCCGCTGCGGGCTTCGGCAAGAAGGTGGATGTCACGCTGCG
>VXWX01000016.1 GCA_009835735.1 Acidimicrobiaceae bacterium
AAATCTATGGGGAAATCGTGCCTCCAATAAACCGAAAAGGGGGGAACTTCCGTTATATTTGGGATTGTATACGTGTGTACCCATAGAAAACTACAAAATCATCTCAATACACAAGAATATCACAAAGAGTTGTATATCGCCTGTGCGTACCCGTTTTGGTGAGTTTCGGCGCACTCAGGGCCACCTGCTAAATACAACAGGCTTGAACAGTGCAGCATAGCTACCTGCGTAGATGAGTGAATAGGTGGGACATTGCGTGAGTGTCGTTCGCGCATTAGTGAGCTTACCGTTACGGGTGTAAGCACAGCCCGACACCTGTTGGGCGCACCCGTAAGAGCAGACAAATTAGGTAAGCTCCACGAGAAATTCACGCACCTTTCTCCTTTTTTCGTGGCGCCATATTCAGCTTCTTGGCATTTTCAATATCAGCCGAGGCACAATGGCATACAGATTTGTCTGATAACGTAAAGACAGCATCAATCAGCCCAGCTTCTACATATTTTGGGCTTCCGTTTTTTAAGTGGGGAGGAGGTTTGGATACAGGATGAGCGACTATGAGTTGGGATAGGCTCAGGATTGATTTGATGGTTATCTTGGTCTCGTGTTTCGATTTAGAAAGCTGAAGCAGCACTCCTCTGTAAAGCTGCTTCTCACAGACAGCATTCAGATTCAATTTAGGCGTAGGCTGTCACTAAGAGGATCTTCAAGCGCAATTAACAGAGTGCAAAGAGTCTGCAGATGATTCCAAGGCTCTCGATTTGTCAAAAGGGCATATCATCATCATTTGCTAGACCAAGCATACTTAATAGTTTGTCTCTGATTTTAATCCCCAACACACGACGCACTTTAGATTCAGTCATACCATGATCATAGGCAATTTCTTGAATTAGCTCCAATTCTCCGTGCGAAAAAATTGTCCTCATCTTTCGCATATTCAAAACTGAATATCTGAATCTCGTATTTTCTTTTACCTTCAACTTCATCAAATACGTCTTCAGCAATCTTTTCTGCCCAATCATCCGCTTCCAAAGCATCTGCCACCTGTTCTCCTAAATCAGTGAGGCGTAATGGGCTCTCACTAGCTATAACATCACGATCTAGCCGATCTAACCGAGTAAGTATCCGCGCTACATTAGCATTGATTTCCTTTATCTCCCCTTTCATTTCTTTCATGAATTCTGAAAAGGACGCCTGCTTTGTCGTTACACGTCCTGCCCATATTCCCATGCCAATCAAAGCTAGAATAAGAGTAATGGATCCAGGTGTTGTGTTCAACCAATCAATCATTGCGGTTACTGGTTGTATGAAAAATAGCCATCAACCCTGTTACAATTTACATTGTTAGCAGGATTCTTGTGGCGTTTAAGGTTAGCGGCTTTTATTCGCCCCCGGTGGGGCTTTCAGAATTGCTTTTGCAATTTGCTCAGCGGAATGCGGGATTGACTGCTGAATGTGGGCGATACCCTTTTCAGGTCGCCCGCGTAGTTTTGCAGACTTCTTGGTTGAAATCTGTGATTTGCGTGTGTGTGACATTCAATTCCCTCATTTGTCTATTGTTGCAATGCAAAAACGTATTCTATTCGAATATACTCAATCAAACTCAATCTACTACGTATTACTTCTGAGCAATGTTGCCTCTATGCCCTGCCAGCATTTTGTACGTCAGTACTTTCCTGATGAATCCTTTGGCAATTTGCTCCATCGGTGTGTCGATATCCAGATGACGGATGTTTTGCCGTCCCACAAACTCATCAACGTAACACTGTAGACGTTCTGGTGACATTTTGTGATACGTGCCATAGTAGCCCCGTTTTAGCAGAGACCAAAAGGATTCCATACCGTTGATGTGCGCCATGCCGTCTTCGTAATGCGTGACGGAATGCTTTACCGCTGCATGAGCAGCTTTCTTTAGCGCCTGATACGCTTTAGTGTCATTAGTATATACACCTGATTCCCTACTCGGAAGTGCTGTATACAAAGCCTGTGAGCGTCTCTGCAGTGGTGTCTACAACAACCCGCTCCTGTACCTGCTTCGTGTTGCGGTCTTTGATGCCGGCAACACGAATCTTGCCAGCCGTGCCTCGTACGTATAGCTTTTTGTCCCTATACTTGTTTTATTCCTTACCGCTTACGAAGGTCTCATCTATTTCAACTAGTCCAGCAAATGGTTTTAAGCTCGCGTCCCATGATTTACGAATACGGAGCGCCAAATGTCAGGCAGTTTTCTGCGTAATGTCAAGATCACGATGGAGTTTCATGGCTGGATACCCCCTTGATGCCTGTATTCAGGATGTAGATCACCATAGTCCAAACCTGATGGGCCAATTTGGAATCTTGCATAGACGTTCCTACACGCACACTGAATCGTTTCTTGCATCAACGGCAACGGTACGGCATGGTTAGGTGTTTTGTGCCGACTTGCACGTTTGAACATCCACAATGTGGACAGGTCCGTTCAGCGCCCCAGCATTGTTTTGCGAACCATGCTTCCGCCGTTGCATTGACGGGAGACATCGGCATCAACTTTCTCCAAGAGATTCCTTGACGGAAGGATTTGCTCGGCCCCGTGGGCTGTTTCTTCTGCTTTGCCATTGTGCTAATTTGTTGTGTCCGAGTAGCCAAACGTGCGACGCTGCAGGTTAATAGTTGCAATAATTAGCCCAAAATCAAAATTTATTGATCGCTCACGTATATAAATTCCATATTTATTTTAACGTTAATGGATCATTACAACAGATTGCCCGTTACCCGCGACACCCGCGTTAACAGATGGGTTTTGCCATGGACACAAATGTCGAAGCGGTCTTAACTCCAGAGGAGCCGCGCATGGCCGATCTTAAGTGTGCTCCAGTGGCGGAGTTCACGCTTCTGTGGACACCGTATCACACCCGGCACATCTCGCTCGTCGGGTTCCGCGCACGCCAGACATCCCAGTGTATTTGCACGATGGTTTGGTCGGCCGGACTCGTTGACAACTATTCCGGGCGTTGGGGGCGCACGGGAGCGGCCACTTCCAGCCGACTGGTATGTACTGTGCAATTCTGGGCTCAACGGGCGCACGGGAGTGGCACACAGCTTGGCCGAATGCAGAGTGTCATTGTTGGTGCCGCAGCAGGCTGGACGCTGAATGTTCCTGTCCATGCCGACGGTCTATGCCCGCGGCACACGAACCGGACAAAATGCCTTGGTCAGGCTGGTGAAGACGTAGCACGAGCCAGGCTTGTTTCTGAATCGGCTTGTGGGTGTTCGTTTGTGCCAAATTATTCGTGGGGCTTCCATTATTTAAGTGGGTAAAGCTTCGGATTCGGGCTGAATGCTCGTAAGTCCAAGTAGGCACAAGATAGGAATTCTTGCTTATTTTGGGTCTTTATTCCATCATTTCATTCGCAATGGAAGTAAGTATTCAAGACCTTGATCGATTGTTAGGTATATCGTCTCCGTGGAGGGTCTCCAAGATCACCCAAGATGATGCATTGCAGGAAGCGGAGATCCATGTGGTGTATTCGGAAGATTCCGTTCTTCGGTGTCCCGCGTGTGGTAAAGTTTGTCCGGGGTACGATCACCGTCTGCGGACGTGGCGGCACACGGACATTTGTGCGTATCAGACCCATGTGATTGCAGAGGTTCCCCGGATCAAATGTGCGGAGCATGGGATCAAGACGGTTTCGGTGCCATGGGCGGATGCGCGTGTGCGTTTCACAACGGCATTTGAGGCAATTGTGATTGACGATTTGCAGGATGCGACCAGTATTTCAACCGTAGCCAAGCGGAGGGGGGTGAGTTGGACGATGATCGCCAACATCATGGAGCGGTCCGTGGAGCGGGGGCTTGCCCGCAAGAAGGAGGAAGTGGTCGAACCCATTTGTGTCGATGAGACATCCTTTCGGCGTGGTCATAACTACATCACTGTGGTGTCCAATCCGGTCACGGGTACGGTGCTGCATGTGAGCGAAGATCGGACGACCGAGAGCCTGGGGGCCTATTATGCAACCTGTTCGTCCACGCAGTTGGAATCCTTGAAGAGCATGAGTATGGATATATGGGGCCCGTATATCCAGGGCACTAGAATCTGGGTTCCCGGTGCCGCCCAAAAGATTGCGTTCGACCGTTTTCATGTGGCAAAATACATTGGCAACGGCGTGGATGAGGTTCGGAAGATTGAGAATCGGGAATTACGGAAACAAGGAATGGATACGCTCACGGGAACCAAGTATGTCTGGCTGACCAATCGGAAGCATATGTCTGCGTGGCATAAGAAGCAGCTCCAACAACTCAAGAAGAGCACCTTGAAAACCTCCTGGGCCTGGGCCATCAAGGAATTCTCTCAAACGTTGTGGCATTATAAGAGTCGCACCTGGGCGCTCAAGGGCTGGAAGCGATGGTTATCCTGGGCCATGCGATGCCGGCTTGCTCCCATGAAAAAAGCGGCCAAGACCATTAAGAATCATTTGTGGGGCATCCTAAATGCCATCGTTCTCGGTGTCAGTAATGGCCCAGCGGAACGCATGAACAGCCGGATCAAGATGGTCAAAGTTCGCGCACGAGGATTCCGAAACAAACAGCGGTTTGCGAATGCGATTTACTTCTATCTCGGTGGACTGGATCTGTATCCTGTTGGCTTCCAAAAACAACTTGCCCACTCTTAGCCCGACTTTGACATAAAAACTAATTTTGGTGCAGTCACAGGCCGATTTTGGCC
>VXWX01000159.1 GCA_009835735.1 Acidimicrobiaceae bacterium
CCCCGGCCAGCAGCCCAGGAGCCTGCTCGTCAGTCACGGCGGCCAGTGTAAGGACAGGTTCAGGGGTCGATGAGTACGCCGGGGTTGAGAATGCCGTTGGGGTCGAGCCGCTGCTTGACGGCCCGGACAGACTCGGCGAAGAGTTCGGGGCGCTGGCGGTCGTAGCCGCCGGGCCGGTGCATGCGGCCCACCGCGTGGTGGTGGGTGACGGTGCCGCCCGCGTCCACCACAGCCTGGTTGGCTGCGTCCTTGATGATCTGCCACTGGGCGATCTCGCTGCCCTGGGCGCCCATGCCCGACCACGTGTAGTAGGGCGCGGGGCCGTCGGTGTAGACGTGGGTGAACCGGCACGACAGCGAGTGGTGCGGTCCGAAGGTGTCGGTGAGGGCGGCGCCCACCCTGGTGCGGATCTCGTTGTCGAAGTCGGGCCAGCGGTCCCACGTGATGGCCGTCTCGAATGTGTCGTTGATCAGGCCCAGCGAGGTCTCCACGCCGTTGCCGACGCCGATGAAGGCGTTGCGCCAGGCGCCCACTGCGCCGCCGCGGCCGGTGGGTTTGCCCGTCCCGTCGTCGACCCGGATGTCGTCGTCGTCGACACGGCCGCCGCTGTCTCGGGCGATCTCCACCGCGGCCGCGATGTTGTGGCGCTGGCTGAGCTCGGCCGACTCGAACGACACGATCACCAGGGCCTGCTCGCCGTCGAGCCCCGCGGCCCGGCGGGCCTCGGCGGGGTCGAGGATGCGCAGGTTGGCCGGCCACAGCTTGGCCTGCACGATGTGTCGCACGGCCTCGCAGCCGGCCTGCCATGACTCGAACGTGACCCCGGCGGTGGCCCGGAAAGTCGGCCGGCGCTGGATCCGCATCCAGGCTTCGGTGATGATCCCGTAGACGCCTTCGGAGCCGATCACCATGCGGTCGGGGCTCGGTCCCGCCCCCGAGCCGGGCAGCCGGCGCGACTCCCACCAACCAGCCGGGGTGATCATCCGCACCGACTCGACGAAGTCGTCGATGTGGGTGTGGTTGGTGGCGTAGTGGCCCCCTGAGCGGGTGGCGATCCAGCCGCCGAGGGTGGAGAACCGGAACGACTGCGGGAAGTGTCTGAGGGTGTGGCCGCTGGGACGGAGTTGGTCCTCGAGGTGCGGCCCGAACACGCCGGCCTGGATGCGGGCCGCTCGGGAGACGTCATCGATCTCCAGCACCTGGTCGAGCTGGTCGAGGGAGATCACAACGGTGGGTCCCAGGTCGTCGAGGGGGGTGACGCCCCACACCACCGACGATCCGCCGCCGTAGGGGACGGTCACGTAACCGTTGGCGTCGCACCAGTCGAGGGTGGCCTCCACCTCGGTCTCGTCTCGGGGGTGGGCCACCACGTCGGGCGGGTTTCCGAAGTCGAGGTTGAAGGCCCGCACCCGTTCGGTGAAGTGGGCGCCGTAGGCATACCGGGCCCGGTCGTAGGTGGTGGTCGAGCACCAGCCGGCCACCGAGTCCGGCACCGGGATGCGGGGAGCCCGCAGTTCGGCGTCGTCCAGCGACGGCACCGGCTTGGCGACGATCTCGGTGCCGTACCGCTTCGACAGCTTGTCCGCCAGCGCGGCCCGGTCGGCGTCGGAAGGCTCCTCCGACTCCAGGCACCACGCCCAGAACGACTTGCGGTCAGCCAACAGATCTCCTCCGTCGCCGTGTCCTGCTCCCTGGACCAGGACCGATGCCCGCACCGTAGCCGCGAGCGCTATCGAGTCCCATGGCTAGCGTCGCGCCTCAACTGGATCCGAACATTGACGGCCAGGATCAGGACTGCGCCCACAACGAACAGGTCGAATCTCGGCAGTGTGATGCCGAGTGCCATCAGAGCCAGGAGCGAGACCGCCGGCCCGAGGCACAGCAGGGAATTGACTGCGGTGTCCTCAGACCTGATGTTCCCGACTCGCAACAGCATTCCGGCCACCGAGACCGCAGCCCCGATCACCATCGCGCCGAGCACAGCTCCCCATGTCAGCGATCCTTGAACCTGTGGTGTGAGCAATCCGATCAGGACATTGACAGGAAGAGCAACGACTCGAGACAGCACGTATCCCAACAGGGTCAGCCAGATAAGCAAGCGGCGATCGGGATCTCCTCGCTGCTCGATGGGTCGCGTCTCGAGACTCCTGTCCCCGCGGGGTGGCTGGGTTCCTCCGGCGGGCACCAACGCGTAGTAGAGGACCTTCCCGTAGGCGAGATTGCTGAGGACGCTCAACGCAGCCAGCAGCGAGGCCACAACGGCAATGACCATTCCGGCTGCCACCTTGTAGGACACCAGGTCCGTGGCTGAGCGGATCTGTCCTGCTGCCTGGCTGCCCAGCATCAAGGCCAGGCCCGATCCTGCCAGCGCGGTGAGGACCATGACCTCCTTCGAGATGGCGCGGCGGGAGTGCCCGACCGACACCGGCGCGCGGCGGAACAGCCGGTCGCTGTCCTCATGGCGCGCCAGGGCGTAGACCAGGAACACGGGCCAGAGTTCGAAGATGGTGGTCGCGACGGCGGTCTCGAGAATGTTGGCGGACCATGCCAAGAAGCCGTAGTGCAGACTCGAGATCAGGGCCCAGACGATGGGCATCCTGGCCCAACCAAGAACATCCTTGCGGCCTGATTCCTTCAGGACTACGGACTTCCTGTTACCGGTGTGTCCGCTCGTCCGCCGAAAGTAGGTGAAGTGAACTCTGGGCCTCTTGAGGTCTCGACGTTGAGTGGTGCTCAGGTGCCGGTTGACGTAGCTGTCCTTCGAGTACAGAAGAAACAGACCAGGTATGGATACCTGCATGATCGTGATCATGAAGTTGAAATAGAAAGGGTTGGTGTCCGACGCCGCGACATGAAGGATGGGCGGGACCGACGCGTACAGGAACGTGGCCGTGAGCACCAAACGGACCGCGCGGCCGCGATGGCTCATCGTCCGAGGCGACGTCGGGCCGGTCCGTTCAACACTTCGGCTCATGCGAGGGCGTCGGCGTGGGCTTGTAGCAGCGGGACGACCAGGTCGGGGTGCATGCGCCCCATGCCGCACTCGGCGGCGACGCCGAAGTGGGGGAGATGGCGTCGGGCGGCCGCCATCCGTCGTCTGGCGCCTGCGCCGCCGTCCTCGTGGTGCACCAGCCCGAGGTAGACGTGACAGCCTCCGATGCGCAGGCCGCGCAGCGGAGCGAAGTAGGCGTCGTCGTCACGGTCGATCGGAACCGGCATGTGGACGAAGTGGATGCGGCGTCCCGAGTTGCCGACCACGAAGTTGGCGAGGGCGACGCACCGGGCGAGGTCGGCCGGCTCGATGAAGTGCTCGTCGTGCATGCTCCCGTAGCAGAAGTGGTAGCCGACGATGACACCGTCGGGGATCCCCATGCTGATCGCCGGCGTCTGCAGCGCGATCCGGGCCATCGGGTCGCCGGCGGGTGCCCAGTCGAACAGGTCGTTGAAGACGACGGTCTCCCAGCAGGCGTCCCATTGGATCGTGAGGTCGTCGTGCGGGATGGCTCGGCACAGCCGCCGGACCTCCTCGGCCATCGCCAGCGTGTAGGCCGTGTTCACCCGATCGGCGTCGTCGGGGTCGTGGAACCACCACGACACCGCGCTCTGCGGGGCCGGCAACGAGACCTGGAAGCGGACTCCGGCCGGGATCCGGCCGGCTGAGCGCAGTTCACGGAAGATCTCGTAGGACTCGACCGCCGCCTCGACGTAGCCCAGCCGGTCGAAGTGGGGCATTGCGACGCCGTCTCGCACCCGGAACAGCCATGCGTCCTCTTCGAGATCACCCGGTCGCCACCCGTCGGGATCGTCCGCGAACGACTCCGGCACCGAGACGGTCTCGAGTCCGGGATTGGGGTGGAAGACGTGGACGGCCTGGAAGGTGGTCCAGTCGAGGCGGTCTCCGGTCTCGCCGTCAGGAATGGCGGCGAGATGGGCGCCCAGATGCTCGGCGCAGAGCTCCATCACTTCGGCCGCGGTGTTGCGGGGGAGGCTGCCGACGAGGTGGGCGCGGCCGACGGTCCGGGGGGCGGCCTGTTCTGGGCGTCCGGACACACCGAGCGCATCGGGCGTGGGGCGGTCCTGGCGGAAGACCTCCCCAAGTGGGGCGTAGGCCTTGCCGAGGCGGCCGAGCGGGTCGAGGCGTTCGGGCTCGAGCCTCCCGGTGTCGCCCATCAGCCTGGGTGCGAAGTGGAACCGCACGACCTCGCCGACCACCATCAGGCTGTCGCCGAACGGCCGGGCCTCACGCACGACGCACTCGAGCGAGGCCGGCGACTCGTCGATCAGCGGGGGCTGAACGTCCGTCGCTGCGACCGGGGTCAGACCGGCGAGAGCGAACTCGTCGACCGGCGCGCCGACCGCGGAGGCGGTCGTCTCCATTGCCTCGGCCAGGGCGACGCTCACCGTGTTCACCACGAACTCGCCGGTGGAGCGGACGTTCGCCGCAGTGTCGCCGGTGAGTTCGGCGCTGAACATGACGAGCGGTGGCGAGCTGCTGACGCCGTTGAAGTACGAGTGCGGCGCAAGGTTGCGCGTCCCGTCGGGGGAGACGGTCGACACCCACGCGATGGGGCGGGGGACGATGATCGACGTCAGCAGCCGGTACGCGTCGTCGCCGGTGAGGTCGGCGCTGGTGACGGATTCCT
>VXWX01000055.1 GCA_009835735.1 Acidimicrobiaceae bacterium
GCGGTTGCGGCATAGCCCAGAGGCCGAGCGCATCGACGGGTCTACGGCTCGTACGAGCGAGGCCGTGGCCCGAGCGGCCCGTGAGCGCAGCGAACAAGAGCGGACGCAATCAGCTCGACGGCTGCTCGACCATGGCGTCGAGGGCGCGGCCCAGTCGGGCGGCCAGCACGTCGTAGGAGAACTCGGTCTCGGTTCGCCGGCGCGCGGCGTCGCCCATCGCCTTCCGGCGTGCGGGGTCGTCCAACAGGGCACCGATGGCGGCCGCCGCGCTCTCCGGCGTGGCCGGGTCGAGCACGATCCCGGTCTCGCCGTCGATCACCGCTTCATGGGCTCCGCCGCTGCGGCCGGCGACCTGTGGAACACCGGCTGCGGCCGCCTCCAGGAAGACGATCCCGAAGCCCTCCTGCTCCAGGCCGCCCCAGCGGGTTCGGCACAGCATGGCGAACACGTCGGCGCATCCGTAGAGAGCGGCCAGGTCGTCGTCGTCGAGGCGCCCCAGCAGCTCGACCGGGGCGTCGACGCGGCCGGCCAGGCGGGTCAGGCGGCGGCGATCGCGGCCCTTCCCGGCGATGAAGACACTCACGTCCGGGCGGGAGCCCGCCATCAGGGCAGCTGCTCGCACGAGCGTGTCCATTCCCTTGCGGGGCACCAGTCGCGACACGCTCACCACCGTCGGGGCCTCGGGCTGGAGGTTCAGCCGCCTGCGGGCCTCGATCCGTTCAGCGACGGAACTCCGCCGGAACCGATCGACGTCCACGCCGGGAGGGATCACGAACGCCGGTAGCGGCCGGCCCAGGGCTCGTTCGCATTCGCGGGCGGCGTAGCCTCCGGCCGCAATCACCCCCGCCGCCCCGGCCAGTACCGTCTTCAGCAGCTGTCGCGTGCCCAGGAGACGACCGGGAATGGCCACTTCGGCGCCGTGCACGATCACTGCGTAGGGGTGGTCGAGGCGCGGTCCGATCAGTCCGGCCGGAAGGGCGGGATCGATCACCACCAGGTCGACGTCGTGGCGATGGGCCAGGCGTCGCACCCTCCGGGTGAGGTGCGGCCCCGGCAGCAACCACGGTTCACGGGACCGGGTCACAGCGAAGGGCTGGGCCGCGTCGAATGCGTCTGCGCCCTCATAGGGGGTTGTGTGCACCACGACATCGTCTGCGGGCAGCCGCCGCCACAGCTCCCACAGGTAGTTCTGGATGCCTCCCACCTTGGGCGGGAAGTCATTGGTCACGAGCAGGTGACGGGTCACGCCGGGGGCTCCACGGGTGAACTTCTGTCGGGAAACCACCGCACAGGTGGGGAATCGACAGAAGTTCGTACCGGCCGCTCGAGTTCGGCCCGCACCAGCGGATCGGCGGCGTCCGACAGGGCGTCGAGGCTGAGCCCCAGGCGTCGCGCGCACCACACGGCGTGAGCCCTGATGAGCGGATCGGGGTCGCCCAGCGCCCTGTCCACCGCGGCCCGCACCCGGGGCTCGGAGGGCTCGCCCACGTTGGCCAGCACCACCAGCGCGTTGCGGCGCAGGTAGCGGGGCTGGCGCCGCGGTATGTACCAGCGTCCGAACGTGGCGATCAGGTCCTCGTCGGAGGAGTCAAGAAGGTCGAGGACCGGCACCCAGGCTGGACCGTTCGTTCTCCTGTTCGCTCGGCCTTCAAGGCGGACCCGGACCCGGTTGGGCGGGCACACCTCCGAGCAGTCGTCGCAGCCGTAGATCCGGTCGCCGAGCGCGACGCGGTAGTCGGGGTCGAAGACGCCGTCTGCCTGCACCAGCCAGGCCAGGCAGCGTCGGGCGTCCACGGTGCCGGGGGCGACGATGGCGCCGGTCGGGCAGCCGTCCAGGCATCGCCGGCAGGATCCGCAGCCGTCGGCCACCGGTTCGGGGTCGGCGGACACCAGTGGGGCGTCGGTCACCACAGCTCCGAGCACGGCCAGGCTTCCCGCGCCGGGCAGCAGGATGTTGGAGTTCTTGCCCCACCAGCCGATGCCGGCCCGGTGGGCCGCGGCCCGGTCCACCAGGCCGTTCTCGTCGGCCGATACCACGGCCCGGTGGCCCGCAGCCCGCAGCGGCTCGGCCATTGTCTCCAAGGCCGCCCGCAGCGGGGTGTAGTAGTCGGCCCGGGCGTAGGCGGCCACCCGGGCGTACGGGCTGCCGTCGTCGGGTCGATCGCAGGCGGCTGCGCTGAACTCGAGGGCTCCGACGATCAGGGCGGCCGCGCCGGGTACCAGTCGCGCCGGGCAGGTGGAACGGTCGGGGTTGCGGTAGGTGAACTGCATCCCGCCATGCAGCCCGGCCTGCTTGCGCTCGTGCAGAACCTGGGCTGAGTCGGTGAACGGCTCGGCCCGGCAGAAGCCAACCGCGCATAGACCGGCCCGCCGTCCGACGGCCGCCAGCGTAGAGGTATCGACGCTCACAGCCCCATGGCTACGAGGCTGACGTGTTTGCGGTCACCTCGTCGAACTTCTGGGCGGCCCGCCCGTCGTCGATGGCCGCGGCGGCTGCCTCCACGCCGGCCACAAGGTCGTCCGCCACTCCTGCCACCACTAGGCCTGCGGCTGCGTTGAGCACCACCATGTCGCGTTTGGGTCCGGGCTCACCGGCCAGAATGCTGGCCAGGATCCGCGCGTTGGCCACCGGATCACCGCCGCGCAGCTCGTCGGGCCTTGCCGGGGCCAGCCCCACGTCAGTCGCCTCGATGCGGTACTCGGTTACCTTCCCCTCGTTCAGTTCGACCACCAAGTTCGGCCCGGTGGTGGTGAACTCGTCGAATCGGCCGTCGCCGTGCACGACCAGCGACCGCACCGAACCGGTGGCCTGCAGCACGGCGGCCAGGGTGGGGGCCAGTGACTCATCGGGCGCGCCGATCACCTGGCGCTTCGCATGGCCCGGATGGGACAGCGGCCCGAGCAGGTTGAAGACCGTCGGTATGCCGACCTGCGATCGCACGGCGGCCACGTGGCGCATGGCCGGATGGAAGGCCTTGGCAAAGGCGAAGCCGAGCCCTGCGTTGCATACCGCTTCGGCCACCTGCTCCGGCGTCTGGCCCATGGGCAGGCCGATGACCTCGAGCAGGTCGAAGCTGCCCGAGGTGGACGAGGCCTTGACGTTGCCGTGTTTGCAGACTGTGGCGCCCGCGCCGGCGGCCACGAAGCAGGCCATGGTAGAGACGTTGAGCGCGTGGGTCTTGCGGCCGGCGGTGCCGCCGGTGCCCACGATGTCGATGGCGTCGGCGGGGATGTCCAGGGGGGTGGCAGCGTCGCGCATGGCTCCCACCAGGCCCTGGAGTTCGCCGACGGCGGCGCCCTTTATCCGCAGGGCCACGATGAAGGCGGCCACCTGGGCATCGGTCGCCTCGCCGGCGAGTATCGCCCCGAGCGCAGCGCGAGCTTCGCCGGTTCCGATGTCTCGGCCCGCAGCGAGGGTGGCGAGTATCCCGGGCCAGCCGCCGTAGTCGTCGAGCGTGGTCATGGTCTCCTCCGAGCGGCGCCAGCCCTGCCGATCCCGGCGCGTCCGGGCTTCAGGCTAACTAGCCTTGCAGCGGTGGCGGGGAGCCGGCCGGATGGCCGCGGTCCGCTCAGGCGGATCGAGGAAGGTCGGGACTCCGCAGGGCAGGGTGCTGGCTAACGGCCAGTCGAGGCGACTCGCAGGAGAGTGCCACAGAGAACAGACCGCCGGCTCACGCCGGCAAGGGTGAAACGGTGCGGTAAGAGCGCACCAGCGCTCCGGGCGACCGGAGCGGCTAGGTAAACCCCACCCGGAGCAAGATCGAGCAGGGAGAGGGCGGCCCGTCCGCAGACACTCCCGGGTAGATCGCACAGATGGATGGTCATCCACGGAGGCCCGGAAACGGCCTCCCGGACAGAATCCCGCCTACAGGCCGACTCCCCGCCACCACCGGCCGTCACTCATGGACGGGTGAGGCGGCCGGTGGTCAGGAATACTCGGCGGCGCACGGGATCCGACAGGCCGAAGCGGTGGGCGGTCCAGGCCAGGGCGGCGAGCCCGGCGAACTCGAACGCGATCAACACGGCGAGAGGACGGTCGAACTCGGGAGGAACGCCTTGGCCCACTCCCCCGCTGCCTCCGACCGGCCACCAGAACAGGGCGGTGCGCGACCAGGATCCGCTGGCCACCAGGAACACCAGGGTTCCGATGGGCAGGCCAATCCAGCGGCGGCGGCGCAGCCGGCGGCCCCGGCCGGCGGTGAGCGCCATTACGGCTACGAGAAGCACGACGCTGCCGGCCAGGGTGTGGAGCACCCAAGGTGCCCCGCTGACGTTCTCAGCGAGAGGCAGGACCGCGCCCAGCGCTACAACCCGGTAGTCGACGCCGCCGCTGCCGAACACTTGCGCCACGACCACCACCGCGCAGGCCGCGAACCAGAGAAACATGCGCGTCAGGACCGGTGCCGGCCGTTCCGGCAGGACCAGCCGCTCACCTCAGCGCAGGACCAGCCGACCGCACTCGGCGCAGTCCAGCACTTCCCCTTCGGCGCAGCGCTTGATGCGGGCCACCTCGACCGCGGGCATCTGTTGGGGGCATCCGCAACCCGAGGACAGATCGAATGTCACGGCCGTGCTTGGCCCGAACGTCTGGCGCAGCCGCTCGTAGGTGGACACTGCCGCCGCCTCGGCGCGAGCCGCGGCGGTGGTCCTGTTGCCCGAGAGCGCAGCGAGTTGCTCGTCTATCGACAATTCCGTCGCGGCCAACTCAGCCTCCAGCACCGTCACTCGCTCGTCGCCGACGGCAAGCTGCTCCTCCATCGTCTCGGCCTGGCTACTCAACTCTTCGGCTTCCACTAGCGCCTCGATGGCCCGTTCTTCCAGGACACCCTGGCGGGAACGCAGTCCAGCGATCTCGTCCTGCAGGGCCTGGAGGTCCCGGATGGCCGTGATCTCGCCGGAGTACAGACGGTTGTCGTCCTTGTCGGCCTTGGCCTGGATGATTGCGGCCTCGTCCTCCAGGCGCTTCTGGCGGGTCAGGACCTCGATGCGTTGCAGGCCTACCGTGTCGATCTGGCGTTGCAGCTCGCGCTGCTCGGATTGGGCCGCGGCCAGATCCCCGCGCAGCGGGAGGGTCGCCCGCCTGTGCTGGAGTTGCTCCGTCTCGGTGTCGATCTCCTGGATTTCCAGCAGCGGATGAACGTTCTCGGTGGACTCGTCGCTGCTGTGGTCAGGAGTCTCGTTATCGCGCGAGGCGGCTTCGGGCACGGCGAGACACTAACGGCTCAGAGTTCGCGCTACTAGAGGCCGAGCGAATCGGCAGCCCAATCCGGCCCATACGGGCGAGGCCGTGGCCCGAGCGGCCCGTGAGCGCAGCGAACAAGAGCGGGAATGACACCCTTACGACGCATTCGGCTTACATCCGTTCGCGGACACCCTAGGTCAGACATCCCTTCCTCTCACGGTGTCTGTGGGACTATTCCGGTGTGACGTCGGTAGGAATCGTTGGCGCCGGCCGGGCCGCCACCCTTCACGCCGAGTCGACCCGAGCCGCCAGAGGTGTGCGCCTGGCCGGCGTGGCGGCGCGGTCGACCGCCTCACCTAGAGCCTCTGCTCTCGCCGGAGCTCTGGACTGTCCGGTGCTGACCGCTCGGGAATTGGCCCGGGCTTGCGACGTAGCCGTGATCGCCACTCCCCCGGCTGCCCGGGCCGAGGTTCTTGCCGAACTGGCCTCGTCCCGCCGGCTGCGGGCCGTGCTGGTCGAGTCACCCGCGGCGACCACCATCGACGGCATTGCCGACCTCGGCGCAGCGTTCGGTGGAGGGCCGGTTGTGGCCGCGGTGAACCTGCTGCACGCCCCGGCCGTGCGCCAGATGCTGGATGCGGTGGCCGCCATGGACCCGCACCATCTGGAGTTGAGGCTGGCCGTGCCCGACCCGGCTCGGGGCCTCGACTCCGGCACTGCGTTCGGGGGCGGTGTGACCATGGATCCAGCGGCGGGATTCTGGCCGGTCTTGATAGCGGCCATGGGAGCGGCGGTCCGGTCGGTGACCGCGTCGCGGTACGAGGTCGTCGACGGCTTGGACCGCGCGGCCTCGGTGCTGCTGGAGGCCGCCAACGGACGCCGGGCCCGAGCCGAACTCAGCTGGGGTGCCCCGGTGGCCGCGGCCTCCCTCGAGGCCGCCGACTCGAGTCGTGTGGCCCGAGTCGACCTCTGGCCCGTACCCGGGCTGGAGATCGACGGCGCCCTGGTGGATTCCCCGCCGGGTTCGCAGCACGCCCTGGCCGCCCTCGGTTTCGTGGGTCAGATCCAGCGGCTGGCCCGGGTCGCCTCGGGCGAGGCGACGACATGGCCCGACCTGGCCGCGGCCTCGTCCGCCCTCACGGTAGCGGCCGCCGCCACGCTGTCAGCCCGGCGCGGCAGTGTGCCCGTCGACGTGTCCGACGTGCCTCGCGACATCGCTCCATTCGAGATACTCAGCCGTTGAGCTGGCGAATGGTCACTCCTGCTCGGGAGGCAGCCGGACAGCCGCTCCAGCCGACCGCCGCACAGCCAGACGATCGATCCCCGCATCCATTCCGGGGAGTTGGGTCTGTACGCCGGCCGCGCCTCGCCAGGCCGTGAACCGCTCCATCACGATTTGCTCCACCTCCGGCCACGTTCGGGCCCTGGGCTCGGCCTCATCGCGGTTGTAGGGCTGGTCGAACACGATCACGTCGTTGCCGCTGGCCCGCAGCGCGGCGATGTTATGGGGAGCGTCGTCCACGTAGCAGTCGGCCTCCACCTCCGGCTTGTTGCCCAGGAAGCAGATGTCGCGATACGGGATGCGCTCCGCGTCCAGCCACTGCACCGTGTCGGCCACTGCTTCGGCATGGCCCCAGTTGACGTAGAGGCGATGGGTGATCACCCGGATCCACACGCCTGCGTCCGACAGCCGCCACAGCGCCTCGGCCGCACCCTCGATGGCGGGCAGCTTGGCCAGCATCCGATGCTCGGTCACGGCCGAGCCGTGGTATTGCTCGAAGTCGCTCGGGCTCAGATCCCACTCGCGGAAGTCGTAGGACCGCTCCTCGGGGAGCGATGCTGGATCTATCCCTCGAAGCGAGGCGACGAAGGCCGCGAATCCCGCCGTGTAGTCGGCGACGACCCCGTCGAGGTCCACGCCGAAGACGAATTGAGACGTCTCGCTCAGCGTGTTGCGCTCGGCCCGACCGCTGTCTACCCGCCAGGCCTCTAGCCCAGAGCGGCGTCGAGCGCCTCCACCGACGGTGCGAAGTAGAAGGAGCCTGATGCCGGCGTCGAGTAGTCGGTAATGAAGTCGGGTTCCTGGCCGTTGATGCCGTACATCGCCTCCATCCGCTCCCGCAGCGGGGCCTGTGTCTTGCAGAAGCCCATGAAGTACAGGCCGACCGTGCCGTCGTGGAAGGCGTAGGGCGTGGAGCGCCGCACCATCTCGCCGCGCTTGGGCGTGGACTCGTCGGCGGTCGCGCCCTCGCGCAGCTCCACGTGTGAGAGGTGCGACCTGGGGACCTGCACGTCGAGCTTGACCGAGTCGGCCTTGGTGCGCCCGAAGGTGTTCTCCTCCTGCTCCAGCGACAGCGTCGACCAGTAGTCCAGGTCGTGGACCCAGCGCTGGGCGATGCAGAACGCGCCGCCTTCTCCCGGGTCCCCGTCATCGATGATGGCCCGGTCGGGCTCGTCCTCGGGCTCCGGGTTGCCGGTGCCGTCGATGTGGCCGGTGAGGTCGAGGCTGTTCTTGTAGATGAACGTCGGGGTCTCGCGGGCCACGGCCATGTGGCCGGCCACGGCGCGCCGGAAGGTGTGCTGGACCTCCCAGCACAGATCCTTGTCGGCGTGGTGGACCCAGATGAGCAGCTCCTCCTGAGTGCCCTTGGCCACCCGGGTGCCGTCGGGGGAGGCGTAGCCGGGATAGGGCTGGAAGTCGTCGCCGGTCTCGATGCCCAGATCGGCAGCCAGCGTCGGGCCCAGCAGGACGCCGAGATTCACGCCCTGCGCGTCGGCATCGGCCCGGCAGTCGCTCAGCGCCCGGCGGATGACGCCGAGGTCGGCTCCGTCGACACGGCTCATGTGCGTGTACCACTGGTACTTCTGCAAATCGGTGAGAATCGCCGCCTGCGGTGTTGCCATCGCTAGTCCTCTCAAGTGGTTGGGGGCCGGCCGGCGGCCGGCGTTGACATCGGCGCTAGAACCCTAGACGACCGGCGCCGCAACGATGCACGCTGGGCGCGGGATTGTTGTCGGGGTCAGCCGTCTCGCAACTCGCGGCGCAGGATCTTGCCGGAGGCGCTCTTGGGAATGGCCTCCAGCACCTCCAGGACCCTCACCTGCTTGTAGGTGGCCAGGTGCCCGGCCACATGGTCCTGCAGGTCCGCGAGAGTCGGCTCGGCCGCTCCCGGGGCCAGCGTTACGAAGGCCTTGGGCAGCTCGCCCGCCTCCTCGTCTGGAATACCGATGACGGCTGCGTCAGCAACCGATGGGTGGGTGACCAGCACAGCCTCCAACTCCGCGGGGGGCACCTGGAAGCCCTTGTACTTGATCAGCTCCTTGATGCGGTCGACTATCGACACGTGGTTCTCCTCGTCGACGATGGCCACATCGCCGGTGTGCAGCCAGCCGTCGGCGTCCAGGGTCTCGGCGGTGGCTTCGGGGTTGTTCAGATACCCCTTCATCACCTGCGGCCCGCGCACGAGGAGTTCGCCGCGCCCGCCCACGTCCAGGTCGTCGCCCGAATCGGGGTCGACGACGCGGATCTCGGTGTTGGAGATGGTGACGCCGCTGGTGCCCGGCCGGAACTGTCCCTCGGGCGTGCAGTGGCTCACCGGGCTCAGCTCCGTCATTCCGTAGCCCTGGACTACCTCGCAGCCCACCCGGGCCGCGGCGGCGGCGGCCAGGTCGGCTCCCAGAGGTGCCGCCCCGGAGAAGATCTGCTTTATCGACGAGAGGTCGAAGTCGTCCACGACGGGGTGCTTGGCCAACCCCAGCACCATGGGCGGCACCGCGAAGAACCGCGTGATCCGCTGTTCCTGCACCAACTCCAGGGCTCTGATCATGTCGAAGCGAGGCATCGTCACGACACGTACGCCGAACGCGAGCAGCATGTTCATCAGCACCTGCATGCCGTAGATGTGGAAGAACGGCAGCACGGCCAGCGCCACCTCACCCTCGGAGGGGACGAACGTGTACTCCATCTGGGCGATATTGGCGACCAGGTTGCGGTGGGTGAGCATCACCCCCTTGGGCAGCCCGGTGGTGCCCGAGGAGTAGGGCAGCACAACGACATGCTCGGCGTAGTCCACCGGCACCTGGTCGATGGGCGGCCCGAACAGCGAGGCCAGCGGTATGGCCCCTTCCGCTTCTCCCATGACCACGATCTGCTCCACGCCGGTGCCCTCCGCGGCGGTTCGGGCCGTCTCCAGGAACATCGGGATCGTTACGAGCCATGACGCTCCCGCGTCGGTGAGCTGATGGCGCACCTCCTCGGGGCCGTACGTCGGGTTGATGGTCGTGACGGTGCCGCCGGCCAGGGCGATGCCGTGGAAGACGATGGCGTACTCGGGGACGTTGGGAGCGAGGATGGCGACGGTCGTGCCGGGGCCCACGCCCCGGGAGCTGAGCCCGCCGCCGAGGCTGCGCACGGCGGCGTGAAGCTCCGAGAACGTGTACGACGACGAGGCTCCGTCGGTGATGGCCACCTCGTCGGCGCGGTCGGCGACCGATGCGAAGACGCAGTCGGTGATGGACTGGTCGGGAATCTCCACGTCGGGCAGGGGGCTGGTGTGGATGATGGCGCTCACGGTCACCTCGTGTGGTCAGCGATCTTCAAGCGGAGATTATCCCCGCCGCCGGAGCTCGGCGCTAGGCTCCATGCTTCGTGCGCCTGGGATTGCTGCGTGAGCCTGCACCACAGGAGAATCGGGTGGCTCTCGTTCCCGACGGTGTGCAGGCGATGGCCGCCCACGGATGCGACGTTCTGGTCGAGCGCGGCGCGGGATCCGGGTCCGGTATCGACGACGACGCCTACCGCGAGGCCGGCGCTTCTCTGGTCGATCTCGATGCGGCCCGAGCCGCTGAACTGGTCGTCTCGGTGCGCGATCTGGCCGCAGAGGCCGGAGCGGCCGGTTCCCCGGCGAACTTCGTGGGCGTGTTCGACCCGCTGTGGATGCCGCAACGCGCGCAGCGCCATGCCGCCGAGGGCACCTGTGCCTTCTCCATGGACTTGGTGCCCCGCATCACCCGGGCGCAGACCATGGACGTGCTTTCCTCGATGGGCACGATCGCCGGCTATGAGGCGGTGCTGCTGGCCGCGAGCCGGCTGCCCCAGATGTTCCCGCTGATGATGACCGCGGCTGGGACATTGGCACCGGCGCGTGTGCTGGTGCTCGGCGCGGGCGTCGCCGGTCTCCAGGCCATCGCCACCTCGCGGCGCCTCGGCGCCGTGGTCGAAGGGTACGACGTGCGACCGGCCGCGCTGGAGCAGATCCGTTCGATGGGTGCCCGAGCGGTCGAGCTGGACCTCACGGAGGCGGGAGCCGACACCGCCAGCGTCGAGGACTCGGGCGGCTACGCCCGGGCTCAGAGCACCGATGTCGCCGGCAGGCAGCAGGAGTTGCTGGCCCCCTATGTGGCCGCCTCCGATGTCGTGATCACCACCGCGGCCATCCCCGGGCGGGCGTCGCCCCTTCTGCTCACCGCCGAGATGGTCGACGCCATGGCGCCCGGATCAATCGTCATCGATCTGGCTTCCGAGCGAGGCGGCAACTGCGCCGTGTCCCAGTCGGATGTCGAGGTCGAGCGGGGCGGGGTGACCGTCCTCGCTCCCACCGACCTGGTGTCGCGGTGCGCCCGCCATGCCAGCCAGATGTTCTCCCGCAACCTCGTGGCGTTCCTGCGTCATCTCGCCCCCGACGGTGAGATCGATCTCCGCGACGACGAGATCCTGTCGGCCATGCTGGTGACGCGCGACGGCGCGGTAGCGCATCCGGGCGTGGCCGAGGCGCTCGGCGGGTCGGAAACGATCGGGGAGGGCTAGTCCGGTGGATCTACTGATCGCAGTGACCCTCTTCGTGCTGGCCGTGTTCCTCGGCGTCGAATTGATCACCAAGGTGCCGCCCACCCTTCACACCCCGCTGATGTCGGGGTCCAACGCCATCTCCGGCATCACTATCGTCGGCGCGCTGGTGGCGGCCGGCGCCGACCACAGCACCTTCACCGCCGTTCTCGGATTCGCGGCCGTCACCCTGGCGATGATCAACGTGGTGGGAGGCTTCCTGGTCACCCACCGGATGCTGGGGATGTTCGGGCCCAAGCGCCGTCGGGACACCTCCGCCCAGGACCGGGCGGCATCGTCTGCCGAAGGCGCCGGAGACCGGTGATGGACGACTGGTTCCCGGTGGACGGCGGCTCGTGATGGACGACTGGACCACGCTGGGCTACCTCGCCTCGGCGGTGCTATTCATCCTCGGCCTCAAGCGTCTCAGCCGGCCCCGGACCGCGGTGAGGGGCAACCAGTTCGGCGCGACCGGGATGCTCATCGCGATCGTCGTCACCCTCACCGACAACGCCATCCTCGGCTTCGAGTGGATCATCGCCGGCCTGGTGCTGGGAACGGCCGTGGGAGCGGTCCTGGCCGTGCGGGTGCAGATGACGGCCATGCCCGAATTGGTGGCGCTGTTCAACGGCTTCGGCGGCGGCGCCTCGGTGCTGGTCGCGGCGGCGTCGTACATCGAGGCGGCCGACCTTGCTACCGATACTCCCCGGCTGTCGGCCGCGGCCGGGCTGGCCGCGCTGATCGGCGCGGTCACCTTCACCGGCAGCCTCATCGCCTTCGGGAAGCTGCGGGAGACGCTGAAGTGGTCCGGGTTCAAGGGAATGCAGGTCGTGAGCGTGGCCGGCGTCGCGGCGGCCGTCGTCTTCGGAGTGCTGATGGTCGCCGATGCCGGCAATCCGCTGTGGATCTGGCTGATGGTGGCCGTGGCGGCCGTGCTCGGCGTGCTGGTGGTGTCGCCCATCGGCGGCGCCGACATGCCGGTGGTGATCGCGCTGTTGAACTCGCTGTCGGGCATGGCCGCGGTGGCCGCCGGGTTCGTGCTCGACAATTCGCTGCTGATCATCGCGGGCTCGCTGGTCGGGGCGAGCGGCCTGATCCTTACCCAGATCATGTGCGTCGCCATGAACCGGTCCCTGCTGGCGGTGATGTTCAGCCCAGCACCCTCGGGCGCGGGCGGTCCCAGCGCCGACGACGTGTACGAGGGCAAGGTCCGCTCCACGTCGGCCGACGATGTGGCCATGCTGCTCGAAGCGGCCGAGCGGGTGGCCATCGTGCCCGGTTACGGCCTGGCCGTGGCCCAGGCCCAGCACGCCGTTCGCGATCTGGCCCGGCGCTTGGAGGACCGTGGCACCCAGGTGGTGTTCGGCATCCATCCGGTGGCCGGCCGGATGCCCGGCCACATGAACGTGCTGCTGGCGGAGGCCGAGATCGGCTACGAGCAGTTGATCGAGATGGATGACATCAACCCCACCTTCGAGCAGACCGACGTGACCATCGTTCTGGGCGCCAACGACGTGGTGAACCCGATCGCCCGCACCGAGCCGTCCAGCCCCATCGCGGGAATGCCGATCCTCGACGTCGACAAGAGCGGGGTGGTGGTGGTCATCAAGCGGAGCCTCAGCCCCGGTTTCGCGGGGATCCCCAACCCGCTGTTCGCGGCAGACAACTCGATGATGCTCTTCGGCGACGGCCGCGAGGCCGTGGTCAGCATCACCAAGGCCCTCCAGCAGATCTGACCGCCCGGAGGGGGGCTAGGGCAGGGCGGGGATGGCCTGCATCGATTGGGCCAGGGCCTCGGCCGACAGGTCGAGGTCGGCCATGGACCCGGAGATGTAGTCCTCGTAGGCGGCCAGGTCGAGGTGGCCGTGGCCGCACAGCGCGGTGAGGATCGTCTTGGACTCGCCGGACTCCTTGCACGCCAGCGCCTCGCGGATGGCCGCCGCCAGGGCGTGGGTCGGTTCGGGCGCGGGCACGATCCCCTCGGTGCGGGCGAACTGCAGCGCGGCCGCGAAGCACTCCATCTGGCCGATGGCCACCGCCTCGGTGAGGCCCAGCTCGTAGACGTGGGAGATGAGCGGCGACATGCCGTGATAACGCAACCCGCCCGCGTGGATCGGCTCGGGGATGAACGCGGACCCCAGGGTGTGCATCTTCAGCAGCGGCGTGGTGCAGGCCGTGTCGCCGAAGTCGTAGCGGTACTCGCCCCGGGTGAGCGACGGGCAGGCGGCCGGCTCCACGCAGCGGATTGTCGGCGACATGTTCCCGGCCAACTTCTCCCGCAGGAACGGCATCGACAGGCCACCGAAGTTGGATCCGCCCCCGGTGCAGCCCACCAGCACATCGGGGGTCTCCCCCACCATGGCCAGCTGGCGCAGTGCCTCCTCGCCGATGATCGTCTGGTGCAGGATCACATGGTTGAGCACGCTTCCCAGCGAGTAGCGGATCGCGGGATCGGCGGCCGCCACCGCGATCGCCTCGGAGATGGCGATGCCCAACGAACCGGGGTGGTCGGCGTCCTCCGCCAGCAGGCTGCGGCCGTACTCGGTGACCGACGAGGGGCTGGGGTGCACGGTCGCACCCCACACCTCCATCATCGTCTTGCGGTAGGGCTTCTGGCGGTACGACGCGGCCACCTGCCAGACCTCGCACTCCATGCCGTACTGGGCGCAGGCGAAGGCCAAGGCGCTGCCCCACTGTCCCGCGCCCGTCTCGGTGGTGAGCTTGGTCACTCCCTCGGAGTGGTTGTAGAAGGCCTGGGCGACGGCTGTGTTGGGCTTGTGGGACCCGGCCGGGCTCACGCCCTCGTACTTGTAGAAGATCTTGGCCGGCGTGTCGAGGGCCTGCTCCAAACGGCGGGCCCTGAACAGCGGGCTCGGTCGCCACAGGCGCAGCACGTCGATCACCCCTCCGGGGATGTCGATGAACGAGTCGCCCGACACCTCCTGCAGGATCAGCCCCATCGGGAACAGCGGGGCCAGGTCGTCGGGGCCGGCCGGCTCCAGGGTGCCGGGATGCAGCGGCGGGGGCGGCGGCGCGGGCAGGTCGGGAATCACGTTGTACCACTGGGTCGGCATCTCGGATTCCGGGAGATTCACGCGGTAGTAGTCGTCGGCCATCGCCAAGGTCCTTTCTCCTGCGGCGTTGAGAGTGGGGCGCCGACACTAGCGCCGGGGCGTCAGGCTGCGCAGACGATCTCGAAGTACTCGGTGATCTCGCGGAAGGTGACCACTCCCAGGGCGCGGCTCGTTTCGCTGATCAGCACCAGGTAGCGGTGGCCGAGGTCGGCCATGACGCGCAGCGCCTCGCTGATGGACGCGCCGGGGGTGGCCGCGGCGATCTCGGTGGTCATCCAGTCGCCGACTGCTTCGGCTTCGAGGTCCTCCACCCGGCAGGCGACCTTCAGGAACACGTCGTGCTCGGTGAGCTCCCCGATCACCGCACCACGGTCGCTGACCACCGAGACCAGCCCCGTCTCGGCCGTCAGCATGGCCCCGATGGCCGCCGCCAATGAGTCATCGGGTCGCACCAGCAGCGGGTCGCGGGCGGGCAGGCCGGTGAGGTCCACGAAGTGCAGGTTGTGCTCGGGCGACAACTCGGGGCCCAGCTTGCTCGGTGACCCCAGGAAGGACGCGGCCAGCCGGATGAGCTCGTAGTGGTTGATGCTGCCCAGCAGGTCGCCGTCGGCGCCGGTCACCGGCAGGTTGCGGAACCGGCGGGCGTTCATGGTCCGCAGCGCCTCGATGGCGGAGGCGTGGTGACCGATCACGGTGGGCTCCGCCGTCATGAACCGGTCCACCGGCGCGTCCCACGTCTCGGGCGACCGCACCACGTGCTTGGTGATGTCCCGCTCAGTGAAGATGCCCGCCAGCCGGGCGCCGTCGGTGACCACCGCGCAGCCGGTGTGCTGGGCGGCCATGGCCGCTACCACGCTGCGGACCTTGCGTCCGCTGGGGACCACCACCAGCGACGCCAGCCTCATGCCCGACAGTTGCACATTCTCGAAGTGCTGCACGATGTTGATGCTGGTCATGGCTCTCCCCGGTGGCTTCACTCGTCGGACGTACGTCCGAAGTCGGCTTCGCGGCCCTCGGCGAAGGCCTCGCGGGCCTCGGCGGAGTCGCCCGTCAGGTAGGCCTCGAAGGTGAAGCCCTGCTCCCAGCGGTACTTGTCCTCGAGGCTGCCGTCCTCCACTCCGTTGAGGGACCGCTTGGCGATGCCGATCATCTGCGGGGACTTCGAGGCCATCCGTCCTGCGATCTCGCGAGCCGTCGGCCGCAACTCGGCCCGCTGCACCACCCGCTCCACCGCTCCGAGCCGGTAGGCCTCGGCTGCGTCGATGGTGTCGCCGGTGAAGTACATGTAGCGCACCTTCTGGACGCCGAACATGCGTTGAAGGTGGGCGCCCATGCCCATGCCGCCCCGGTCGATCTCGGGCACGCCGAAGTAGGCGTCGTCGGCGGCCACCACCACGTCGGCCGAGCCCGCGATGCCGATGCCGCCGCCCAGCACGTAGCCGTGCACCGCCGCGATCACGGGCTTCGGGTTGAGGTGGATGGCCGCGAAGGTGTCGTAGTTGGCCCGATTCGCGGGCACTATCAGGCTGGGGTCGGCGGCCACCTCCTTGATGTCGAGGCCGGCGCAGAAACCCTTGCCGACCGCCGCGATGATGATCACCCGCACGTCGTCGCGTTGACCGAGGTCTTCGATCTCGGCGGCGAGGGCGAACTGGTCGTCCACGCCGAAGGCGTTCACCGGCGGGTTGCACAGCTCCAACTCGGCGACGCCGTCAGTCACCTCGGTTCTGAAGGGTCTGGTCATGGTGGGCGCGGAGGGACTTGAACCCCCGGCTTCTTCCTTGTAAGGGAAGCGCTCTGAACCGCCTGAGCTACGCGCCCGACTCCGTGAGCCTAACCCCTGCTCCCGCTCGGAGAATGGGCCCCGGTATCTCAGGTCTCCCTTGCTCCGGTGGTGTAACTTAGCTCCATGAGTTATCCCGCCACCATCACCATCGAACGACCCGAGCGGATGGCCAACTGGCGTCCCATCGGGCAGTTGATCCTTGTGCTGCCCCACTACGTGATTCTTCACACCGTGATGAATATCGCGGCGAGCATCACGGCCATCGTCGCATGGTTCAGCGTCCTGTTCACCGGCAAGCTACCGCCGGGGATCGCCGCGTTCCATGCGACCTACGTGCGCTACCGGGCTCGAACGTTTTCCTACATGCAGTTCCTCACCGACAAGTACCCCCCGTTCGACTTCTCGCCGTCGACGGAGGATCCGGGCGGAGCGGGGATCTCGGTGAGCGTCTCGCCCAGGCTCGAGGGCAAGAACCGGCTCAACGTGCTGTTCCGGTTCATCGTGCCCTTCGCCTGGCTGACCCTGATCGGCATGATCGGGCTCGCATCCGGGTTCGACCTGCCCGTGTGGGTGTGGATCGTTGAACTCGTGCTGGGAGCCGTGCTGATCCCGGGAGCGGTCTTCTCCATGGTGGCCTGGGTGGTCAGTTCGATCGCAGCAATCCTCGGTTTCTTGGCGGTCATCTTCACCGGCCGCTGGCCGGAGGGGCTGTTCCGTCTATCGGCGGGCTGGGTGCGCGTCGATGCCCGGCTCTGGGCCTACTCGATGCTGCTCACCGACGAGTACCCGCCGTTCTCGATGGACTGAACCAGCCCGCGCCGCGGGCAGATCTAGGAATCAGCACCGATTGGCATCGGTGCTGGTCAACCGGACGTAGGTGTCCAAGATGTCCTTCAGCAGCTGTGGCGTAGCGGCGACAGGCGCTCGTCGCGCCGCATGCTCGATCGTGACTAGGTCGCGCCCGGCACCGTCTACCACGTCGACGCCGGCCTCCCGGCACACCAGCAGACCGCCCAGGTAGTCCCAGGAGCCCAAGCCGGAGGCTGAGAAGTCGATGTAGGCGTCGAGGCGCCCGTCGGCCACCCCGCAGAGCTCTAGGGCAGCCGCGCCCAGCGTTCTCACCTGTGCCCAGCCGCCCTGCCCGGGCGCCTGCCCGTTGACGGCAACCACAGCGGAGCGCAGCGACCGTTCCTCCCTGCGAGCCAGGCGAGTCCCGTCGCGGTAGGCGCCGCCACCGTTGACGGCCTCGAAGCGCTCGCCGCTTCCGTGGTCGTGCACGACGGCGGCCGCGGGAACGCCTCCCCCAACCACGCAGATGCTGGTGGCGAAGTAGCGGATGCCCCGCGACGCGTTAGTGGAGCCGTCCACCGGGTCCAAAACGGCCACGGGCTTGTCACCCGCCTCGAGGCCGCTCTCCTCGCTGAGCACGCGCAACCCGCCGTCGCGCAGCGCGGCGGTGGCGGCTTCGTCGGCGGCCAGGTCGAAGCCGTACTGGCCCGGCTTGCGCCCCGTGGGGCCCCAGTCGGTGCAACCGGCCAGAGCCTCTACCGCGGCATCGGCGGCGGCATTCAGAACATCGAGAAAGTCGCGGGGCATCGGTGCCAGTGAACCAGACCAGCCCATCGAGTCACACCCCGTGTCCGGCGCGATACAGTGCCGCTCGGTTGCCGGAGTCAACGTTCGATACAAGGGGGACCTGCGTGTCGCTGATCGATCTGCACGGGTTCGTCGCCAATCTCAAGGACCACGTGTCAGAGCACGGCTTCCACGTCCACGGCGACCGGCACTATGTGGAGACGTACTCCAACCGGCAGACGTGGGAGATCGAGCTGCACCCCGACGACGCCTGCGGCGGGCCGCTGGACATGGTGCTGTGCCTCGAGGCCGAATCGCGCACCCTGCTGACGTTCGAGGACGACGTGAACAGCCGCCCCGAGGACGAGGACCCCGACGACGCCATCACCGTGCCGATGACGCTCAGCTTCGTGCTGCCGCCGCTGCACCTGGGTCCGGACCTTCTGGTCCTCGCCACCGATATCGCCGCGGTGGGCGGCCCCGAGCTGCCGCTGCAGGTCTCGGCAGTCGACAGGGTGGCGGCCGTGACCGACGCCGCCGAACGGACCGTGAACATCGAGGGGCGCGTCGAACTGGCCCTCAGCAGGATCTATCTCGGGCAGGATCTCGAAGTGCTGTGCGAGATGCTCGACCGGGCCCGCAGCGTCTGCGAGTTCCTCCTCGACCGGGCGCCGGCCTGGCTCGGCGAGTTGTAGCAGCCCCGACGGCCGTACGCGGTCAGGAGTTGATCGTCTTCCGCAGCGTCTCCAGGGCCCGGTCGGCGTGGATGCGCATGTTCAACTCGGAGCGCACGGTGGTCAGCACCGAGCCGCCGTGGCCGATCACGAACGTTCGCCGCTTGTTCGGAAGCCAGCCCTTGCGGACCACGCCGAAGCGGCGCGCGATGTCCCGTCCCGGGTCTGACAGCAGCGGGAAGCCCAGGTTGTTGGCGTCATCGAATTCGAGTTGCCGATCAACCTGATCGGCGCTGATTCCCACGATGCTGGCACCGAGTTCGCCGAACTCGGCCGACAGGTCGCGGAAATAGCAGCTTTGGCGCGTTCAACCAGCCGTCATGGCCTTGGGATAGAAGTACATCACGACCGGGCCGATCTCGAGCAGGTCGCGCAGCACCACGGTGTTGCCGTGCTGGTCGGTTGCTTCGAAGTCGGGGACCCTGTCACCGATCCTCACAGACGTTCTCCCTTCTGCATCAAGACGCGCTGCTCCCGCCGGGGGCGGGGCACAGTATGGCGCGTTCTCTACAGCCCGATCGAAGCGGCGACGCGGTCGGCGTGGAAGTCGGCCCCACCCCAGGAGCGGGTCAGTGCCCATGAGCGCTTCAGGTAAAGGTGCAGGTCGTGCTCGGTCGTGTAGCCGATGGCGCCGTGACACTGCAGGGCGGCCCGGCCGGTGCACGCAGCCGCATTCTGTGCCAGCCACTTGGCCTGCGACACGCTGCGGACGGCGTCGGCGAGGCCCTGGGCCATGGCATAGGCGGCGTAGAGCACCGCCGGAGCCGCGAACTCGATCTGGATCCGGGCGTTGGCCAGGTGGTGCTTCACGGCCTGGAAGCTCCCGATCGGCTTGCCGAACTGGTGGCGTTGGGCTGTGTAGTCCACGGTGAGTTCCAGCATCCTGTGGCTCAGACCGAGGAGTTCGGCCGCGGTGCCGAGCACCCCCCGCTCGAACGCGGCCTCCACCACGGCCGCGTCGTCGGTCACCAACTCGCCAGGCGCCCGGGGGCTTACCCGAGCGCAGTGCCTGGAGGCGTCCACGGTCTGCACCGGCTCGATCCGCACCTCATCGGCTCTGTAGAGCCGCAAGCCGTTGTCTGAACGGAGCAGGAAGACTTCGGCGTAGGTGGCCGCAGGAACGATCGCACTGGAGGCGCCCAGGTCCGTTGTCACTGTCTCGCCCGCTAGGCCCAGTGGCGCGGCCACTAATGCCGTCGCCGTCAGCGGATGGGGCAGCGCCGCCCTGCCCGCCTCCTCCACCACTCCAACCAGGTATGTCTCGTCGAGCCCGAGACCTCCCTCGGACTCTGGGACGAGCACGGCTAGAGCTCCTGCGTCGGCCAGGGCGCGCCAGGCCGCGGGGTCGGGCGGCTGTGTCCAGGCCGAACGAACCGCCGCCGGCGGGCACAATTCGGCCAGCAGGTTCCGGGCCGTGGCGCGCAGCGCCTCCCGGTCATCGTCGAGCCCGAACCTCATCGGGGCAGTCCCAGGACGCGTTCGGCCACGATGTTGCGCTGCACCTCGTTGGTCCCGGCATAGATGGGGCCGGCCAGCGAGAACTGGTGTCCCTTGCTCCACGGACCCTCCAACTCGGCGTCGACGCCGAGCAGGTCGAGGGCGATCTCGTGCAGCCCGATGTCGAGTTCCGACCACCACACCTTGGCCAGGCTCGCCTCAGAGCCGAGGTCGCCGCCGTCGAGGAGGGTGGTGATCGTCTGCAGCGTCTGAAGACGGTAGGCGTCGACCCGCATACAGGCGGCGGCGATGCGGCGCCGCATAGCCGCGTCGCCGCCGCGCTCGGCCCACAGATCGAGCAGGCTGGCCACGGTGGCCTGGTAGCGGCCGGGCGATCGGAGGAGCCCTCTCTCGGTGCTGGCCGCCGACACGGCCACGCTCCAACCGCGGTCCACCTCCCCCAGAACGACGCTCGTGCCGATGGCATCGTCGGGCAGGAATGCCTCGGTGAAGAACACCTCGGCGAAGCCCTCATCACCGTCGAGGCGGCCGAACCCCCGCACGACGATCCCGTCGAGGTCAAGCGGCACCAGCAGATAGGTCAGTCCACGGTGGCGTTCCGAGTCGGGGTCGGAGCGGAACAGCCCGAAGAGGTGGGTGCAGAACGCTCCGCGGGTGGTCCATGTCTTCTGGCCGTCCAGCACCCAGCCGCCGGGCACGCGACGGGCCCGGCTGGATACCCCGGCCAGGTCGCTGCCCGCGTTCGGCTCGGACCAGCCCTGGCACCACAGGTCCTCCGCGGCGGCGACGCGCGGCAGCAGCAGGTCCTTCTGGGCCTGCGTGCCGTGCTCGAAGAGCGACGGGGCCAGGATCTGGATCCCGTTCTGGGTGACCCGCTGGGGGGCGCCGGCCCGCCAGTACTCCTCCTCGAAGATGAGCCAGTCCCACAGCGTGCCATCGCGGCCGCCGTAGGACGCTGGCCAGGCCACGGCTGACCATCCCGCCTCAAACAGCCGTCGCTCCCACAGCAGCTGCTGGGCGAACCCCTCGCGGGTGTCGCCAGAAAGCTCAGCGCCGATCTCCACTCGCCACTCGGCCAAGTTCCGGTCCAGCCAATGCCGCAGATCCAGGCGCATGGCGGCCTGCGTCTCGCTCCAATTCAGGTCCATCGCAGTCCCGGGTTCGAGTGTCAGTCCGCGCCGCCGGTGGGCTCGGTGGGGATCGAACCCACGACCAAGGGATTATGAGTCCCCTGCTCTGACCACTGAGCTACGAGCCCACTTCGACCCTATCGCTGCGGCTCCGGGGGTGGGAGTGGGGGACAAGAGACAGGGCGTGACGCCTTGTGCCGCCGGAGAGCATAATAACAGGTAACCCACTATTTCTGTGTGGTGGATTGTGCCACTGTGTGCCATACAGTAACGTTGTAGTGGGGGATAAATAGAAGGATAGAATCCTTGTCCCCCACTTGCATTGAGGTGGCCAACAATGAAGCTCACAGCCCAGCAGGTCAAGGCGATCACGGAGCCCGGCAAGTACTACGACCGAGACGGGCTGATCCTGCGGGTCGCGCCTGGCGGGTCCAAGCAATGGGTCTGGCGCGGCACAGTGCACGGCCGCCGTGTTGAGCTTGGTATGGGTTCGGTGCGCTTCACGTCTTTGGCCGAGGCCCGCGAGATCGCCTTCGACTATGTTCGCACCGCCCGCCGCGGTGGCGACCCGCGTACCCGGCGGCCCGGCTCGGAGGCTCCGACGTTTTGCGAGGCTGTCGAGTCGGTGATTGAGACTCATCGGCCGGGCTGGAAGAACGACCGTTCCGAGACGAATTGGCGACGGCCCCTCACCTACGCCAAGTCCCTTGACGGGATTGCTGTCAATGCGATCAACACCGCGGACCTGACTCGGGTGCTGTTGCCGATCTGGCACGACAAGCCCGAGACGGCTCGCAAGCTCCGTACACGGCTTGGCATGGTGATGCGGTGGGCCATCGCCGAGGGCCACCGCAGCGACGACCCCGCAGGCCCGGCGCTCACAGCGGCGCTTCCGCGCCACACCACTCCCCGCAAGCATCATGCCAGCTTGCCCCATGACGAGATCGGGGAGGTCCTCGAAATCGTCGGCGCGTCGCTGCGGGTGTGGCGGCCGACTGTGGCGTGTCTGCGCTTCGTCGTCGCGACGGCTTGTCGGTCCGGTGAGGCCCGCGAGGCACGCTGGTCAGAGATCGACGGCGACACCTGGACGATCCCTGAAGAGCGCACCAAGACATCGCGGCCGCTGGTGGTGCCCCTGTCAACCATGGCGCTCGCAGCGCTCGAAGACGCCCGACTCTACGCCGACGGCTCCGGGCTGATCTTCCCCAGCCCGAGGGGCCGGGTGCTCAGCGACAACACCATGTCGAAGCTGCTGCGCGAGCACGGCGTCGCTGCAACCGTCCATGGGATGCGGGCCAGCTTCCGAAGCTGGGCAGCCGAAAACGGCGTCTCGCGCGAGGTGGCCGAAGCCGCGCTGGGCCACGTCGCCGGCAAGATCGAACGGGCCTATCAACGCTCAGACCTGCTCGCAGCCCGCGCCGAGGTCATGCAGCGCTGGGCCGACCATCTCGATGACGCATAGCGCAACACCGGCTGCGACCGTGAACCTGCCCGAGGGCGTGCTCATCTACTGTCTCGACGGCAACCGCGACGTCTTGACCGGCGAGTCCGAGACCATCAATCCCGTAGCCGGCGACCCCGGCGTCGGGAACCCGCAGACCGGCCATGGAGGGCTGGCTGTGCGGTCCGTCCGGGTCAGGCACATCGGCAAGGTGCTGCACAGCTACGTGCTGGACCTGTCCGGCTCGACCGCGGATGTCGCCCGGAACCTGGACCAGCTCGCCAGCTGGATGTCGGGGCAGCCGATGGAGTTGACGCCCGGATCCCACCGGCTGTTGACATATCAATAGGGGGCCTTCCAGGGACCTATGCCGGTGACTTCGATTTTGGATGTGGAGTCGCAGATGGTCGCTTCTTCGCTTGATGCCGGCGTGCTCGGGCCGCCACCGAGGGTGATGTAGTCTCCAGTTCTCATTGGGCCGCTGTTGTTGACCCACAACTCATCGTTCGCTGCGTCGACTCTGGTGCTCTGCTGCGGCAGACCCAATAGGTGTTTGTGGGGTAATGTGAACCAACTCTCGTTCGTTGACTCTGAGCGGTAGGATCCCCATCGGCCTGTAACGATGTATACGCACGGCTCGTTGATCATGAGCATGCCGATGTGGGGTGCTATGTGGCTGTTGGGTTCATAATCCCACATTGCGATAAGTGGGTCTGCTGCTGGTGTGGGAGGCGATGCTGTTGGCAAGAGCGGAGTATCTGAAGCCTCTGGGAGACTCAGCTGCTCACGCAGCCAGTCTGGGAGTATCCGCCGCTCTATTGCAGGTGTGAGCGTTATACGTGTGTTTCCGCATAGATCTGTCTCTTCGCTGGTGGCGGCTCTTCGCCGAGCGCCCCCATAGGATATGTAGTCACCCGTGGACATTGACTGCATATCGCTGTCCGAATACGAGATCTCATTTGATTCGGGGTCAAACTCTAGAGTAGAGCGTGCCAAACCCAGAAGGCGCTTTTGGGGCAGTGGGATGGCCGGTTGCTCGCGGCCTGCGTCCTCTGACAGCCACCGGTCTATATCCCAGGGGATGGAGACCACATAGATGCAAGGACCGTCGATCATGAGCATTCCGACGTTCAACTCTGCAGTCGACCCAGATTCGGGATCATGGTCCCACATTCCCACGAATGGGTCGGTCGCCTCACCGTAGGGCGAGGCGACCGACCCCAATGGAGTCACCGGTGCGCTATGGCGCGCTCCCGAACATCCAACCGCTGTGAGTGCCACAACGAGAAGAACAATGCTGGGCGTGGCCCGCCATATCTGCATCAGGGTATTCGGCTCTGTCGGCTCCTGGTCAGCAAGCGACTATCCAGTCGTCAGCTGACGTTCACTGATCCGAGTGTGAGCACATCGACTCTGAGGCGGTCTTCTACGGACTCTATGGGCGAGAAGTAGAACCATTTCCCGGTTGAAACGCAGTCGTCGGTGTTGTTGCCGCCGCTCACGATGCCGTAGGCCTTGTTGCCCGCCGTGCTGTCATAGTGCACAGGACCGCCGCTGTCGCCTTCGCATAGCTTGACTCGAGATCCTGTAACGCGTACGAAGGTGTTGTTGCAGTCGGCTGCGCAACTGTCATTGGAAGCACCGGGGTCGAAGTTGATGTCTACGACGGTGCCGCATGTGTGTCCCGTACTGTTGCCGTAGTGGCAGACAGGGGCGCTCATCATCCGGGTTCTGGTGACCGTGTGTGACACATCGCACGGAACGGTCTCATCACAGAGATGATCGTCGAGCGCGCGATGGCCTTGACCGGTAGGAATGAGCCGGAACATGGCGTCGACGTCTGGGCCATGTCGACGCGGCCCAGACGACAGCAGTATTCCAGGGTCCACCGATGTCATGGCGATGTTGCTCGAGTAGGTCTCAACGCAATGCGCAGCAGTGATGACGCCGTATGCGCCAGTGCCACGCTGCTTGGCCGTGAACCCCGATGTGCACCAGCTGGCCTCCTGTTGGCCGGTTGCTCCAGCCAGTTGCTGCCCGCCCATGAAGTCGGTGGCCGCTCCAAAATCGGATCCGTCCTCGATTGTGTAGTTGACGGTGAGGACCTGGGCAAGGAGTTGGCCGGCCCGTTCCGCCGCCGTCGCGAAGGTATCGTCAGTCGTGCCCACGTTGCCGACTGGGCCGCTGCTGTGCCCGTCGCTAGAAGAGCCGGAATCGATGCCGACCCGCACGGCATTGTTGGCCATGTCGATGCCCGTGAAGGCGATCATGTCGGCCAGGCCTTCAAGGGGTGAGGGCCCACCGGCGGGCTCGTCTGTTCGGCCGATAGCGCCGAGGCCCATCAACTGGCGCTGGCCTGACAGCAACTCGGCATAGGTGTGGGATGCGCCCGTTCGGATCTCCAAGTCTGCGTGGCCTGCCGCGATACGGCCCGCGTCCGCGGACGCCTGGGTGCTGCCGGTGAGCTGCACCCAGGCCATGAACCTGCCATGGTGGTCGATTCCCCACCCCGCGAGCCGTTCAGCCTCCAGATCGCGGATCGACTCCATCAACTCTTGCAGCAGATCGATACGCGCCAAACGCGTACGGGCTTCAGAATGGCTCACACCGTAGTCAGAGGCATAGGAGGCAACCGCGGCGCTTACGGGTTCTTGGGTGTCGGTCTGGGCGACGGCTGTGATCGTGTTGGCCGCCATGGCTGCGGCGGCCAACACGGCGGTCACGGCAAGCCATCGTAGGCGGCGGAACCGTGTACGGTCGGTCAGGTTCTGGTTGTGGCGCATGTGCTCCCCTCGGTGTGTCGGGCCCCTATGGGCTCTTTGCGTGTAATGCCTCTCAGCTTGTGGCGCGGCGCTGGCAGGTGTGTGCCAACTTGTGGCAGTCGACTGTCATGTAGGTGGCAGCCGACTGCCATGTGGTTCTCACATCCCCCGCAGCGTCGCGCGAGCCATTGCGGCGAATGGCTGTATCCGCCTCTCCGGCCAAGATCTCCCTCGATGAAAGTAGGGATAGCGTCGAACCTGATGGCGCAGCCTCGTGAGAGCAGCCTTGATCCAGCGCGGCTGAGCCTTGCTTGTGGGCGCATCTCCGGTTCGGCGCGGGCCATCGCCGAGGCCCATCGCTTCGGCGTGGCCGAAGGCCCCCACCAGCATCCCTGGACAGCGGCCTACATGCACGACGCCATCGGCGTCTACGCCGCGGCCTTGCCCGTCACCTACCAGCGCGATGTCGCGTCACTCTTTGGGCACTGTGCCGACTCGATGGCGCGACAAGACATCCCAGCGAGCCTCGCGGAGGACTGGCTGATCGTCTCGGAGTACCTGACCAACGCCACCAGCGCCATCCTGGAACGGCTCGCGGCCCAACCTGATCCCGCACCGGTCTGCGGCGGTGAGCCTCCCGGCATCGACGACCACGAGCCAGCGGTCGTGCACTTCGACCGGCTGGCCGCCCTCACCACCAGAGGGGGCGCGCTCCGCCTCGAACAGGCCGCGCTGGCCGTGAAGGGCCACGTCAGCGGAGGCTCCCCGGGCGCGCTCGACGACGAGCAGATGCGGCTTCTGAAGGCGGTCGCTTCGGGTGCTGCGATCGCGGACCTAGCGGCCGACCTCGGCTACTCGCAGCGCACCATGTACCGCGCACTTGCCTCTCTGTGGCGCGCGCTCGGCGTGTCCGACCGCGTCCAGGGCATCCGCAAGGCTGCAACCGAGGGACTCCTAGACTGACAGCCCACAGCCGCCGCCAAACCACCTGGCGGGTGGCCGTGGTCCATGCCGAGCCGCTACCCGAGATTCTGGCCCAGCCGTACGCGGCAGCCTGTAAGCGTCACGGTCGTTGAGCCGACACGGCCGAGCGGCTGCCACTAGAGGCCCGCGAATATACCGCAGGCCACTACAGCCGGGCGATCTCCCGGGCCAAGGCCTCGATGCTGTCGGCGATGCAGGCCCCAGCGACCGCGGCGATCAACCGCCGCGCAGGTCACAGCACTCCCGCGAGTGCCGGGCAGGTGTCGTTGAGCGGGTGCGTTCCTGGCCGTCGGGATGCGTTCGTGGTAGGCGAGTGTCCGGGTCCATTGGTCCGGTGTCAGGGCTGTGGCCGGCAATATCGGCAGTCCGTCGGGCTCGATTCTTGGCATCTTTGGCCGGGCAGCGTCCTGAGCGTTCGTGGGGTGGTTTGGCCGCCACACGTTTGCACTGAATGTGCCGCCGTCGAACACCACGGTCGTTCGATAATCGAACAGGCCTGGTGTTCGAACATCGAACAGATCGTCTGGGGGTCCGCGAACGCTCAGGAACGCGGAGGAACGCTCGCGAACGCGGCCGCGAACGCCTTACGACGACAGTGTATTTCAATCCGGGACGCCGTCGGAGTCATTCCCGTCGCCAAATCGGGCGTGCGACCAGAACAGCGAGGTGCCTGGTGCCTCGCTGCGTTGACCGGTCGTGGCGATCAGGGGGAAGTCACTTCATCGCTACAGGAGTCAGGCCATAGCGTGGCCTGAGGCGGCGGTTCGGCTGTGAGGTGCTGTGAGTGGATCCTCAGCGCTGTCGATGGCGCTATTTGGGCGATGTCGGCCACCGTGCGCACGCTGTAGCCCTCCCCGAGGGCTGCCTGCACGGCGTGTGC
>VXWX01000043.1 GCA_009835735.1 Acidimicrobiaceae bacterium
GCTGGCCGGCATCGGCGTCCACCACGCCGGGATGCTGCCCAAGTACCGGCTGCTGGTGGAGAAGCTGGCCCAGCAGGGCCACCTCAAGCTGATCTGCGGCACCGACACTCTGGGGGTGGGCGTCAACGTTCCCATCCGCACCGTGCTGTTCACCCAGCTCTACAAGTACGACGGCCGCCGGACCCGGGTGTTGTCGGTGCGCGACTTCCAGCAGATCGCCGGCCGGGCCGGCCGGCGAGGCTTCGACACCGTGGGCAGCGTCTGGGTGCAGGCCCCCGAGCATGCGGTGGAGAACAAGCGGGCCGAGATGCGGGCGGCCGGCGACCCCAAGAAGCTCCGCAAGCTGGTCCGCAAGAAGCCTCCGGACCGGGGCTACGCCCACTACGACGACAAGACCCTGACCCGGCTGTGGGAGGGCACCCCCGAGACGCTCGAGTCGAGCTTCGACGTGACCCACGCCATGATGCTCAACGTCCTGGACCGGCCCGGCGACGGCTGCGCGGCCATGAAGCGACTGCTGGTGGACAACCACGAGCCCCGCGCCCGCCAGCGACGGCACATTCGGAAGGCGGTCGGGGTGTTCCGGTCGCTGATCGACGCCGAGATCGTGGAGGTGCTGCCCGAACCGGACGGGTCGGGCCGCCCGGTGCGGGTCAACATCGACCTTCAGGACGAGTTCCGGCTCAACCAGCCGCTAGGGCTGTTCGCGGTGGAGGCCGTCTCGGTGTTGGACCGCGACGCTCCCGACTACCACCTGCAGGCGCTCAGCGTGGCCGAGTCCGTGCTGGAGGATCCGTTCGCGGTGCTGCTGGCCCAGCGGGATGCGGCCCGCGACGAGCTGATGACCCGCATGAAGGAGGAGGGCGTGGAGTACGAGGAGCGGATGGCCCGGCTGGCCGAGGTCACCTGGCCGAAGCCCGAGGCCGAGTTCATCGAGCCCGCCTTCGACACCTTCGCCCGCCATCACCCGTGGGTCGGGCATCTGCGGCCCAGCCCCAAGTCGGTGGTGCGCGACATGGTCGAGCACGCCGACACCTTCAACCAGTACGTGAGCCGCTACGGGCTCAAGCGCTCCGAGGGGCTGGTGCTGCGCTACCTCACCGACTGCTACAAGGCGCTGGTGCAGACCGTGCCGGCGGCCGCGGTAGACGACCGTCTGGCCGAGGTGATCGAGTGGCTGGGGGAGCTGGTGCGCGAGGTCGACAGCAGCCTGCTGGACGAGTGGGAGCGCCTGCGAGCCACGTAATGCCCGCTCTTGTTCGCTGCGCTCACGGGCCGCTCGGGCCACGGCCTCGCCCGTATGAACCGGGTTCGTTCGCCTACCCGCTCGGCCTCTGGGGACGAGCCCTCCCTGACTTGACGTCGTCGCCGTAGGGGAGGAACGACCCGAAGTCGGGCCCCCGCCGCAGGCTGTGCCCCCCGTCGACGTTGATGGCGGTGCCGGTGATCCAGCGGGACTCGCCGGAGATCAGGAACGCCACCAGCGCGGCCACGTCGGAGGGCTGCCCGACCCCGCCCAGCGGCGTGTTCTGCACGTAGCTGGCGTACACGGCCGAGTCGCGGGGTATGGCTTCCATGATCTCGGTGGCAATGAACCCAGGCCTGACCGCGTTGAAGCGCACCCCCGCCGGTCCGAACTCATCGGCTGCGTTGCGGATCATCGCCTCGATGCCGGCCTTCCCCGCGGTGTACGCCCCGAAGTACGGGTGGGTCACGTTCCCGGCCAGCGACGACATGGCCACGAACGACCCGCCCCCGGCTGCGGCCAGACGCTCCACCGTGTGCTTGATGGTGAGCATGGTTCCCACCACGTTGAGTTCGAGCACCCGCTTGAACTCGCCGGTGTCGAGCAGGTGGTACGGGCCCATTCCCCCGCCCCCGCCGGCGTTGGCCACCACGCCGTGCAGGCAGCCGTCGGCGTCGGCCGCAGCCTGAGCAACACGGGCCACGTCGTCCTCGGAGGTCACGTCGGCCACCGCGTAGGACACCGATCCCCCGTGGCCACACTCGACGCCGGCCGCGGCCGCCGCCAACGTCTCCTCGGTGCGCCCGCAGATCGTCACGGTTGCGCCCTCGGCCGCCAGCCGGGCCGCGCAGGCCCGTCCGATGCCGGTGCCTCCCCCGGTGACGAGCACCGACCTGCCCGCCAGCCGGTCCGGCCGGGGCGGTCCGCCCGTCACGAGTCCTCGGCCGGAGCGCGGCCGGTGGCCCCGCCCACCACGTCCACGAGGCTCGGGCAGCCGTCGATCTTGGAGAACCGGCGGTCCACGTACACCAGCGTGGCGAAGATCAGCAGGAATGCTGCGAAGAAGTTCACGAACTGGCGGGTGACCAGGAACAGGTTGACCCCGGCGTTGTTGTACAGCCAGATGTCCCAGACGGCCGAGCCGACCTCGTAGAAGGTGATCACCCATGTGACGTGGCGCATGGTGGACACGAAGGCGGGGTTCGCATGCACCTCGTCAGGCAGCCTCAGGAAGCGGCGGGCCGCCCACAGCGCGAAGGGCTTGCCGGCGATGACGGTGGCCGCGGCCGCCAGCCCCACGAGCATCTTGGTCCCTATGCCGATGCCGAAGTAGACGGCCTCCGTGCTCACGCCGAAGTCCACCAGATCGCGCTCGACGGCGATCGAGATCCCGGCCCGGACCAGCAGGTAGCCGGTGATCACAGGCAGCCACGCGCCGATGGGCAGACCCCGGCGGCGCCGGCTGTAGGCCGCCTTCACCGACCATGCCGTGGCCGCGATGATGGCCACTTCGATGTTGTTCAGCCCGGCCACCTGCAGCGCATCGAGGTTGAAGAACACCAGGAATAGCACCACCGGCATGAACTGGTCGAGGTTGCTGCGCCAGCCCCACACCGCCTGGCGCGACGTCCTGGCCAGGTCCCGAGGATCAGTGGTGGGATCGTGCCCGTCCTCCACCTCGGCCGCCTCAGGCAGGGCGCCGGCCGCGCCGGAGCCGTCGGCCTGGGCGGGATCGGTGGCGTCGTTCACGGGGCGAGCGCGGCCCAGGCTTGGGCGACCTGCTCGTCGCCCATCACCGACAGCGAGTCGTCGTCGAGCGGCAGCCGGTTCCACATGGCCAGGAACAGCGCACCTGCCGGCCCGCGGACTGCGGCGTCTCCCTTGACGTGGGCGCGCTCCATGACGACCTCATCGCCGTCGGCGTGCACGATCCACTCGCCCTCGCCGTCGGTGCGGTGCACGTGCAGGCTGCCTGCCGGAAGGTCCCGCCGCTTGCGCTGCTGGGCGTTGGGCAGCACGAACTCGAAGAACTCGTCGACCCCGTCGCGGCCCTGCTCGCCATCGACCGGTGCCGTCTCGCCCACCGCGTTCTCGGCGTCCCAGCGATGAACGCTCGTCTCGTGCAGCATCCGGCGGAAGTAGAAGCCGGCGTCGGGTCGGGGCGACCAGTTCCACACCGGAGTGCCGGGATCGATGCCGGCCAGGGCGGCGACGACGCGGTCGAGAGCGTCGGCCGCGAAGTCCACCGCCGAGTCGTCGTCGGGCACCTGGGGCATCTGCTCTCGGGACAGGGGCTCGGTGGCCCGGCCGGCCACGTAGCTCCCCACCAGCGCGTGCACCCATCCCATGTGACCGGCCAGGTCGCGCAGCGTCCAGTCGCCGCAGGTGGGCACGGCTGCGCCAAGGTCGGATCGGGCCACCTCGATCAGGCGCCGCCCGTCGGTCTCGATCTGGTTGACGATTGCCTCGGAGTCCATGGGCCACAGTCTGGCCCCCGGATCGGCCAGTCGCGACACCGCTGTCCGGCTGGGGCAGGATGGATAGATGGGCATCTACGCGATCAGTGGCTCCGCATCGGGAATGGGGGCCGCCACCCGGTCCCGGCTCGAGGCCGCGGGGCACCGGGTGATCGGCATCGATCGGCGCGACGCGGAGGTGTGCGCCGACCTGGGAACGGCCGGGGGTCGGGCTGAAGCGGTCGGCGCCGTCGTCGACGCGGCCGGCGGCGTCCTCGACGGCGCGGTCTCGGCCGCGGGCCTCGGCCCGCCGACGGCAGGAGAGCTCATAGCCCGGGTCAACTACTTCGGATCGGTGGCACTGCTGGAGGGCCTGCGGCCCGCACTGGCCGCTTCGGGCTCGGCCCAGGTCGTGCAGTTCGGGTCGAACTCGTCAACCATCACGCCGAATCTGACCGACGAATTGCTGACCGCCTACGTCGAAGGCCGCGAGGAGGACGCGGTGGCCATCGTGAGCGAGGCCGATCCGGCGTTCGCTCCGGCGGTGGCCTACGCGGGCGCGAAGCTGGCCGTCACCCGCTGGTGCCGCCGCGCCGCGGTCACGGAGCCGTGGGTGGGTGAGGGCATCCGGCTGAATGTGATCGCGCCGGGGCCCGTCGACACCCCGCTGCTTCGCCAGGGCCAAGCCGACGAGGTGTACGGCCCCCTCATGGAGGCGCTGCCGGTACCGGTCACCGAGACGCCCGACGCCGACGCTCTGGCTCAGTGGGTGGAGTTCCTGCTGTCACCGGTAGCCAGATTTGCTTGCGGATCCGTGTTCTACGTCGACGGCGGTACCGACGCCCTCATCCGGTCCGACGATTGGCCCCGCTCCTTCACCGTGTGACCGGCGGCAGTGGGTCATACCAAGCGACGGT
>VXWX01000107.1 GCA_009835735.1 Acidimicrobiaceae bacterium
AAGGGTGCGCCATTCCCCAATTCGGGTAGAAGGCGAGCTTGTCCATCTGCTTGGAGGCGGCTGCCGTGAGATCGCTGCGGCCGTGACCGAGATTGGTGCAGAACAGGCCGGCAAGGGCGTCGAGGTAACGGTTCCCGTCCGCGTCCCACACGTAGCAGCCCTCGCCGCGGTCGATCACGACCAGGTCGTCCTGGCACCAGGCATCGCCGCGCGTGAAATGGGGCAGCAAGTGATGGCGAGCCTGCTCCCTATCCCCCACCGTGAGCGCCTCCTGTGCCGCTGAAACCGGTCCGTACCTGACTGGCTTGCTTAGAGGCTACAACACTTATGTGAGTATGTCTAACCCAAACAGTAGGGGTTCTCTAGAGTTTCGGATACAGCGGTTGTTGCAAAACCGGCTTACCGCCCGGAGTCGACCCGGTAGATCAGGTCCGGAGTCAGTTCGGACACGCTCGCCGCGCCGCACAGGGCCATGTCTCGCTTCATGCTCGTGTGCAGATGCTCGATGACCCAGTCCACGCCTTCCTCTCCCGCCGCAGCCAGTCCGTACAGGTATGGCCGTCCGATCATGCACGACGTCGCTCCGAGGGCCAGCGCCTTGACGATGTCGCCGCCTCGACGGACGCCACCGTCGCACACGATGTCGAGATCGCCACCAACTGCTTCGGCCGTCGGCTGAACCAGATCGATGATGGCAGGAGCCCCGTCGAGCTGGCGGCCGCCGTGGTTGGACAGCACGATGCCGTCAAGGCCCCGGTCGCGGGCGATCACCGCGTCGGCCACGCTCTGGACGCCCTTGATCAGCACAGGACCATCCCACAGCGAGCGCATCCACTCCACGTCGTCCCACGACAGAGTCGGGTCGAACTGCTCGTTCATGAAGGCGGCCAGGTCCACCGCGGTCGAACCGTCGATATCGGTATTGCCGGCGACGTTGGCGAATTCGATCGGCTCGGAGAAGGCAAACCGCATACTCCAACTGGGCCGGATCATTCCCTCCACGAGGATGTCCAGTCCCATCTTGGGAGGAAGCGTGAACCCCCGGCGCACATCGCGCTCACGACGGCCCAGCATGGCCGCGTCCACCGTGATGCAGAGCACCTCGAAGCCGGCCTCAGCAGCTCGCAGGATCATGTCCTTGAGCAGGCCCTTGTCGCGCCACACGTACACCTGGAACCACTTCGAGCCGCTGCTGACCGCGGCTACCTCCTCCACCGACCGCGTACCCATTGTCGACAGCGAATAGGGAAGCCCGGCTCGCTCCGCCGCCCGGGCCACAGCCAGCTCGCCGGGCGGGTGTGCTATCCGGGTGAAGCCCGTCGGCGCCAGTATCAGCGGGAAGGGCACCTCGCGACCCAGGATCGTGCCGGTGGTGTCCACGTTTCCCATGTCGCGCAAGACACGAGGCACGAACTCGAGCTCCCGGAAGCCACGCGTGTTGCGATCCATGGCCATCTCGTCCTCGGCGCCCCCGTCGATGTAGTCGAACACCCCGCCGGGCAGGCGGCGGCGGGCGATCCGGCGCAGATCCTCGATGCTGGCCGCCCTCTGGAGGCGCCGCTTCGTCGCGCTGAACTCGAACCGGCGGAAGCGCAGAACCGATCTGAGCGTGTCGATAATCATGATCGCGACAATATCCCACCAGCTCTCATGGCGGCTCGGGCTTCCGCATCGGCCAGAGCTCTGGCTTTGGCGCGCAGCCCGGCCGCCTCCTGTTCGAGCCTGAAGGCTTCGCCGCGCAATGCCCGGCTGGCTGTCGCCAGGTCGAGAGCGAGGGAATACAGTGCCGCGCCGATGACACGGCACAGCTTGTGGCGGCTGGCGGTGGCAGCCCGTCCCCTCCATACCTCCTCGCGGTGCAGAGCTGCCACGGGCTGGTGGCGCTCAGCCAAAACAACTCGTCGACGATCGAGCACCTCTGCCACAGAGCAGCACCTCTCGGCCCGCAGCGCCTTGACGGCCGCTTCCTGAAACAGCTGAGTACTAGCTGACATAGAATGAACCATACCAAGATATACCATAATCACTCGCTACGGACATGATCGAACAGGACCTCGTCGACTTCGCGGTGGCGGCGGCCCGGCGGGCCGGACGCATCACTCTGGACTGGTACCAGATGCGAGGCCTGTCGGTGACGGCCAAGAGCGACGGATCGCCGGTTACCGAGGCCGACTACGCAGCCGAGCGGTTCCTGCGCTCGGAGATCCTGACGACCTACCCCGACGACACGATCCGCGGGGAGGAGGAGGGTGAGGTGGCCGGCCGCACCGGACGCACCTGGGTAATCGATCCGATCGACGGCACCAAGGCCTTCGCTCAAGGCGTCCCCCTCTTCGCCACGCTGCTGGCCCTGATCGATGATCGGGGCCCGGCCGCCGGTGTCGTCTTCCTGCCCGCCCTAGACGAGTGCGTCTGGGCCGGACGGGGCCGCGGTGCCCACTGGGACGGCGAGCCGTGCCGCGTCAGCGACCGCTCCGACTTCGATGGGTCCTACGTCTGCACGAGCGGTCTCTCCTACTGGCCGGACCACGCCTTGCGGAAAGTTCGCGCCGGCGGGGCCCGGGTGCGGACCTGGGGCGACGCCTACGGATACGCCCTCGTAGCAACCGGGCGCGCGGAGGCCATGGTCGATCCTGAGTGCTTCGACTGGGACGTGGCCCCGATGTCCGTCATCATCGCCGAGGCCGGCGGCCGGTTCTCGGACACGGCCGGCGTAGACGACTGGCGCAGCGGCTCAGCGGTGGCCACCAACGGAATCCTGCACGACGATCTGCTGGGCTGCTTCAGACCTTCAGACAGCGAAGTCGCGTGACAGGGCGAAACCCTCGAACTTGCAGGGCCGCAGCCTCCGAGCGGCTACCTGCCTCAACAGGCCGTCAGGGCTAGCGATCGAGGCCAACCCGGCTGCGCCAGGCTCCGGCCTGTGATCGATGAGGTGCAAGGCCGTCGAGGCGGCGACGATGGCCGCTCCCTCAGCTGGGCGTGCCTGAGCACCGAGCACAACCACGTGGCGACCAGAATCACGCCAGCCGCGCAGTTCGACACGCACTGCACCGACTCCGCCTTCAGGATGAGGGCGACGCATCATGGGCAACGGCGCGGTCAGCCGATCACGGCGGGTGGCAGCCATCCGGGCCGTCACCCGGTCGACACCGGGAAACGCCGGGACCAGCAGCAGCGCATCCGGGAGCGCTCCCCGGTAGCAGTCCCGTCCAGCCACAGGATCGGGGAACCAGCACAACTCCCGTCCCGAGCCGCCCGGTCGGCGGGTCCAGCGACCGTCTCTCCAGTCGATGGCGAGGCTGCTCAAGGCACGATGGTGCTGGCGGGCGCATGCCGGGCCGCCCGTGCCGACCTTGGCAACATGGATCTCGTCGATCGAGTCGAACTCCGCGGCACCCGCACGAGCCAGCAGGCAAGTGAGACCGGGCATGAACCCGGCGCCCACCACCAAGGGCACGCCATGCTGCCTGGCCTGCTGATCAAGCGCCAGCAGATCGCGGGTCTCGATGATCTCGTTGGTGGTGGTGACAGCCGCCGCAGCCGCCCTCACCGCGTTCCTGGCCACCGCGGCCTGCGTGCCGGCGGGCGTGGCCACCACCACCAGGTCCGTGGAGTCGGGCACGTCCGAGCCTCGACCGAGGACCACGGTGTCATCGAACGAACTCGATGCTTCCTGCAACCGGGTCGGATCGGTGTCGCGCACTTCGACGGAGCCAACGCGGGCGCTGGCGGCCAGCATGCGAACGATCCGAGCACCGGTTGCGCCCGCGCCGAACACAACCACGCTCACGCCACCGGGCTGTGTCTCCCGCTCTTGTTCGCTGCGCTCACGGGCCGCTCGGCCTCTTTGGGTGTCCGTCACGCCAACTCGTCGTCCCGCAGCTCGCGCCAGCCCCCTGTTTGAGGGGGCACGCCGCCGCGACCGCGCACCCGGATGGCCGCGGCTACCGCCATCCCGACGATGACGGCCACGAACGTCCGGCGGATCAAGGTAATGAATCCTGCGGCCAAGACGGCCTCCGGGCGGTGTCAGGCTGTGGGTCTGGAGTGTGGGGCTAGCTGGAGTCGAACCAGCGACCTCACCCTTATCAGGGGTGCGCTCTAACCGGCTGAGCTATAGCCCCAGCGGCGCCCCACGCTAGCCGCGAGCCTCTTGCGTGCCACCGGTCGTGGTGGGTGGAGGTTCGGCCGGCGGGTCGGCAACGGGAGGCGGTGCGGCCACCAGGACCCGCCGACGGGTCCGGCGCGAGCGCGGGCGGGCCGTCTCCTCCTCGATGACGGTCAGGCGTACTCCCCCGGTGACATCGCTGATCAGGTTGAACAGCACCGCACCGAGCACCGTCAGCCCGCTGCCCGCCAACACCAGGACCAGCCCGCCGACGGCTGCGATCCGGAAGATCTGGTCGGCGTTGATCTTGAACGACTCCAGCGCGAACAGCTCCACCACGAAGTTCTCGATGTTGGCGACCAGCCCGGAGTTCACCGCGAGGTTCCACAGCGTCACCCCCACGAACAACATGACCACCCAGGCACAGAAGTAGAGGATCAACGAGACCTTCAGCACCGACCA
>VXWX01000128.1 GCA_009835735.1 Acidimicrobiaceae bacterium
GCGAGTAGTTGCCCACCCGGGCGATCTCGCCGTTGGGGACGTGCCACACCGTGCCTCTGACGTCGCGGATGGTGGTGGACCGCAGCGACACCTCCTCGACCGTGCCCGAGGCGTAGCCGAGGTCGACGAAGTCACCCACCCCGTAGTGGTCCTCGATCAGCATGAACAGGCCCGATAGGAAGTCCTTCACGATCGACTGGGCTCCGAAGCCCAGGGCTACGCCGCCGATGCCCGCTCCTGCGATCAGCGGCCCCAGGTTCACGCCGATCTCGCCCAGGATGATCAGTGCGGTGAAGCCCCAGACCAGAGACACGACAACACTTCGCAGCACGTGGCCCAGCGTCTCGGCCCGGGCCTCGGCCCTGGACCGCTCCGCCTCATCGATCAGGGCCCGCCCGGGGCCCTTCTCCCGCAGCTTCTGCAGCCGCGAGCTGCTCGGCGTGGCCGCGATCCGCTTGGTGAAGCGCACGATGGCCCGCTTGGCGATGCGAGCGATGAACCAGGCCACCAGCAGGATGAGCGCAATGCGGATGGGCCGGTCGAGCAGCCAGTCGGCCGCAGTGGCCAACCCGTCGCTCTCGGTCCAGTTGTAGACCTGCTCGCAGACGAAGCCGCGATTCGACGTGCCACAGGCGTCTGCGAGTCCGGTGCTAGTGGATGTCTGGGCGAAGATGAGCATGGCCACACCCTAGAGGCCGAGCGGATGCACGCAGTTCAAGATGGGGATCCTGCAAGTGGACGAGCGAGGCCGTGGCCCGAGCGGCCCGTGAGCGCAGCGAACAAGAGCGGGAGACAAGGCCGGGGGTACCTGGGCGACCTGGGTAGATTCGGCGGACTATGGCGGGGGGCACCATCACCGGCCACCGGCACCGGCCGCGGGCCGCGCGGCGGGCAATGGCGTCCGCGGTGGCGTCGGTGTCGATGCTGGCCGCAGGATGCAGCAGCACGGCCGGCAGCGGCGCCGAAGACGGCGGCGTGGTGGTGATGGCCGCCTCTTCGCTAACCGAAGTGATGGAGACCGTGTTCGAGGGCCGTGAGAGCGTCACTCCCCTGTTCGCCGCGAGCTCGACGCTGGTCGCCCAACTGGTGGCCGGCGCCGAGGCCGACGTCCTGATCACTGCCAATGCGGCCACCATGGACCGGGCCGTCGCCGAAGGCTCGGTCCGGGGCGAACCCGTCCTGATCGCCGTGAACACCCTCGTCCTCGCCACGCCGGCCGGCAATCCGGGGGACGTCACGGGACTGGCCGACCTCTCCCGGAGGAGCCTCCTGGTCGGTCTGTGCGCGGCGGAGGTCCCCTGCGGATCACTGGCTCAGCAGGCACTCAGCGAGGCGAGCGTCACACCCTCCGTCGACACGCTGGAGCCCAACGTGCGGGCCCTGACCACCAAGATCTCGCTCGGTGAGCTAGACGCCGGACTGGTGTACGCCACTGACGCGAGCACGGCAGGACTGGCCACGGTCGACGCCCCCGAACTGCACGATCACCGCAACGGCTACTACGTCGCTTCTGTGTCCGCCGAGCCCGCACCCGAGGTGCAGGCGGTCATCGACGACTTCACCGGCCTCGGCAGCACCGGCGCCGAGGCTCTGTACGCGTACGGGTTCGGACGGCCGTGAGCTCCCCGACCCGCGTCCGAGCCGATCCGGGCACCGAGCCGCGGCCTGCCAGCCGGCTTCCCGTCCCGCTGACCTGGGTGGGATTCTTGGCTCTCGGCCTGCTGCTGCTGCCGATCGTCGGGCTGCTGCAACGGGCGCCGTGGTCGGCGTTGCCCTCAATCCTGGGCGAGTCCGAGGTCCTAGAGGCGCTGCGTGTCTCGCTGATCGTCAGCCTGGCCGCCACCGCAGCTTGCATCGTGCTGGGCCTGCCCCTGGCCTTCGTGCTGGCCCGCCGTCGACTGCGGTTTCCCCGGATCATCAGGGCCGTGGTGATGCTGCCCATGGTGCTGCCGCCCGTCGTGGCCGGCACCGCTCTGCTGTTCGCGCTGGGGCGCCGGGGCCTGGTGGGCCAGTGGCTCGACTCGTGGTTCGGCGTGAGCCTGCCGTTCACGACGGCCGGGTCCGTGGTGGCGGCCGCTTTCGTGGCCCTCCCCTTCTTCGTGGTGACCGTCGAGGCTGCGCTGCGCCAGGCCGGTGACGAGCTCGACGAGGCCGCAGCCACCCTCGGCGCGGGAGCCTGGGCCACCCTGGCCCATGTCACGCTGCCCACGATCCGCCCTGCGCTGGCGGCCGGGACCGCCCTGGCGTGGGCGAGGGCCCTGGGCGAGTTCGGGGCGACGCTCACGTTCGCAGGCAACTTCCCCGGCCGGACCCGCACCCTGCCGCTGGAGACCTACCTGGCCCTGGAGCGCAATCCGGAAGCGGCGGTGGCGATCAGCCTGGTCCTGATGGCGGTGGCTCTGGCCGTGCTGGTCACCCTGCGCGACCGGTGGATGCCGAGATGACGGTCACATTCGACGGCCGGGTAGCCCGTTCAGGCTGGACGCTGCAAGTGGACGGGCTCGACATCGATGAAGGGGTCACCGCAGTAATCGGGGCCAACGGCACGGGCAAGACGACACTGGGCCGGGCGGTGGCCGGGCTCGACCGCCTGGCCAGTGGTCGCCTGGAAATCGCCGGCGCCGTGGCAGACGACCCGGCGGCCGGCGTGTTCGTTCCCGCCCACCGGCGCCGGGTGGCCATGGTGTTCCAGGACCTTCGGCTCTTCGGCCATCTCAGGGTGATCGACAACGTGGCGTTCGGGCTGCGCCGGGCAGGAGCGGACCGGGCCGGCGCCCGCCATCAGGCTGGAGTCCTGCTGGAACGGGTCGGAGTGGACTCCGCAGCCTGGCCGAGGCGACCGGCTGCGCTGTCGGGCGGGCAACGCCAGCGGGTGGCCATCGCCCGTGCCCTGGCGCCCGAGCCCGAGGTGCTGATCGTGGACGAGCCGCTGGCCTCGGTGGACTCCTCGGGCCGGGCTCAGCTGCGCTCCCTGCTCGGCGACTCGCCGGCCGGCCATGTGATCCTCATCACCCACGACCCGGTGGACGTGGCGACGCTGGCGGAGCGGGTGGTGGTGCTCGACGGCGGCGCCGTGGCCAGCCGGGGCTCGGCGGCCGAGGTGACGGCCTCACCGGGCTGCGAGTGGGCGGCCACCTTCCTGGGCGCCAACGTGGTCCCCGGCCGGGCGCACGGCACGTCGGTAACCACCGAGGGCGGCTTGGTGCTCGACGTGGCCGAAGAGGCAGCCGGACCCGTCTACGTGACCTTCCCCGCCCATGCGGTCACCCTTCACCGCGACCGGCCCGCGGGCAGCGCCCGCAACGCCTGGCAGGCCGAGCTGCGCAGGGTCGACATCGACGGGGAGCGGGCCCGGGTTCACCTGGGCGGACCGGTCGCAGTGAAGGCCGACGTCACCAGGCGATCCGCCGATGAGCTCAACCTGCAGCCGGGCCTCACGATCTGGGCGTCGTTCAAGGCAACCGAGGTCACCATCGTCACGTGACGCGTCGTGCGGTGGCGGTGATGCGCACCTCCTCCCCCCGGTAGTGCGCACCACCGCCCCGCTAGGTGACCGAATGCCCACGCGGCTTCGGTCAAGGAAGGACAACCGGATCCATGTTCGCGCACTCTGGGCCCGGCGACAACCCGGACGCATCGCGGGCCACTGCGATCGGTGTCTCCCGCTCTTGTTCGCTTCGCTCACCGGCCGCTCGGGCCACTGCGATCAGGACCCGGCCAGCTCCTCGAGCGGCACCAGGCGGCACGAGATGTCAGGCGGCGCGTCGGGCTGGACGAAGCGCAGGCCCATCACGCCGTGGTCCCGGTCGCCGGGATCTATCCAGTTGGCGACACCCGGGTCGGCGCCGGCCACCACGATCCGCACCCTGCCGTCGGATGTGCGTGTCGCGTTCTCGCTGTCGACGTAGCCCCGGCCCCGGAAATAGTCGGCGAGGTTCTCCATCCAGTGGTTGCACAGCTGGAAATTCCAGTGTTGGCAGCGAGGCTCGGCGAACTCCACCACCAGCGCGGTGCCCGGCTCCAGCCGCCAGTAGCCGAACTCGAAGTGGCGGTCGTCGGGCGACCCTCCGATGCGCTCGTACCACTCCTTGGTGTACTCCAGCTGGTTCTCGCGGGTCAGCAGGTCACGAGTCCACCCGCCGTAGTCGCTGAGCAGTCCCAGCACCAGCTGAGCAGCCACGGCCAGCCGAACCGCCATGTCGTCGGGCTCGGGCGTAGCCGGGCGGGGATGCTCGTCAAGGCAGCTGATCTCCAGCCGGGGCGGCGACTCGGAGCCACGGTCGGCGTAGACGACCCGGCCCATCAGCTCGCGGGTTTGCGGCGTCATCGGGAACCACACCTCGTCCGGGCCGGGGTCGTCGACCGACATCACGAAGTCCACGGCTCCGTCGGCGGCGGCCAGCTCGGCCAGCACGAAGCTGTGGGGGGTCAGCGCCATGTTTGGATTGAAGCCGGGGAGGAAGTCCTCGGCTCCAAGTCCGACATCGAACGCGCCGACATCGTTGGGGATGGGCGGGCTCCACGCCGACAGGTGGGTGTAGGCGCTGCCGAGCGTGCCC
>VXWX01000093.1 GCA_009835735.1 Acidimicrobiaceae bacterium
ACCGTCGCTTGGTATGACCCACTGCCGCCGGTCACACGGTGAAGGAGCGGGGCCAGTCGTCGGATCGGATGAGCGCGTCGGTACCGCCGTCGACGTAGAACACGGATCCGCAAGCAAATCTGGCCACCGGTGACAGCAGGAACTCCACCCACTGGGCCAGAGCGTCGGCGTCGGGGGTCTCGGTGACCGGGACGGGGAGTGCCTCCATGAGGGGGCCGTACACCTCGTCGGCCTGGCCCTGGCGAAGCAGCGGGGTGTCGACGGGCCCGGGCGCGATCACATTCAGCCGAATGCCCTCACCCACCCACGGCTCCGTGACAGCGGCGCGGCGGCACCAGCGGGTGACGGCCAGCTTGGCGCCCGCGTAGGCCACCGCCGGAGCGAACGCCGGATCGGCCTCGCTCACGATGGCCACCGCGTCCTCCTCGCGGCCTTCGACGTAGGCGGTCAGCAATTCGTCGGTCAGATTCGGCGTGATGGTTGACGAGTTCGACCCGAACTGCACGACCTGGGCCGAGCCCGAAGCGGCCAGTGCGGGCCGCAGGCCCTCCAGCAGTGCCACCGATCCGAAGTAGTTGACCCGGGCTATGAGCTCTCCTGCCGTCGGCGGGCCGAGGCCCGCGGCCGAGACCGCGCCGTCGAGGACGCCGCCGGCCGCGTCGACGACGGCGCCGACCGCTTCAGCCCGACCCCCGGCCGTTCCCAGGTCGGCGCACACCTCCGCGTCGCGCCGATCGATGCCGATCACCCGGTGCCCCGCGGCCTCGAGCCGGGACCGGGTGGCGGCCCCCATTCCCGATGCGGAGCCACTGATCGCGTAGATGCCCATCTATCCATCCTGCCCCAGCCGGACAGCGGTGTCGCGACTGGCCGATCCGGGGGCCAGACTGTGGCCCATGGACTCCGAGGCAATCGTCAACCAGATCGAGACCGACGGGCGGCGCCTGATCGAGGTGGCCCGATCCGACCTTGGCGCAGCCGTGCCCACCTGCGGCGACTGGACGCTGCGCGACCTGGCCGGTCACATGGGATGGGTGCACGCGCTGGTGGGGAGCTACGTGGCCGGCCGGGCCACCGAGCCCCTGTCCCGAGAGCAGATGCCCCAGGTGCCCGACGACGACTCGGCGGTGGACTTCGCGGCCGACGCTCTCGACCGCGTCGTCGCCGCCCTGGCCGGCATCGATCCCGGCACTCCGGTGTGGAACTGGTCGCCCCGACCCGACGCCGGCTTCTACTTCCGCCGGATGCTGCACGAGACGAGCGTTCATCGCTGGGACGCCGAGAACGCGGTGGGCGAGACGGCACCGGTCGATGGCGAGCAGGGCCGCGACGGGGTCGACGAGTTCTTCGAGTTCGTGCTGCCCAACGCCCAGCAGCGCAAGCGGCGGGACCTTCCGGCAGGCAGCCTGCACGTGCACCGCACCGACGGCGAGGGCGAGTGGATCGTGCACGCCGACGGCGATGAGGTCGTCATGGAGCGCGCCCACGTCAAGGGAGACGCCGCAGTCCGCGGGCCGGCAGGTGCGCTGTTCCTGGCCATGTGGAACCGGCTGCCGCTCGACGACGACTCGCTGTCGGTGATGGGCGACGAGCAGGTCGCCCAAGCCTGGGCCGCGCTCGCCCCGTGAACGACGCCACCGATCCCGCCCAGGCCGACGGCTCCGGCGCGGCCGGCGCCCTGCCTGAGGCGGCCGAGGTGGAGGACGGGCACGATCCCACCACTGATCCTCGGGACCTGGCCAGGACGTCGCGCCAGGCGGTGTGGGGCTGGCGCAGCAACCTCGACCAGTTCATGCCGGTGGTGCTATTCCTGGTGTTCTTCAACCTCGATGCGCTGCAGGTGGCCGGGCTGAACAACATCGAAGTGGCCATCATCGCGGCCACGGCATGGTCGGTGAAGGCGGCCTACAGCCGGCGCCGCCGGGGTCTGCCCATCGGCGCGTGGCTGCCTGTGATCACCGGCTACCTGCTGGTCCGGGCCGGGATCTCGATCGCCGTCGAGCGCGATCTGGTGGACTTCGGCGTGAGCACGGAGGCCGTCTACTTCGGCATCGGCATAGGGACCAAGATGCTCGTGGGGCTGGCGGCCGCGGCCACCGTCATCGCCGGCAAGCCCTTCGCGCTGTGGGCGGCCCGCCGCTTCCTGAGGCTGCCTGACGAGGTGCATGCGAACCCCGCCTTCGTGTCCACCATGCGCCACGTCACATGGGTGATCACCTTCTACGAGGTCGGCTCGGCCGTCTGGGACATCTGGCTGTACAACAACGCCGGGGTCAACCTGTTCCTGGTCACCCGCCAGTTCGTGAACTTCTTCGCAGCATTCCTGCTGATCTTCGCCACGCTGGTGTACGTGGACCGCCGGTTCTCCAAGATCGACGGCTGCCCGAGCCTCGTGGACGTGGTGGGCGGGGCCACCGGCCGCGCTCCGGCCGAGGACTCGTGACGGGCGGACCGCCCCGGCCGGACCGGCTGGCGAGCAGGTCGGTGCTCGTCACCGGGGGCGGCACCGGCATCGGGCGGGCCTGCGCGGCCCGGCTGGCGGCGGAGGGCGCAGCTGTGACGATCTGCGGGCGGACCGAAGAGACGCTGGCGGCGGTCGCGGCTGGCGTCGAGTGCGGCCACGGAGGATCGGTGTCCTACGTGGTGGCCGACGTGACCTCTGAGGACGACGTGGCCCGGGCGTCTCAGGCTGCGGCCGACGCCGGCGGCTGCCTGCACGGCGTGGTGGCCAACGCCGGCGGGGGCGGGGGAATGGGCCCGTACCACCTGCTCGACACCGGCGAGTTCAAGCGGGTGCTCGAACTCAATGTGGTGGGAACCATGCTCACCATCAAGCACACGGTGGAGCGTCTGGCCGCGGCCGGGGGCGGATCGTTCGTGGCCATGTCGTCGCTGGCCGGGAACGTGACCCATCCGTACTTCGGGGCCTACACCGCGGGCAAGGCCGGCATCGAGGCGATGATCCGCAACGCGGCCGACGAGTTCGGACCGGCCGGCGTGCGCTTCAACGCGGTCAGGCCCGGGTTCATCGCCACCGAGATCATGGAGGCCATACCCCGCGACTCGGAGGTGTACGCCAGCTACGTGCAGAACACTCCGCTGGGCGGGGTCGGGCAGCCCTCCGACGTAGCCGCGCTGGTGGCCTTCCTGATCTCCGGCGAGTCCCGCTGGATTACCGGCACCGCCATCAACGTCGACGGGGGGCACAGCCTGCGCCGCGGGCCCGACTTCGGGTCGTTCCTGCCCTACAGCGACGACGTTAAGTCAGGGAGGGCTCGGCCCTGACAAGCCCTAAACGGCTCGCAGGCGCTCCCATTCGTCCAGCAGACTGCTGTCGACCTCGCGCACCAGTTCCCCCAGCCACTCGATCACCTCGGCCAGACGGTCGTCGACCGCAGCCGCCGGCACGGTCTGCACCAGCGCCTTGTAGCAGTCGGTGAGGTAGCGCAGCACCAGCCCCTCGGAGCGCTTGAGCCCGTAGCGGCTCACGTACTGGTTGAAGGTGTCGGCGTGCTCGACCATGTCGCGCACCACCGACTTGGGGCTGGGCCGCAGATGCCCGACCCACGGGTGATGGCGGGCGAAGGTGTCGAAGGCGGGCTCGATGAACTCGGCCTCGGGCTTCGGCCAGGTGACCTCGGCCAGCCGGGCCATCCGCTCCTCGTACTCCACGCCCTCCTCCTTCATGCGGGTCATCAGCTCGTCGCGGGCCGCATCCCGCTGGGCCAGCAGCACCGCGAACGGATCCTCCAGCACGGACTCGGCCACGCTGAGCGCCTGCAGGTGGTAGTCGGGAGCGTCGCGGTCCAACACCGAGACGGCCTCCACCGCGAACAGCCCTAGCGGCTGGTTGAGCCGGAACTCGTCCTGAAGGTCGATGTTGACCCGCACCGGGCGGCCCGACCCGTCCGGTTCGGGCAGCACCTCCACGATCTCGGCGTCGATCAGCGACCGGAACACCCCGACCGCCTTCCGAATGTGCCGTCGCTGGCGGGCGCGGGGCTCGTGGTTGTCCACCAGCAGTCGCTTCATGGCCGCGCAGCCGTCGCCGGGCCGGTCCAGGACGTTGAGCATCATGGCGTGGGTCACGTCGAAGCTCGACTCGAGCGTCTCGGGGGTGCCCTCCCACAGCCGGGTCAGGGTCTTGTCGTCGTAGTGGGCGTAGCCCCTGTCCGGAGGCTTCTTGCGGACCAGCTTGCGGAGCTTCTTGGGGTCGCCCGCCGCCCGCAGCTCGGCCCGCTTGTTCTCCACCGCATGCTCGGGGGCCTGCACCCACACGCTGCCGACCGTGTCAAACCCCCGCCTTCCGGCCCGTCCCGCGATCTGCTGGAAGTCCCGCACCGACAGCACCCGGGTCCGGCGGCCGTCGTACTTGTAGAGCCGGGTGAACAGCACGGTGCGGATGGGAACGTTGACGCCCACGCCCAGCGTGTCGGTGCCGCAGATCAGCTTGAGGTGGCCCTGCTGGGCCAGCTTCTCTATCAGCAGCCGGTACTTGGGCAGCATCCCGGCGTGGTGGACGCCGATGCCGGCCAGC
>VXWX01000148.1 GCA_009835735.1 Acidimicrobiaceae bacterium
GGGAACGGTCCGACTTCGAGATCTCGATGCCGGTGTTCGTGGTGTCCGGATTCCGCGAGGAGGAGATCGCCGCCCAGGCGGCCCGGACCCGCCAGCAGATCGCCTTCTACGGATCCACTCCCGCCTACCGGGGCGTGCTGGAGCATCACGGCTGGGGCGACGCCCAGACCGAACTCAACCGCTTGTCTAAGCGGGGCCAGTGGGTCGAGATGGGCAACATGATCGACGACGACATGCTCGGCGCCTTCGCCATCGTGGCCGAGCCTCACGAGGTGCCGGGACGCATCGCCGAGCGCTTCGGCGGCACGCTCGACCGGCTCCAGTTCTACGCCGGTGTGAGGGACAAGGACCGCTGGGGCCCCATCATCGAGGAGATCAAGGCGGCCTGACGCAGTCTGCGGCTCAGCCGGCCGCTAGGCGTCCGCAAGCCGGCGGGTAAAGATCCGGCCCAACCCATCGATTCCATCGGCGACGCCGGCCAGGCGGAGCAGGTGCCAGAACAGGGCCATGTTGCTCGACAGGACCGGTACACCGACTTCTGATTCGAGGTCCTCGACGGAGGCCAGGAGCCGGAGGCTGGTGCACGAAACGAACACTGCGTCGCAGTCCGCGCTGCGAACGATGGTCCGCACGCCATCGGCGACCGACTGCGGGGAGATGCGCGCCACGGTGAAGTCGTTCGACTCGAGGAAGGATCCCAGTGCGGTCACGGAGAGGCCTGCGTCAGCGAGACTCCGAGCGATCGGCGCGGTGACCTCAGCGGTATAGGGGGTAACGACAGCGATCCGGCGCGCGTCGAGAGCACGGAGCGCGGCAACGACGGCCGTGATCGGATCGGTGCATGCCACGCCCGGATGTTCGCTCTGGATGGCAGCGGTCACGCGGTCGGCGCTGATCAGCGTCGCCGCGGACGTGCAGCCATAGCCGATCACGTCAAAATCGAACTCTCCGGGCAACAGCGCGGCCGCCTCCGGAAGCCGCTGCTCCATGTCGGTCAGGGTCTCCGGCGTGACATCCATAGAGTTGGGGATGCGCGAGTGGTAGAAGTCCACACCGGGGAGGTTCAGCATGCGGGCCTCGGCTTCGATCGTTTGATCGCTTGCGAGCACGATCAAACCGATGCGGGCCCTGGAACCGAAGCCGTCGTCGGTGTCGAACGGCAGTTGCACCAGGTCGGGAACGGTCATCAGATGATGGGAAGGTCGGGAGCGGCCCGCCGGCTGAGCAACTCGGCACCGCCTGCCCGCACGACGATGTTCTCCTCGTGGACCATCGCCTTGCCGGGCTCCCACAGCAGACCCGGTTCGACCGTGAGCACCATCTGCTCCACGAGCGGAGTGTCGTCGGACGCACTGTGCGAGGGCCATTCGGTGATCTGCATACCCAAGCCGTGGCCCATCCGACCGACGTCGTGCCCAAGAGACCCGGCCGCCTTCAACACCTCGTTCATGGCGGTGAAGACGTCGGTTGTGGTCGCACCGGGCCGGGCCGCGGCGATGCCTGCCTCGGTCGCCTCCCACACCGCCCGGTACGCGTCCCTGGCGGCTTGTGCGGCGCTGGTGAAAGCGAAGTTGCGGTCGAAGTCGCTGAAGTACCCGTCGTAGGTCGAGCCGGTGTCGAAGATCAACATGTCGCCGTCGACGATCTCCCGATCGGTCGGCTGCCGGATGATGTCCTCGATTCCACCCGGACCCGTCGCCCCCACCAGATAGGGGACGTCGTCCGCGCCCTGTCGGATGATCTCGGCACGGAACGCGGCAAACGCCTGCCGTTCGGTCATGCCGGTGGACAACAGGTTCGGGATCTCGTCGAATGCGTCGGACACCACGCCACAGATGAAGCGGTGCTTGTCGATCTCGAGCTCGCTCTTGACCATCCGCAGACCGCTCACGATGTCGGTGACATCAGTGAAACCACCGACTTCTGCCCGCATCCGGTCGAGATCACGAAGCGGCATCCGCACATGCGTCTCGGGACCCATCGGCATGCCGATCCGGCCGCCGGCGGCGAGCTCACGCAGGCAATCGACCAGCAACGTCACACCGTCGTCGTCCGGCCGGGGCGACGACCAGGTCCGGATGTCGTCGATCCATGTCTCGGCCATCGACGCCCGACCGATGCTCGGGATGATCGCCACGGGCTTGCCAGCCGCCGGCACAACAGTGAACCAGGGACGCGTCGGGCTCTGCCAGAACGGAGTGTGAAACCCGGTGAAGTACCGGACCTCCGGCTCTGTGGTGACGAGGATGGCTGCGATGTCGCGCTCGCCCATCCGGACCTGGCATCGTCGGGTGCGATCAGCGAACTCCTCGACAGGGAATCCTCGTTGGGGGCCAGCGCCGGACGTCACGTGTCCGCGCCGGCCTTGGCCTGCTGCGAGAAGAAGGATGCACCCGTCGGCACCTCGGGGAACTCCATCTCGTAGGTCGAGCACCGCACGCGGTTGGTTCGCTCGCCCCGCACCACTTCCCCGTCATAGATGCTCGGGAGATGGCTGACCTGCAGCGGCTTGGAATCCTCAGCCCGGTACTCACTGATGAACAGAGTCCGCGGACGGTCCGACGTATTCGGCGCTGACCCGTGCAACAGCCGGGTGTGCATCAAGCAGGCCGAGCCGGCTGGGCCGTAGACCGGTACTGCGTCGGCGACATGGTCGGCCACGACCTGTGGGCTGACCGCACCGGTGAACACCCCATCGTGCCAATGATCGAACAGCTCGTGGCGATGCGTGCCCGGCACCACGTTCAACGGACCGTTCTCGAGGGTCACGTCGTCGAGGAAGAGCAGGACGGCGATGAGGTCTTCGTTGCTGTGAGGCTGGAACAAGAAGTCCTGGTGGTACTTGACCTCGGTGGACGCCCCGGGCTGCTTGGCGTTGATCTTGGAGTTGTTGAACTCGACGTTCGGCCCGATCAACTGGGCGACGGCATCGAGGGCCCGGTTGTCCCGCACGACCGCCAGATAGTTGTCGGAGACCTCCACCGGCGAGGCGACCCGGCGGAGCCGTGGCGCCTTGGCGGTGTGCTCGGGCGCCAGGTCAAATCGCGGGCGCCCGGCGAGCGTGTCGCCGTAGGGCTCGTGGTGCTCGCGGCTCTCCTCGACCCAGGCATCGAAGTCGGCGACGAGGGCCTCGAGCTGTTCAGGAGTGATGGCGTGCTCGACGAACAGGTACCCATCTGCCCAGTACGAGTCGATCTCCTCGGGCGACAAGGGACCGGCTGCTCGGGCCCCCACGGACGGCCGGGACGAGGGCTGCTCGATAGTCACGACGTGAACACTAATCCCCCCGATTCCGGTATCCTGTCGGCACCTCTCGGGGCTATAGCTCAGTTGGTAGAGCGCTTCCATGGCATGGAAGAGGTCAGGGGTTCAATTCCCCTTAGCTCCACTTGAGTCGCAGCGCCGGTTGACAATAGCTTCGAATTCGTAATAATCTGTCGGCGTGGCCGACGTCGATGAGATCGACCGCCGCCTGTGGGAGGCCTTCACCGACAGTTCTCGCATGGTGACTCGCCACGTCGATCGCGAGCTGCGAGCCGAGCTGGATGTCATCAGCGACGATGTCGTGATCCTCGAGGGCGTGCTCGCCGCCCATCCCGACGGCGCGCGAATGAGCGACCTCGCCCATCGCCTCGCCGCCGAGCCTCGCCACGCGACCTACCGGATCGCCCGGCTCGAAGAACGCGGCCTCATCGCCCGGCAGGCCGACACCGACGACGGACGGGTCACACGGGTTCACGTCACTGCCGACACCGGCGCCTTCTTCGCTCTGTGCCGGGCGCGGCTCGATGAGCTCATCGCGCTGTACCTGACCGATCTGGTTCCGTTCGGCGGGCGGCGCGACCTCGTCGACCTGCTCACGGGGGTCGTCGACGGCTACCGCCACCACTTCGCGACCCCGGCCTCCGACCATCCCGACACGAAGGAGCACCCATGACCAAGCCACTCCAGCGCAACAGCACCACCCCGACCGAATTCCGGGCTGTGGACCCGTCCGCAGCCGAGCTCCAGAGCCATCCCGAATACTTCGCGGGATCGATCCCGCCGGCGATCCGTCCTGCGCACTGGTCGATGCGGGAGATCCGGGCCCGACTCGAGGCGATGGCCGACGACCCCCAGTGGGACGGCAACACCCGTTACCTGTCGCTGCGATCTACCGACGGGCCCAACAACTCGACCATCCCCACCATGTGGGTCACCATCCATCTGCTCAAGCCCGGCGAGCGGATCGACATGCACCGGCACACGCCCGGGTCGATGTACTACATCATCAGCGGGTCGGGGTACTCCACCATCGACGAGTACCGCATTGACTGGGAGGAGGGCGACTCGTTCTCGTGCCCGTCCTACTCGTACCACGAGCACTGGAACAGCGGCGACCGCGACGTCCTGATGTACACCGTGCAGGACGCGCCCACCTACGCATACAACGGGATGATGGCGTTCCAGGCCGGCAACAGCGAGACGATGGACCTGCTCCACAAGTGATCGGCGTCCCGCCATGACCTCGCCGGCCGCCCGCCTGTAC
>VXWX01000026.1 GCA_009835735.1 Acidimicrobiaceae bacterium
GCATCGTCTGCGACGTCCCCCTCTTCTCCAGCGACACCAAGTACGAGTCCGGCACTGGCTGGCCCAGCTTCTGGGAGGCCCTCGACCCCGACGCGGTGGAGATCCACACCGACCGCAGCTTCGGAATGATCCGCGAGGAGGCCATCTGCGCCAACTGCGGAGCCCACCTCGGCCACCGGTTCGGTGACGGCCCCCAACCCACCGGCGACCGCTACTGCATGAACTCAGCCTCGCTGCGCCTGGACCGCACCACTGACTGACAAGGAAGGGATCGGGTGCCCCCCGCTCTAGTTCGCTGCGCTCACGGGCCGCTCGGGCCACGGCCTCGCCCGTATGCAGCGGATTTGCTCGCCTGTTCGCTCGGCCTCTAGGGCACTGCGAGGGTCAGCGACTCCATGCCGTTGACTTCGACCGTGTAGGTGTCGCCGGCCGCCAGCTCCTCGCCCACGCTGCCCAAGTAGACGTACGCGTCCAGCTCAAGGGTCCGGTCAGAGCAGTCGATGGCCCATGGCGTGGGAGCCGGAACCCACGCGGTGACGTCGACGACGATGCGGCTGCCGTCCACCCTGGCCTCCTCGCGTCCGATCGAGTAGCAGCCGTCGACTTCGGATATCGCGAACAGCACATGAACGAAGGCCTGGCCGCCCTCCCATAGCAGCTCGGTACCGGTGACGTGGACCGGCTCCTCCACCGGCCTGCGGTCCTCGGCGCTCCACTCGCCGTCGACCATCTCGGGAGGCGGCTCGACCAGCACCAGCACCATGTCCACCTTCTTCGGGTTGCCCCTGGTGATCACGTCGTAGGCGGTGTCATTGATGAAGGCCAGGCGACCATCGGACTCCTCGATCCGGGCCGACACCGAGTAAACGTTCCCAGAGTCGATGTCGTCGGGGTCGTAGGGAACCTCGAACTTGATCGGGACCTGGCCCGGGTCGGAGATGACCTGCTCGGCGATCAGCTCCGCGGCCGCGTCCGCATACGACGTGTCCCGGATCTGGACGATCAGCGTGGCGCCCGGCGTCAGCGCGATCCGCTCCCGGTAGATGACAGTGCCCGACACGGATGAGCCGCCGCCGAACACGCCCACATGGACGCCGCAACTGGTGGCAACCAAGCCGATGATGGCGGCGAGCAGAGTGGCCATCTTGCGGAAGTGGCTCATGGACGGGCTCCTGTGAGTGTCGCGGCGTGTCCCCTTGGACACGCTCACACCTATGACGCTGCGAAACCGTCGCCGGTTCCCCATCCATGATGTCGGCCATACGCTCAGGCCGTGCGGATCATCGACGCCCGATCACTGGACGACACAGAGTTCGCCGCCGCGCTTGAGCTCCAGCAGGCGGTGGACCGCGAGCGCGACCCCGACCTGCCCGTGACTCCCGCCGCCGAACTGCGAGGGATCTTCGACGATGACGCCACCGACTACTGCCGCCACCAGCGAGTCGTCGCCTTGGCAGACGGCGGCACGGCCGTCGCCATCGGGCACGTGGAACTCGAATCGGACGTGGACAACCTCACCCTGGCCGGCGTCGAGATCACGCCGACGGACGACAACACCGCGGCCGCGATCCTCGCGGAGCTGCTCAGACGGGCCCGGGCCGACGGACGGGCCTCTGTGATCGCGTGGGGAGACCACACCCCGGAAGCCCACGACTTCTGGACCGGCCTGGGAGCCGAGCTTCGCTACACCGAGCAGGAGTCGCGCCTGGAGATGGTGGCGGTCAACCCCCGGCTCATGGCCCAGTGGGTCGAGGCCGGTCCGACCGACTTGCAGCTGGTGCACTGGTCCCGCCGCTGCCCGGAGGAATGGATCGACGCGCTGGTGGCCACGGCCAACGCGATGAACGACGCACCCACCGACGACCTGGACATCGCTGACACCGTGGTCGACGCGGCCATGGTCCGTGCTGAGATCGAGGCCCGCGACGCCCGGGGGCTGGAGTTTCGGGGCGTGCTGGCGGTCACTGCCGACGGCGAGGCGGCCGGCACCACCGAGGTCTTCGTCAACCGCCACCGGCCGGCGGCCTCGTGGCAATGGTCCACCGTGGTGCTGCCGGCTCACCGGGGCCGGCGCATCGGGCGCTGGATGAAGGCGTCGATGTGGCAGCGGCTGCGGGACACCGAACCCGAGGTGGCGTGGCTTCAGACCGGCAACGCGGCCAGCAACGCCCACATGCTGGCCATCAACAACGAGATGGGCTTCAAGCCCACCCACCTGATGGGCTGCTGGCAAACGGACCTCGACACCCTCGAGGCCGGGCTCAGCCGTCGCGGCTGAGCAGGCGGGTACGCAGCAGGTTGAGAGCGGTGATCGTCGAGAGCTGACGGACCATGGTCCGGGCCATGTTGAAGCGCACCCTGACCGCCTCGCCACCATCGTCGAGATGCAGGCCGATCCAGACTGTGCCCGGCTCGGCGGCCTCGTGGCTCTCGGGGCCGGCCGCACCGGTTGTGGCCAAGCCCACGTCGGCGCCCAGCACCCGGCAGGCTCCGGCCGCCATGGCCAGCGCCATCTCCTCGCTGACCGCGTTCACATCGGGTGCACCCAGCACGCCCGTCTTGAGCAGACGGTCGTAGGGCACAACCGCCCCCTTCAGCACGTCGCTCGCGCCGGGCACTTCGGTCAGGCGAGCGGCGATCAGCCCTCCGGTCACCGACTCCGCCAGTCCCAGGGTGAGACCCCGCGAGCGCATCAGGGCCAGCACCACCGACTCCATGGTGTCGTCGTCAGCCCCGAACACCGCCTCACCGATGACCTCCCGCGCCCTCGATTCGACCCCCGACAGCACCCCCTGAGCGGTCTCGTCATCGGCCGCCTTGGCGGTGATGCGGACCTTGAGCCCCTCCATGCCGCTGGCCAGGAAGGCGATGGTGGCCTCGCCGGTGGCGTCGAGGCGGCTCATCTCCGGCTCCAGCAGTTCGGCCAGACCCGATTCCGAGTAGCCCCAGGTGCGCAGCGTCCGGCTGCGGATCACGCTCCGCTCCCCCGCCCGGGCCTGCAGGTCGGGCAGCACGCACTCGCTGACCATCTTCTGCATCTCCCAGGGAACGCCCGGAACGGCGTATATCACCTTCTCGCCGGCCGCCGCGGTTGCATCGCCGCCCGCCGGACTCACAGACCCGGAGGCTCGCCTCACCGGGCAGATCAGTCCGGGAGCGGTGCCGGGCTGCACGTCCATCACCCTGGCGCCGGCAGGCACATCGGCCTGCTGGAGGTTATTGGCGGGCATCTGCCGGTCGCGGCGGTAGAACATCGATCTGATCCGCTCGGCCACGGCGTCGTCCCGGTGCAGCTCCACGCCCATCACGGCCGCGATCGCGTCGCGGGTGATGTCGTCGGGCGTGGGACCGAGGCCCCCGCACACGATCACCGCGTCGCTGCGGTCGAGCGCCTGCTCGAGCGCGGCGGTCATCCGGCCGAGGTTGTCGCCGACCTTGGTCTGGAAGTGGCTGTCGATGCCCGCCAGTGCGAGCTGCTCCCCGATCCACGACGAGTTGGTGTCGACGATCTGTCCGAGCAGCAACTCAGTGCCCACCGCCACCACCTCGCACCTCACGGCGGAGTCACTCCTGGTTGTTCGAGCGGGACCGGGCCCGCGCCGAGCGGCTGTCGAGCATGTACTGCATTCCGGTGACCACCGTGAACGCCACCGCCACCCACAGCGCGATCGCCAGTACCAGGTCCGCTTCCTCCAGGGTCGGCATGATCGCCATCGCCAGTGCCAACGCCTGCACGGAGGTCTTGTACTTGGCGGAGCGCCGGGCCGGGATGGACACGCCCTCGCCGGCCCATCGGGCCCTCCAGGCGGTTATGCCCAGCTCGCGGAAGGCCATGATCGTCACCGGCACCCACCAGTAGCGCTCCACAGCCACCAGGCAGAAGGCCGCTCCGAGCACCACGACCTTGTCGGCCAGCGGGTCGAGGAAGGCGCCGCTGCGGCTGGTGACGTTGGCCCGGCGGGCCACCCGCCCGTCGAAGAAGTCGGTGCCGGCCATGGCGACGCCCAGGCCGAAGGCAGCCCACGACGCTCCCCGGCTCTGCTCTGCCTGGAGGATCAGCAGGAACAGCACCGGCGCGAACAGCAGGCGGGCGAGCGTCAGCAGATTGGCGGGGTGAAGCAGGCTGGCCTGCGCGGGCGCCTCCGCGCCGCCCGGAGCGCTCGCGCCGCCCGAGGCGCTCATGCCGCCTCCAGATCGCAGCCGGTTGCGGCGGTGACGGTCACCTTCGCGAAGGTACCCGCGGCCAGGCCGGCGGGCACGTGGACGACGCCGTCGATCTCCGGGGCCTCACGATGAGTCCGGCCGGCGCCCGGCTCGTCCACGAGCACTTCCACCCGCCGGCCCACCAGCAGGTCGCGGCGCCGGGCAGTGATGGCGTCCTGCAGCTCGCTGAGCTCGGCCAGCCGCTCGGAGACGAGGCTCCAGTCCACCTTGCCATCCAGACCGGCCGAGTAGGTGCCGTCCTCCTCGGAGTAGGCGAAGAACCCGCACCAGTCGAGCTGGGCCTCCTCCACGAAGCGCAGCAGCTGGTCATGGTCCTCTTCCGTCTCGGTCGGATAGCCGACAATGAAGTTCGACCGGAAGGCTGCCTCCGGCTCACGCCGGCGGATCGCTTCGATTCGAGCGAGGAAGCGCTCGCCGTTGCCCCATCGGCGCATGCGGCGCAGCAAGGGCGCCGAGACGTGCTGGAGCGACAGGTCGAAGTAGGGGACGCCGGTGGCGCAGATCGCGTCTACCAGGGTGTCGCTGAGGTCCGACGGGTACAGGTACAGCAGGCGGGTACGGGCGGCGCGCTCCGACACGGCCTCCACCAGCGGCACGATGCGGCGCTGGCCCCTGCCCTGGTCCCGGCCGTAGGAGGCGAGGTCCTGGGCCACCAGCACGATCTCGACCGCGTCGAGCTGCTCGACCTCCGCCAGGATCTGCTCGAGGGTGCGGCTGCGCTGGGGACCGCGGAAACTGGGGATGGCGCAGAAACCGCAGGCTCGGTCGCATCCCTCCGCGATCTTCACGTACGCCCACGGACGGGGTGAGGACGGCCGGGGCAGGTTCAACAGATCGAACGCCGGAATCGGGCGAGCGGTCCGCCGGCCCAGCTCCACCGGCACACCGGACGGAACCGGCACGCCGCCGGGTCGGGGTGATACCACCGAACCTGCCGCGAGCTCCATCCCGAATCCGGCTATGCGGTCGGCCTCCGGCAGTGCATCGGCCAACTCGTCTCCGTAACGCTCCGCGAGGCAGCCGGTGACGACCAGCGAGGCGCCGGGCGCCTTGGTCTCCGAGAGAGCCAGAATGGTGTCGATCGACTCTTGGCGGGCCTCCTCCACGAAGGCACAGGTGTTGACGACCACCATGTCGGCTTCCGACGTGTCGCCGGCCGGCGACAGGCCGTCGGCGACCAGCAATCCGGTGAGCTTGTCGGAATCGACCTGGTTCTTGGGGCACCCCAAGGTGTGCACCACGAAGGATCTGGGCCTGCTGGGCATAGAAGGTGCCATCAACCTAGGACCCTGCGGTGGCGGTAGGCGGGGGCAGCGATGTCGTTGTGCTGGTCGGCGGAGGCCTGTGGGGACCGCAATCGCCCTCGTCGACGATGTCGCGGATGCGGTCGACCCGGGGGCCGGAGTCGACCGGAACGGGCACGCCGTCGCCGTCGAGCACGTGGGGATGGAACGCCCAGCCGACAACAGTGCCGCCTTCGAAGTCAACTTGCAGGACGCCCGTCTCCCCGCTCATGTGCTGGCGGGGCTCCCAGATGAAATTCCCCAGCGAGAAGGCCACCAGCTTCTCACCGGTGAACACCACGGGCTGCAGCACATGGGGATGGTGGCCGATGATTGCGTCGGCGCCCGCGTCGAGGAGCTGCTGGGCGAGCAACCGCTGGGCATCGTTCGGACAGGGGTCGCGCTCGATGCCCCAGTGGACTATGGCGACCACTGCATCGGCCGCCGCCCCTGCGGCCCTGACGGTGTCGAGCACGCGTGCCAGGTCGGGAGGGTGCGCCGATGCGACGCCCGGCGTGGAGGAACCGGCCGCGAAATTGGAGGGAACGATGAGGGAGGCTCCGACGAAGGCCACGTTCACTCCGCCGCCTGTCGTCAGGATCCGGTAGCGGTAGGCCTCGTCAATGTTGCGGCCTGCGCCGATGGTCGCCACCCCGGCACCCTCCAGCAGGTCGACGGTGTCGGCCAGGGCGTCGCCGCCGAAGTCCATGGCGTGGTTGTTGGCCAGGCTGGCGACCCGCACGCCGCCCGCCGCTATCCGCCTGGCCGCGGATGGCGGAGCGCGAAACACGTAGGTCTTCTCATGGGGTGTGCCCCGGTCGCTGATCGCCATCTCCACGTTCACAACCGAGAGGTCCGAGGAGCCCAGAGCAGGCTCGATGGACTCGAAGGGGTCCAAGCCCAACCGCTCGGACCGTTCCATCAGGACATCACCGCCGGCCAGCAGCGTCCAGGCTCGCGTGGACTCGGTGGTGGTGGTGCTCTGGACGGTGGTGATCGGTGTCGTCGTCGGCACCGACGCGGTGGTCTCAGGAGGCAGGGTCGGCGACGCTCCGGTCGACGAGCGCACCCTTGGGCTCTCGGTGCATGCCGATGCCAACAGCGCGGCCGCGAGGAGTGCGCCTGCCCGCAACGCGACCTTCCTCGGTAGCACCTACTGAACCTCCACTACTCGAACCCTGTACATCCGGGGCCAGAGCTTGCCCGTCATCCACAGGGTGGCGGTTTTCTCGTCCGCCGCAACCCCGTTGAGCACATCAATCTGGCTCCCGGCCGAGACCTGGGACGCATCGTCGACGAGGGGGCCAGCGTCGATGGCAGCCACCACCTGTCCGGTGTCTGGATCGATCACCAGCAGGTGGTCGGTCTGCCACACGTTGGCGATCACCACGCCCTCAACGCACTCCAGCTCGTTCAGATAGTCCAGCCGCCCGTCGTAGCCGGAGGCAGTTGCGGTCACGGTGCCCAATAACTCGAAAGTCTCCATGTCGCGGCGGGCCAGCCGGTCGGAGCCGTCCGTCATGATCAGCTCACCGCCCATCTCGCAGAGCCCCCAGCCCTCCCCTTCATAGCTGTGCTCTCGCAGAGGTTCGAGGGTGGCGCGGTCGTACACCAGAGCGGTACCGCTCTGCCAGGTGAGCTGGACGATCTCGTCGCCGGCCACGGTCAGACCCTCACCGAAGAACTGATCGGGCAGGTCGACCCGGGCAGTGACCTCGCCGGTGGAAGGGTTCACGGCCCGAAGCGACGACTGCCCCCACAGTCCGGTGCTCTCGTACATGGTTCCGCCGGCGATCTCGAGCCCCTGAGTGAAGGCCGACGGGTCGTGCGGGAACCACTCGATGATCTCGACGGTCCATCGAGCCACACCAACACCGTCCGCTGCCAGCGGGAACACCGACGCCTCGGCTCGCTGGTCGATCTGATCGTCTGCATAGGAAACCGGCGCAGTCGTAACGGGAGCAGGCGCCGTCGTCGAGGAAACGGGCGCAGTCGTAGAGGGAGCCAGCACCGTCGTAGAGGGAGACGGCGCAGTCGTTACGGGAGCAGGCGCCGTCGTCGAAGAGACTGGCGCCGATGTAGAGAGCGGCTGTGGATCCGGAGCGCAGCCTGCAACTAGAACGCCTGCGCACACCAGCGCGCACAGCAGGGAACCGGGCCGCGTCACCGTCAACCAGCCAGCAGTGCGATGCTCACCACCCAGAGACCCAGCAGCACAACACCGTCGATCCGGCTGACCCGGAGGCCTATGGCCATGGCCGCCCAACTCACGACGCAGATGACCACCATCATCAACGAGCCCAGTGTCTGAAGAGTCACATCGCCGACCGGCCCCGGCCCCACCAAGCCGATGGCGCCGCCCACCGCCAGCGAGTTGAACACGTTGCTGCCCAGAAGGTTGCCGACCAGCAGCTCGGTCTCGCGCTGGCGGGCCGCGGCCACCGCGGTGACCAGCTCGGGTGCCGACGTGCCCACCGCGACCATCGTGTATCCGACGAAGCCACCCGACAGGTTGAGCGCCTCGGCCACCCGCTCCGCACCCTCGACGAGGACGTAAGCCGAGCCGGCAACCAGAGCAAGCGACACGACGGTGCGCACGGTCTCGACGCCGAGAGCAGGAGGATGCTCGCCCACTAGTTCGGAGAGGTCCTCCATATCGGCCTCGCTCGTGCGGGACCCGCGCAGTACCAGCACGAACCAAGCACCCAGCGCAGCCACCAGCACCAGCCCCTCAAGGCGTCCCAGTTCGCCCTGCACGAACAAGGCGAACAGCGCAACCGCCACTACCGACACAACCGCGTCGCGGCGCACCACGCTGGAACTCACCGGTACCACGGACACGAACGAGGCCGCGCCCAGTACGAGAGAAATGTTGGCCACGTTGGATCCGATGATGTTCCCGATGCCGATGTCCAGCCGGCCGTTGGCCGCTGCCACCGTCGAAACCAGCATCTCCGGCGCGCTGGTGCCGAACCCCACCACGACGGCTCCCACCACGATCGGAGCCATTCTCAGCACGACCGCCAGGCGAGCGGCCCCCCTCACGAACTGGTCGGCCGCCAGCGAGAGGACGACCAGCCCGACGACCGAGAAGACGAGTCCGAGCAGCATCTACAGCGACCGCACAACCCAGCGGCTGGTCATGTCAGCGGCTCTGCCTGCTCTCGAGTTCCTCGGGAGTGATGAGAACCTCGCGGGCCTTCGAGCCGGTCGACGGGCCGACGACACCTCGCTGTTCGAGCAGGTCCATGATCCGCCCTGCCCTGGCGAACCCCACTCGCAGCCGGCGTTGGAGCATGGAGGTGGAACCGAGTTGCGTCTCGACCACCAGCGCCATCGCGGCGTCCAGCAGCTCATCGCCGTCGTCCGTGGTGGTGGGCGGAGGAGCATCCGTGATGCTCGACGGCATGAGCGGCGCTCCACCCATATCCGGCGCTGAGGCCGCGGCGGGCTCACCCCCGGGGGGATCCTCGGTGGAGACCGAGGGATCATCGTGGAAGTCGGGGGCCTGCTCCACCCAGTGGGACACCACCGAACGCACCTCGTCCTCCGTGACCCAGCATCCCTGGATCCGGTGAGGTGTCGACGACGACGGTCCGAGCCAGAGCATGTCGCCCTGACCGACCAGCCGCTCGGCGCCGGGTTGATCGAGGATGACCCGCGAGTCGGTCAGGCTCGACACCGCGAACGCCAGCCTCGCCGGGATGTTGGCCTTTATCACGCCGGTGATGATGTTCACCGACGGCCGCTGCGTGGCGATCACGAGATGGATCCCGACCGCGCGGGCCATCTGGGCAATGCGGGCGATGGACTCCTCGACATCGCGTGCGGCCACCATCATCAGGTCGGCGAGCTCGTCCACCACCACGAGCACGAATGGCAGGCGCTGGTATCTCAGCGGCTCACCTTCGGCGTCCCGTGCCCCAGCAGGGGGTTCAAGGGTGTCGGCGTCGACGGCGGCGTTGTAGCCGGCGATGTCGCGGAAGCTGGTCTCGTGGAGCAGGTCGTAGCGCCGCTCCATCTCCGTCACGGCCCAGCTCAGCGCGTTGGCCGCCTTGCGGGGATCGGTGACCGGCGCGGTGAGCAGGTGCGGGACGCGGTCGTACTGGCCCATCTCGACCCGCTTGGGGTCGACAAGGATCATGCGCACGTCCTCGGGTGTGGAGCGCATCAGCACCGACGTGATCAGGGAGTTGAGGCACGACGACTTCCCGGCACCGGTGGCTCCTGCGATCAGAAGGTGCGGCGTGGTCGCCAGGTTCATCATGATGGCATGCCCGTTGATGTCCCGGCCGATGGCCACCTCCATCGGGTGATCGGCGCTGGCCGCCTCCCGCGAGCGCAGCACGTCGCCGAGGCGCACGATCTGGCGGTCCAGGTTGGGGACCTCCACGCCGATGGCGCGGCGGCCGGGTATGGGCGAGAGGATGCGTACATCGGGCGAGGCCATGGCCAGGGCGATGTCCTTGCGCAGGCTCTCGAGCTTCGACACCCGCACTCCCTCGTCCAGTTCCAGCACGAAGCGGGTGACGGTCGGCCCCACCACGGGCTCCAGCAGGAGGGTGGGCACATCGAAGCGAGCCAGCGTGGCCTGCAAGAGCTGACCCCGCTCGGCCACCTCGGCCTTGTCGATCTCCCGCGACGGGGTCGCCGCCAGAATGTCCATCTTCGGGAGCTTCCACTTGGACCCCTCGCCGCGGCGCTTGGAACCCGCGGCTGGGCCCCTGGCGCTGGACGAAGCGGCGCTTGGACCGGGAGACGAGATCTCCCGGAACGGGGCCGGCCCGGGCAGCGCGGTGGAGGGTTCAGATTCTGCCTCCGCCTCGCTCGAAGGGTCATCCGCGCCGGGCGATCCGGCATGGGGCTGCCCGTAGGGCTGCGAGCCCGGAGGTGCGGGACCGGCCGGGCCCTCCTTGATGTCGCTGAACAGGTTCACCACCGCGGTTCGCAGCAGCCGCCACAACGGGCTCAGCGCAGCGCCCAAAGCAGCCAACGCCGATCTCACTGTGAGCCCGGTGACGACGATGACGCCGACCAGTCCCACGAACACAAGCAGCAGCACCGAACCCCATGCAGCCGTCCAGGCATGCAGGAAGCCACCGATGCCGACTCCCAGCGCACCGCCTGCGGCACCCAACTCGTCCACCCCGTCGCCCAGGCCGGGGCGGCCACTGGCCAGATGTAGCAATCCCGTCGAAGACACCAGCAGCAGCACGCCGCCCAGCACCATCCTGACCGCGGAGTCAGACCGCTCGACCTGGGCCCGGCCGGCAGCCGGGTCGCCCTCAACGCGGTCACCGCCCTCGCCTGCACGGTCCACGGCGCCGCCGCGACGACCGCCCCAGAGTGCCGCGGCCCCCATCGCGGCCAGCCCCACGGGAAGGGCCATGCGCACCAGGCCGAAGCAGGCGGCGAGGGCGCGGTCCACGCCCTCGCCCAGCGGTCCGGCCGCCGAGAACCAGACGCTCCCGGCCACCAGAAGCCCGGCCACGACCGCGGCCAGACCCCAGATGTCTCGGCGATGGCGGCTCACTACAGAACCAACCGCGGCCGAGCCCCGGCGAGAGGCTCTCTTGCCGGCTGATGGCCCCTTCGCCCCGCGAGAGCTGGAACCGGCCCCTTTGGTCGCCATGAGGGGTGACGCTACCAGTGACGCCCGACCGCCCCGTGAACCCCCGACAGGCTTAGAACGTGATCACCGGCACGATGACAGGACGGCGGCGGGTGCGCTCCCGTGAGATGCGGCGGGCGGTTCGCAACACCAGATCCGCCAGCGCCTCGCGGTCGCGGTCTCCGGCGGCCAAGGCATCCCTTACCTCGGTCTCGACGCCATCGGCCACCGCAGCCTCGTGGCCCACGAGGGCCGGATGCTCCACCCATCCCCGCGACACGATCTCGGGACTCGAGGCCAGCAAGCCCAGCTCCAGGTCGACGCTCACCACCACAGCCACGAAGCCGTCACCGCCGAGTTTCCGGCGCTCATCAAGAACCGTCGAGCCCAAGTCCCCGACCGTCCCGTCTACGTAGATGTGGTCGCCGCCCACCGATCCGGCCTGGAGCAGACCCTCGTCGGTCAACTCGATCCGGTCGCCGTCGCAGCACAGCACCACCCGCTCGGCGGCCATGCCCATCTCGCGGGCGAGACGGGCGTGCGCCACCAGATGCTCGTACTCGCCGTGAACAGGCACGAACCACTCCGGCGATGCCACCGAGTGCAGGACCCTGAGTTCCTGCTGCTTGCCGTGACCGGAGGTGTGCACGTCCAGGTTGCCGGTGTGGAGCACGAGCGCGCCCCTGCGGGCCAGCCCATTGCGAACCGCTCCTACCGCGGCCTCGTTGCCGGGGATCGGGTGCGAGCTGAAGATCACCGTGTCTTCGGCACCGATCTCGATCCACTTGCTGGTGCCCTCGGCCATTTGGGTCAGGGCGGCACGGGGCTCGCCCTGCGACCCGGTGCACACGATCAGCACCTTCGATGGCTCGAGCCCCTCGAGGTCGGTGATATCACGCACGGCGTGATCGGGAACCCGCAGCAGGTTCAGCTCGCGGGCCAGCCCGACATTGCGCTGCATGGACAGACCCAGCGTCGCCACCGTGCGACCGGCGGCGACGGCGGCGTCCATCACCTGCTGGATCCGGTGGATGTGGCTGGCGAATGCCCCGACGATCACCCGGCGACCCTCCTGGTGGGCGATCGCATCGTGCAGGACATCGCCCACGTCTCTCTCCGAGCGCGACGATCCGGGAGCGTCCGCGTTCGTCGAGTCGGCCAACAGCAGCCTGACCCCCGGATCGTCGGCCAGCGCCCCGATACGGGAGAGAGCCGTACGGCGGCCGTCCACCGGCGTGAGGTCGAGCTTGAAGTCGCTGGAGTGCAGGATCACTCCCTGCGGTGTTGAGAAGGCCGTGATGAGTCCTCCCGGCACCGAATGGGTGACCGGCATCGCCTCGCATTGGAACGGTCCGGCGCGGAAGGAGTCCCCGTCGCGGACCTCGCGCAGCTCAGCCCGGTCGAGCAGGCCCGCCTCGGCGAGCTTGTGCCTCACCAGTCCGAGCGTGAACGCCGACCCGTAGACGGGAAACGACAAGTGCTCGAGCAGATGCGGGAGCGCTCCGATGTGATCCTCGTGGGCGTGGGTGGCGACACAGGCCTCGACTCCCCCGCTGTCCAGCAGCCATTCGAAGTCGGGCAATACGGAGTCGACGCCGGGTAGGTCGTCGCCCGCGAACATGCGGCCGCAGTCGAGCAGCACCCGGCGGCCCGCGGTCTCGAGGACCGCGCAGTTCCGCCCGATCTCACCCAGGCCGCCCAGGAAGGTGACGGCTACGGGTGCAGCCACGTGTCTGCGGGCGGCGGTCAGCCCGTACCGACCGGAGCCGGCTCGGCGAGCACCTCAGCGGCCGCGTCTACCTGCTGCGCGGGCTCCGGCTCGGAGCCGCGCAGTGCGGCGAGGACCTCCCTGGCGCGGTCCTCCAGGCCGGGGGGCTCCGGTCCCATGGGCAGGCGGCACGGCCCTGCCGGCAGTCCCAGCACCCGCATCATGCACTTGGTGGGCACAGGATTGGGGGCCGCGTCGCCGGTCTCGAAGTCGTAGGAGTCGAGCAGCCGCTGGTTGATGGCTGTCGCCTCGGCGACTCGACCGCTCTCGAACGCGTCGAACATGGCCGCCATCTCCCTCCCCGCCCAGTGGGTGGCCACACCGATGACGCCCACCGCGCCTATCGACAGCAGCGGCAGGGTAAGAGCGTCGTCGCCCGAATAGACCTCGAAGCCGTCCGGCGCCATCTCCAGCAGCCGGGCCGTCTCGGCGGGAGAACCAGCCGCGTCCTTTAGCCCGACGATGTTGGTGACCTCGTGGGCCAGCCGGGCCATGGTCTCGGTGGAAACCTTGCGGCCGGTGCGCCCGGGTATGTCGTAGATCATTGTCGGCAGGTCCGTCGCGGCCGCGCAGTGGCGGAAGTGGGTGTCCAGCCCGGCCTGCGACGGGCGGTTGTAGTAGCCGGCCACGTGCAGGATGCCGTCCGCACCTGCGTTCGTGCAGCGTTCGGTTAGGTCGATTGCGGCGCGGGTATCGTTGCTGCCGGCTCCCGCCACCACGGGAACGTCGACCGCAGCCACTATTGCCGCCACCAAGTCGGCCTGCTCCTGATGGGTGAGAGTCGGGCTCTCCCCTGTGGTTCCGGCCACCAGCAGGCCCTCGTTGCCGTTGGCGACGAGCCACCGGGCGAGGCGAGCCGCGCCATCGATGTCGAGCGCCCCGTCCTCGGTGAAAGGGGTGACCATCGCGGTCAGTACGCGTCCAAACCGGCCCATGGCTTACAACTGTAGTTCGGTACCGGGGGCTTCTTCGCGCCCAGCGACGACCCGGCGCAGGATGAGGCCGTACACCACGATCGCGCCGGCCGAGAAGAAGAACCACTGGAACGCGTACGACAGGTGGGGTCCTTCGCCTAGATCGGGATCGGGCACCGGCTCCGGCAGGCCTTCTGGCTGGGGCGGCGACTGGGCCCGCAGCCTGATCCACACCCCCTCCACATCGATGCCAGATACCTCGGCGTACCGATCCAGGTCCATACGGGAGATCTCCGGCACCTCCCCAGGCGCAGTCTCCGCAACCCTGCCGCCCCCGACGCTGTCGAAGGCGAGCCCGGCCACGACAACTTCTCCTTCCGGCGGGGCCGTGCTGCGTTCATCGAGTCCCGTCAGAGTCCGGCGCGGGACCCAGCCCCTGACCACCGCCACGGCCCGGCCGTCGTCGAGTTCCAGCGGCGTCGCCAGCCAGAAGCCCGGCTGCCCGCCGCTGCTCCGGTTGCCGATGCGCACCTCCGCGTCCGCGAGGTAGGTGCCGGTCGCTGCCACGGCGGTGTACTCGGGTGGGAGCCCGCGCCGGTCGAGGTGGGCTGCGATATCGAACGGGTCCTGAGACATGGCCGCCGCGATCTCGGCGTTGTCGGTGCGGCGCTCGTCGAGTCGGCGGAGCTGCCAGAACCCCAGGTTGACCATGAGCACGACCATTGCCAGTGCGAAGATGTGCGAAACGATCCACCCACCAGACGCCAGCGCGCGCATTCAGAGGACCTGCTCTGGTCTCAGATGCCCAGAACCTCGCCGAGGCCGACGGTCAAGCCCGGCCCGAGAATCACCACGCGCTTGGCCGCCAGGAGCATCCCCGGCATGAACGCCGACCGGTCGATGGTGTCGTGGCGGATCGTAAGGGTCTCGCCGGGCCCGCCGAGCAACACCTCCTGGTGCGCGACCAGTCCCTTGAGGCGCACCGAGTGGACCGGGATCCCGGCCGGGCCGCGGCCGCCGCGTGCTCCGGGCAGGCTCTCGCCGACCGTGGGGTCCGGCGCCCAGTCGTCGGAAGCCTCCGCCATGGCCTCGACCGTCACCATGGCCGTGCCCGAGGGTGCGTCCACTTTGCGGTCGTGGTGCAGTTCGATCACCTCGGCGGTGTCGAAGTACGGAGCGGCCAGGGCCGCGAACCGGGTCATGAGCACTGCGCCCACGGCGAAGTTCGGCGCCACGATGCAGTGGCTCCGCACGAAGCTGGCGCGCAAGTCATCCAGGTCGTCTGCACCCAGACCGGAGGTTCCGATCACAGCGTTGATTCCGGCCGCGGCCAGCACGCCCATGTTGGCCCGGACCGCCTCCGCGACGGTGAAGTCCACCACCACCTCGACGCCCGCCTCGACGAACTCCTCGACCGAGCCGGCGGAGCCGATGGCGGCCAGCAGTTCGGTGTCGGGGTCGGCGTCGATGGCCCTGCAGGCCTCGGCGCCCATGCGTCCCGTGGCGCCGCAGACACCGAGCTTGATCATGAGTTAGCGGGGGCCGCGGCCGCCGCGGCGTCCTCCACGCCGGACCCGCGGATCGGGGCCCAGTTCGCCGAACTCGCGCTCGAGCTCCAGGTCGAAGGAATCCTCGAACGAGACCCCCTTGGCACTGGACACCGGTGCGGGCGGCCTCGACCGGGGGCCGGACCGATCCTCGCGGCGCTGCTCGCCGCCGGCGTGGTCACGCCCCGCCTCTGATCGTCTCGGCTCGGGCCGGCCGCCGTCGCGGTGGCGACCGAAGCCCCCATCGCGGTCGGTCCGGCCCGAATCCCGGTCGCCCACATGGCCGCGGGACTCGCCTCGGCTCGCCCCGCCGTCGGTGCCGGCCCGGGACATCTCCCGGCGCCGGGAGGAAGGCGCTTCGCCTCCGTCGGAATCCTCCGTCTTGGGGATGAGAGAGATCTTCCCGTTGGGGTCGACGTCCTCGACGATCACGTCAATCTCCTCGCCGAGTTCGAGCACATCCTCGACCCTGTCGATGCGCCTGCCGCCGCCCAGCTTGGAGATGTGCACCAGACCGTCGCGACCGGGCAGGATGTTCACGAACGCCCCGAACTTGGTGATGTTCACCACCCGCCCCCGGTAGGTGGCGCCGACGTCGGCTGTGGGCGGATCCAGGATGAGCTTGATCTGCCGCTCGGCCTCCAGCACCGCGCCCCGGTCGGTGGAGGCGATGGCCACAATGCCGACCGCGCCGTCGTCGTCCACGCTGATGTCGGCGCCGGTCTCGGACTGGATGGCGTTGATCACCTTGCCCTTGGGTCCGATCACCTCGCCGATCTTCTCAACGGGGATCTCGAAGGAGGAGATCTTCGGGGCGGTGTCGCGCACGTCGGGCCTCGGCTCGATGATGGTCTCGGCCATCACGTCGAGAATGTCGAGGCGGGCCGAGTGCGCCTGCCGCAGCGCGTCGGCCAGCACCGACGCCGGAATGCCTGAGATCTTCGTGTCGAGCTGGAGCGCAGTGATGAAGTCGGTGGTCCCGGCCACCTTGAAGTCCATGTCTCCGAAGGCGTCCTCGGCACCGAGGATGTCAGTGAGGGTCACCCAGGCACCGTCGGCGTGGACCAGGCCCATGGCCACCCCCGCCACCGGCGCCTTGATCGGAACGCCGGCGTCCATCAACGACAGCGTTGACCCGCACACCGACGCCATCGAGCTCGACCCGTTGGACGCCATCACCTCTGACACGGTGCGCACCGTGTAGGGCCAGTCCTCGTACCCGGGCACGACCGGGAACACGGCCCGCTCAGCGAGCGCCCCATGTCCGATCTCGCGCCGCTTGGGCCCGCGCATGAAGCCGGTCTCGCCCGTGGAGAACGGCGGGAAGTTGTAGTGGTGGAAGTAGCGCTTCTTCTCGGTGGGCGACAGGTCGTCGATCAGCATGTCGCTGCGGCCGATCCCCAGAGTGGTGAAGTTGAGCACCTGGGTCTCGCCCCGCTGGAACAGCCCCGAGCCGTGAGCGGTCGGGATCACCCCGACCTGGCACATCAGCGGGCGCAACTGGTCGGTGGCGCGGCCGTCGATGCGGACGCCCTCAGCGACGATGCGCCGTCGCACCGCCTCCTTGGTGACGGTGCGGATGGCGCTGCCGATCTGGCGGGCCGCGCCCACCTCGTCGCTGAAGCGCTCGTCCAGTTCGGCGATCACGTCGGCGGCCAGGGCAGCCTCGGCGGCCTGACGGTCTGCCTTGTCCGCGATCCGCTGGGTTGTGTCGATGCGATCGGCGGCGGTGTCGCGCACGGCCGCCAGGATGTCCTCGGTGTAGTCGACCGCCAGAGGCACGTCGATCTTCGCGGCCGGACCCACTGCGTCGATCATCTGCTGCTGTAGCTCGATCATCTCGCGGATCCAGGTCTTGGCCGCCTCCAGGCCGCCGGCGAGAACGTCCTCGTCCACCTTGGGGACGCCGTTGGAATACAACTCCCAGGTGGTGGCGGTGCCTCCGGCCTCGACCATCATCACGGCGACGTCGTCACCGTCGAGCCGGCCGGCCACCACCATCTCGAACGCGGAGGCGTCGCCCTCCTCGTATGTCGGGAACGGCACCCACTCGCCTGACGACGACCAGCTCAGCCGAACGGCGCCGATCGGTCCGTCGAAGGGGATCGGCGAGATGCTCAGAGCCAGCGAGGCCGCGTTGAGTGCCGCGATGTCGTAGGGATTGGACTGGTCGGCGCCCAGCACGGTGGCTACGACGTGCACCTCGTTGCGGAACCCGTCGGGAAAGCTGGGCCGCAGCGGGCGGTCGATCAGCCGGCAGGTCAGGATGGCCTGCTCCCCGGCGCGGGCCTCGCGCCGGAAGAACGAGCCGGGGATGCGGCCCGCCGCGTACATCCGCTCCTCGACATCGACGGTGAGGGGGAAGAAGTCGGCACCCTCCCGGGGCGACTTGGCGCAGGTTGCGGTGACGAGCACCACAGTGTCGCCCATGCGGGCGGTGACGGCGCCACCCGCGAGCGGGGCCAGCAGGCCCGTCTCGAAGGTGGCGTCCTTGCCTTCGGCGCGCGTGAACGCACCAGTTACAGAAATGGCATCAGCCATGGGAATACTCCTTGAGGACCCCGACAGGGGCCCGATCTGGGCACGACCCCGCCAGTTCCCAGTCGTATCGGTCCCACCCGGTGAGGGGGCGGGGCCGATACGACTAGCACCGGAGCGGTCGCGCCTGATGTCGGTTGTCACTGGGATCGTCGCTGGCTCGTCGACACCGACCTCGGCGCCTACGGCCAGAGGGGCGGCCCTGGAGCCGCCCCGTCGTGCTCAGCGTCGCAGACCGAGATGGGCGATTAACGCCCGGTACCGCTCGACGTCGTTCTCCTTCACGTAGTCGAGCAGCCTCCTGCGCCTGCCCACCAGCATCAGCAGACCCCTCCGGCTGTGGTGGTCCTTCCTGTGGACCCTCAGGTGCTCGGTGAGATGGTTGATGCGATCGGAGAGCAGAGCGACCTGGACTTCGGGAGAACCGGTGTCGTTCTCTTTGAGTCCGAAGGTCTCGACCATCGAGGTGATGGTGTCGGCCTTGGGAGGGAGGCTGGTTGGCATGGAATCTCCGTTGGGTATCGGACCCTGCTGCATGACCCGCAGTGCGAGGCCGGCAGCCTGCGTGCTACGCACGACATGTCCCGCCGTCGGCGGGACTGGGTCAGGCTACCGGAGGGCCGGAGGATTCAGAACTCAGCGGCGAGGGCCTCGTCGAAACTGGCTCGCTGCTCGATCAGGGCCCGGTAGCGCATCACATGGCGGGGCCGGTTGAACCCGAGCACGCCTGTGATGCGTCCTGCCCGACCGTAGATGGCCGCGAAACGCCGCTCCTCGACCGATCCCGTCACCACCCGGACCTCGTCGTCGCCCCGGACGCGGCCGGCCAGCTGGATCTTGCGGTCGTACTGGTCGCTCCAGAACCACGGCACCGGGGTGAACGGCCCCACCGCCGCGTCGAGCAGGCAACGCGCCGCGTGGGCTCCCTGCTGGGCCGCGTTGTCCCAATGCTCCACCCGCATCGTCTCGCCGAACAGCTCGTTGGGCCAGCGGGCCACGTCACCCGCGGCGGTCACCCTGTCGGCGGCCAGGCACGAGGCGTCGCACACCACGCCGTCGTCCACCTCCAGGCCCGATCCGTCCAACCATTCGGTGTTGGGGATCACGCCGATGCCGACCACCACTACGTCGGCGTCGATCGTCGAGCCGTCCGACAGGGTCACTCGCTCCACCCGGCCGTCGCCGGCGATGTGCTCCACTCCGACGGCGGTGCGCAGGTCGACACCGTGGTCGCGGTGGACTTCGGCGCACACCTCGCCCATCGCGTCACCGAGCACCCGGCTTAGGGGGGTGGGCAGAGCCTCCACCATCGTGACATCCAGGCCGCGCCCCCGTGCGGTTGCGGCCACCTCGGCTCCGATGAAACCGGCGCCGACCACCACCACCCGCTGCGGCATCGCCTCGAAGTCGGCTCGCAGCGCCAAGCAGTCGTCCAGTGACCGCAGCACGTGGACTCCACTGATCCCCTCGGTGCCCGGCATGGTTCGGCAGCGGGCGCCGGTGGCGATGACGAGCCCGTCGAATTCCACGGTCTCGCCGGTATGGAGGGTCAACTGGCGGGTGTTCAGGTCAAGAGCGGTGGCCCGCACACCGAGACGGGACTCGATACCGTCTTCTTCCAACTCTTCGGGGTCGGTCAGCGCAGCCCGCTCGGGCTCCCAGTCGCCCGCGAGAACCTGCTTGGACAGGGGAGGCCGGTCATAGGGCAGGTGACTCTCGGCACCGATAAGCGTGACCGGACCATCGAAACCCTCGCGACGCAGAGCCTCAGCCGCGTTCAACCCTGCCAGCGATGCTCCGACGATGGTGATGGCGCGCGGGGCTTGAGTCATGTGCCGTCGGCTCCCAGAGTTGTCTCAGTCTTCGGCAATCGAGATGGCCTGCTTGGGGCAGCGCTGCACGCACTCCTCCACCCTGGACCGATCGCCCTCGCCGGGCGTCTCATTGAGGATGTAGAGGAAGTCGTCGTCTCGCACCTCGAAGATGTCGGGCGCGATCTGCATGCAGACGGCGTTGCTCTCGCACAGGTCAAAGTCAACAACGATGCGCATCGGCTCTCCCTTGTGATCACTTGGCGGTGTGGTAAGTGCGGCCGCGGCTCCACGGTAGCGAACCGCACAGGCCGGCCGCGAGATCAGGTTAGGAATTCAGCCAGCCGATCCTTGGCCTTGGCGTCGCCGAGAGGCCGTCCGATGATGGCCCGGTCGTCGCTGACCAGCACCGGACGCTGCAAGAGCCTCGGATACTGGAGCAGAACGTCTATGACCGCGTCGGGATTGCCGATGTAGTCCTCGGCGTTTAGCCCCAGCTTCGAGAACTGCGAGTCCTTGCGGACCAGATTCTCCACCGGATCCTCCAGCCGGTCGACGATGGCCTGGAGCGTGTCGCGGTCGGGACGATCGGACATGTAGAGCACTACGTCGAAGTCGGCTCCGGCATCCGTGGCGACCGCCACGGCATTCTTGGAGGAGTTTCAATGCTTGTTGTGATAGATGGTGATGTCGGCCATAGATGGTGCCTCAATCCTCTTCCTGTCGGGCTACGTAGATCTCTCGCCTCTCCAAGAACACCGGCCGCCTGGTCTCGTAGACCTCCCGCAGCTTGTGCTTGAGAATCTTGAGGGTGGCATTGCGGGGCAACGGGCCGGGATGGATCTCGAGCTGCTCGGGAACCTTCTGGCGGGCCAGGCCGGCTGCCAGGCAGGCCTCGACCATCTCCTCGAAGGTCAGATCGTCCGAGTCGGGCGCGGTCTCGACCACCGCGCAGACCCTCTCGCCTCGCGTGCGGTCCGTCAGTCCGATGACCGCCACCGACCCCACCTTTTCGTGGGCGTACAGCACGTCCTCGATCTCCTTGGCGGAGATGTTCTCGCCCTTGCGGATGATGATGTCCTTCACCCGTCCGGTCAGCGTCAGGTGTCCGTCGGGGCTCAGCACGCCCAGATCGCCGGTTCGGAAGCGGCCGCGGGCGTCGAAGGCCGTTCGATCGAGGGTGGGGTCGGTGTAGCCCGAGAACAGCATCGGGCCACTCACCCTCACCTCGCCCTGGACACCGGCGGGGGCGGGAGCCTCCCCGCCGTCAGCGGCCATGGCCACGATTGACACGTCGCAGCCGTGGACCGGGCGCCCGTCGGTGTAGGCCAGCTGGTGATCGTTGTCCCGGGGAGATCCCTGCGAGATCATCGGACACTCGGTCATGCCGTAACCGTGGGCCACGGGCACGCCCATCTGCTCCTTCACCCGGAAGTAGATCTCGGGCGGCTTGGGAGCCCCCCCGCCCGACAGCACTCGCAGAGCGGGCATGGCCGGCCCGCCGGTCGACTCCCGCGACTTGCGGTCCTCGTCCAGGAACATCTGGTAGAAGGCCGTCGAGCCGCCGGCCATGGTCACGCCGTGGCGGGCGTAGGTCATGACCGCCTCGGCCGGATTAAATCGCTCGACGAGGACGGCGCCGAACCCGGCCGCCAGCATCGTCACCATGTAGTCGGGTCCGCCGATATGGGCGTAGGGGAAGGCGATGGAACCGACGTCGTCGCCGCTCATGTCGAGCGCCCGGGCCAGCCCTACTCCGCCAGCGATCAACGACGCGTCGGTGTGCTTCACGCCCTTGGGGTCAGAGGTGGTTCCCGAGGTGTAGTACAGCCAGCGCACGGTGTCACCGCCACCGGATTCCGGCACCGGCGCCAGAGTGGCCGGATCGCCTTCGGGAAGGTCGTCGTAGCCGGTGAGCGTCCGGGCGCCGTGGTGGAGCCCCGCGACGATCTCGTCAACCATGCTGCCGTAGTCGAAGCCGTTCCAGACGCCCGGATGCACGACCAGTTCCGCTCGCGTCTGCCGGATGCAGAACTCGACCTCGCGGCGGCGGTAGATGTGGATGATCGGGTTCTGTACCGCGCCCAGACGGCTGAGGGCGAAGCTCGTCAGCACGGTCTCGATGCGGGTGGGCAGCACCCAGGTGACCGGCGTGCCCTCGGTGACGCCCATGGCCAGCAGTCCCGCCGCCACGCGCTCGGCCTGGTCCCTGAACTCTGCGAAAGTCAGCGAGCGTCCCGCCTCGTCGACAAGCATCATCCTGTCGGGTGTGGCCGCTACCCGTCGGTTGAGCAGATCCCAGAAGGTCCAGGCGTCGTAGATCGGCTGGGTCATGCAGGTCGCTCCGGTAGCTAGGACAGGGACGGATCGTAACGCGCCGCGGAGCCCTCCAGACGAGACGCGCCGGAGCCCGCCAGCGCCATACTGGCGGGCTCCGCACGGTCCCTGGAGGGGGGGAATGTGGATCCGGTTCTGGCTGATCCTGTCGTTCAGACCCGAGTCCTATTGACTAGGTTACACCATCGTCACGGGTTTGTCACATTCTTGTCACAGATTTTTGTGAAGACCGGGTTAATTCTCGGAGAACTCCGCTCCCTCTGCTTCTCAACGGGTGCCGTACACGGGAGCAGGCGGTTCTTCGGCCTCCACGGAGAGGCGGGCCAGCGCGGCCGCCTCAGCCACCGTCATGGCCCGCTCCCCCACCGACACAACCGGTCCGTGCTGCCACCCGTCGCACACATTGAGCTGACCTCCCGTGCACTCGAAAACCCTCCCGGAGACATCGCAGTCCGCGCTTCCGAGCCACACAACCAGCGGCGAGACATTCCCAGGAGCCTTGGGATCCCAGCCGTCGTCGGGCTGCTCGGGGTAGCCGGGGATCACCGCCGTCATCCGGGTGCGGGCGTCGGGCGCGATGGCATTGGCGAGCACGCCGTAGCGGCCCCACTCCGCGGCCTGCTGGATCGTCAGCGCTGCGATGGCGGCCTTCGCCGCGACATAGTTGCCCTGACCGATGGATCCCATCAGGCCCGCTCCCGACGAGGTGTTGACGATCCGGGCGGCCGGCGTATCGCCGCCGGAGGCCTTCTGGCGCTCCCGCCAGTGGGCAACCGCGTGGCGCGCCGGGACGAAGTGGCCCTTCAGATGTACCCGCACGACTGCGTCCCACTCCTGCTCGCTCATGTTGACCAGCATCCGGTCGCGCAGGAACCCGGCGTTGCACACCAGCGTGTCGAGGCGGCCCCAAGTGTCGATGGCCTGCCCCACCATGGCACCCGCCTGGTCCCAGTCGGCGACGTCGGCATGGTTGACGGCAGCCGAGCCGCCTCCCGCGACGATCTCGTCCACCACCGCCGTAGCGGCGTCGGCGGCTCCGGGCTCACTGCCGTCACTGGAGGCACCCAGGTCGTTGACCAGCACGCGAGCTCCCGCCGCCGCGTAAGCGAGCGCGTGAGCCCGGCCCAGGCCCCGGCCCGCGCCGGTGACGATCACCACTCGCCCGTCGCAGAAACCCATGACGCGTGCTCAGGCGGCGCGGCGGCCCCGTACCAGGCGACCAGGCCGGGCTCCGGTGTCGACGCCATCGGCGCGTGTCTGCTCACCGGCCACGATGGTGGCGGTGTAGCCGTCGGCGTGTTGCAGCAGGCGCCGGCCTCCGGCGGGCAAGTCGTGCACCAGACGGGGGGTTTGCAGGCTGATCCTCGCATGGTCGATGACGTTGAGGTCGGCTCGCTTGCCCGGCGCGACGACGCCCCGATCGTTCAGCCCGAACAGCGCGGCAGTGTCGTGACTCTGCTTGCGCACCACCCATTCGAGCGGCAACTGCTCGCCCCGGCTGCGGTCCCGGGTCCAGTGGCTGATCATCGTGGTCGGCATCGAGGCGTCGCAGATCAGACCGCAGTGGGCGCCACCATCGGAGAGGCCGACCACGGCGCGGGGATGGGTCAGTTGCTCGCGGATCACGTCGTGGGTGCCGTCGACATAGTTGAACAGCGGCACCATCAGCAGGGCCCGGCCGTCCTCGGCGCAGAAGGCGTCGTAGGCGGCCTCGGCCATGTCGACTCCGGCCGCGGCTGCGATGGCCGCGATCGAGCGGTCGGGCCTCGGCTCGTAGTCGGGAGGATTGCCGAGCACGTACAGCTGATCGAGCATCCTGGCGACCAGCGCGCCGACGCCCTCGTGCATCCCGCCCCGGCGCTCGCCGTCGGATTCGGACAGGATGGCGGCCCGCACGGCCGGATCTCGCAGCCTCTCGATGCGCGCTTCGATTCCGAGGTGCTCGGTGGCGCGATAGGTGGGGCGCCGCATGAAGGGGTGACTGGTCTGCCAGCCCGCCAGCAGGCCGAAGGGTCGCCCCGCCACCTGCGGATACAACTGCGCGCCCTCCTCGACAGCCTGTAGGGACACCTCCATCAGCTCCCGCCACAGATCGGGTGCGGCAGGCACTTGCAGAAGGGCGAAGCTGACCGGCTGGTCGATCTCGGCCGACAGCCGTCTCATCCACTCGACTTCGGAGCGCGGCTTGACGATGTCCTCGCCCGCCGATCCCACTGGAGCAAGCTCGAAGACTCCTCCCCCGCCGTCGCGCAGCCCGCGGCCCAGGCCGAACAGCTCGTCGGTGGCCGCGAACGTTCCCGGCACGGGCTCGCCGTCCATGGCCTTGTGGGCGAGGGTGCGCGATGTCGACACACCCAGCGCGCCCGCGGACACCGCTTCGGCCACGATGTGCTCCATGCGGGCAATCTCATCGGTGTCGGCCGGCTCGTTGCGGGCGCCCCGCTCGCCCATCACGTAGGCCCGCACCGCCCCGTGGGGAACCTGGGTTCCCACATCGATGGCCCAGCTATGGCCGTCGAGGGCATCAAGGTAGTCGCCGAAGGACTCCCAGCCCCATGTGATCCCTTCCGACAGCGCGGCTCCGGGGATGTCCTCCACACCCTCCATCAGCTGGATCAGCCACTCCTCGGTGCCAGGGCGGACCGGCGCGAAGCCCACTCCGCAGTTGCCCATGACGACCGTGGTCACCCCGTGGCCCGAACTGGGCTCGAGCAGGTCGTCCCAGGTGGCCTGGCCGTCGTAGTGCGTGTGCACGTCGACGAAGCCGGGAGTGACGATGTGGTCAGAAGCGTCGATGGTGCGGGCCGCGTCGCCCGGCAACTCCGGGTCGACAGCCACGATCTTGTCGCCAACCACCCCTACATCGGCGTGGCGAGGCGGTTCGCCCGTGCCATCGACAACCAGACCACCGCTGATCTTGAGGTCGTACATGGCCTGGACTCTAGAGGCCGGCGAGCGGTCAGTCCTCGCGGGCTACTGGTCGGTCCGGTACAGGTAGCGGATGTCCCACAGCGCGTACAGGGTGGGCGTGGTGTTGCCAAAGACGTTTCGGGTGGCGGTGAGCCGCTCGGACAGGGTCGTGTAGATGAGAGGCACGTTGGAGGCCGCTATATCCTGGGCGTTCAGGTAGTACCGCACCCGCGTAGCGTGGTCGAGCTCCTGGCTTCCCAATATGTACATCGCGTCGATCTCGGCTTCCCAGTCAGTGGCCGGCTCGGGCTGGTTGGGGTACCACAGGTGCAGGTCCCCGGTGCTGTGCCAGAGGGTGATCCCGCTGTAGGGGTCGGGTCCTCCGGTGAAGCCGATGACGACGGCCTCCCAGTCGTAGGTGCTGACAAGTTGGCCGACGAGCTCGCCGAAGTCGATCGCCTCGTAGTCCACCGCCAGCCCGATGCCCTCCATTCCCTGCTGGATGATCTGGGTGACCCTCTGACGCACGTCGTTGCCGGTGTTGGTCACCAGCTTGAACTCGATCGCGTTGCCGTTGGAGTCCTCGCGGGTCCCGTCGCCGTCGGTGTCGGTCCAGCCGAGGTTGTCGAGGATCGCGTTGGCCTTGTCGAGGTCGTAGGGATAGCGCCTGACGTCCGGGTTGTGGAAGTCGCCGGCCGAGGGGCTCACGGAGGACCACTGCGGATAGCCGAGGCCGTGCTGGACGTCGTCGATGATGGCGTCCTTGTCAATGCTGTGGGCCACAGCCTGGCGGAACTGGACGTTGCCAAACCAATCCAGCTTGTGGGCGGCGACGTAGGGCTCTCCGGTGTCGGGACTGACGCCCGGATTGACGTTGAACGTGAGGAACGTCGTGCCGAAGTTGGGGCCCCGCCGGTAGATCGTGAAGTCGCCCTCCTGCTGGAGGGGCTCGAGCTGTGCGTACTCCTCGCCCAGCACGCCGTGCACATCCGACTCACCCGCCAGGAAACTGGCGAGTTCGGCGTCGAGGTCTTCGACGATCTCGTGAACGATCCGGTCGAGGTACGGCAGGCGGTTGCCCCCGTCGTCGGTAAGCCAGTAGTTGGGGTTGCGGGCCAGGACCACTCGCCGGCCGGGCTCGTAGCTCTCGATAGTGAATGGGCCGGTGCCGACGATCTCGGCCGGGTCGGTGTCGATGTCCCACGTCTCGATGAAGGTGCCGTCGTCGACGTGGGGCTCGAGGATGTGCCTCGGGTATATGGCGGTGCCCATGGAGCGCAGGAAGGGAGCGAACTGCACCGGCAAGGTGAACTCGATGGTGTGGTCGTCGATCACGGACACGGCCATACGGCTCTGCTGCCAGTCTCCGTTGGCGTCCAAATGCTGGAACTCGAAGGTTGAGCGGCTGCTGGCGGGGATGTCGTCGTTGTAGATGA
>VXWX01000167.1 GCA_009835735.1 Acidimicrobiaceae bacterium
CCATCTCGTGGATCTCCATGATGTGGCGGGGGTAGGCCCGGGCCTCGCCGTTGATCACCACCGAGAAGACGATGCCGTCGTCGGAGTACCAGGAGCCGCCGGCCGCGTCGGTGACGGCGGGGTCGTCCAGGGCCGGGATGCAGCCGTTGGGGCAGACGTTGGGGTCGCCGAGCGGCCGGTCGTCGATCAGCACCCCTCCCCAGCTCAGCAGGCGCCAGTCGATGGTGGCGTCAGCGTCGTCGAAGAAGGGCTGCCAGCCGGGCTCGACCAGCGTGAACAGGCGCCCCTTGTAGTCGTCGTAGCGGTCGAAGGCGGGCAGGTCCCAGGCGATCAGGTGGTCGGTGACCGACTGCCAGCGGCTGCGACTGGACACGGGGTCGTCGTTCAGGTTCACCCCGGTCAGGCGCTGGAAGGCGGAGACGGCGCCGTCGTGGATGTCGCCGACGTAGAAGAAGCGGAGCAGGTCCGACATGATCCAGGCCAGCCGTGCGTCGCCGGTGTTGCCGAGGGCGGCGACCAGTCCGCCGTCGAACCCGCCCAGTTGGAGTCCGGCCCAGATGACCTCGAGGATGTCGACCGCAGCCTGGTCGATCGGCCCGGTCGGGACGTCCGGGGCCGGCGGGAACTCATACCCCAGGAAGTTGCGCAAGACACCGCGTTCGCGTGGCTCCAGCAAAGCCGGGTCAGCAACGGACTCGTCCGCAGCGGTGTCGGCGGCGGGCTCGTCCGCGGCCGTGTCGGCGTCTTCAGCCGCGGCCTCCGGCGCTGCCGTCTCGGGGGTTGCGCCTTCTGAAGTGGATGCCTCTGGAGCCGCGGCCTCTGGGATCTCAGCCGTCGCGTCACCGGTGGACGCGGTCGTTTCCGTGTCGCTGCCGCTCGAACAGGCGCTGGCAACCAATGCGAGTGCAGCCAGCAGGCCGCACAGGACACGGGCCCGGGAAGTCACGCCACCACGCTAGGCCCCGTTCCGCGGGAGGCTCGGCAAGGCGGATGTCAGCCCACAGCTAGGCGGCGGCCAGGCGGCGCGTCCCAGCCGGCAATCTCGGGTTGGTTATGGGTGGTATACGCCCAAGACCCCACCGAGATCCCTCTCCGCAAATCTCGGGTTGGTTATGGGTGGCATACGCAGACAACCCAACCGAGATCCCCCGCCGCAAATCTCGGGTTGGTCATGGGTGGCATACGCAGACAACCCAACCGAGATCCCCCGCCGCAAATCTCGGGTTGGTTATGGGTGGCATACGCAGACAACCCAACCGAGAATCCGGGGGGACGGCGGGGGGCGTCAGGCGGCGCGTTCTAGGCGGCAGTAGCACGACGACTCGATCGGGACGTCGGCCCGGGCCTGGGCCACGTCGAGGCGCTGCTTGATGTGGTTGGCCTCGACGGTCTCGCCCCGGCGGGTCAGGCACTCGTGGAGGCCGTGGAGGCTCCAGACGTTGTCGGGATGCCAGCAGGCCCGGCGCAGCTGGCCGTCGAGGCCCAGGTCGGCCCGGTAGGCGGCCTCGGCCTCGTCCAGGCGGCCCTGCTCCATCAGCAGCGCGCCCAAGGCGTGGCGGGTGGGCTGCATCCAGCCCCACGGCTCGTCGTAGGGCAGGTTGTCGTCTAGCTCGACGGCCCGGCCGAGGTGCTCGAAGGCGGCGTCGAAGTTTCCCTTCCGGTACTCGACCTCGCCGGTCATCATGGCCTCGGCCACGGCCAGGATGTCGAGGCAGGTGTTGTTGAACAGCGTCCGGCTCTCGGGTACCCGGCCCCGGGCGGCGTAGAACGCCTGCTGCTCGGCCACCGCCTCGTCGACCCGCTCGGTGGACGCGTAGGCCACCGCCCGGGCGTAGTGCATCATGGCGGTGGTGACGCAGTAGAGGTCGGCGTCCTCGGGGAACGGCTGGTCGAGGATCTCCTGCCACTTCCCGAAGCGGATCAGCACGTGCTGCTTGACGGGCACGAAGCCCTCCAGCCAGTCGGCCAGCGGCGCATCGTCGGGGCCGAGGAGCCCGGCGGGCAGGGTCTCAACCATCTCCTCGGCGGCGTCCATGGCCGGGCCGTACTGGCCCAGGAACATCGCCCCGTACGCCTTGAAGTGGTAGTTGTGGCAGCGGTAGAGGGTGTAGAAGTTGGCCGGGCCCTCCTGGGCCAGGTACCGGCGGTCGGCCACGACGGCGGCGTGGTTGCGGGCCACCACGTTCTGGTAGTGGCCGCACAGGACGTCGATGTGGGTGGGCATGTGGACCAGGTGCCCGGCGTCGGGGATGAGGTCGACCAGCGTGTCGCCGGCCTTGAGGGCCCGCTCGGGGTGGGGCGACATCTCCATGAGATGCACGTACATGTGCAGCAGGCCGGGATGCTGGTTGGCGCCTTGGGAGTCGAGGTCGGCGAAGGCGGTTTCGAGGACCTCGGTGGCCTCGACGGTGCCGGCGTTGTCGGCAGGTTCGCCGGTGACCAGGTCCCACAGCGCCCAGGGGGTGCGGTTCATGACGGCCTCGGCGAACAGGGCGCAGACGTCGAGGTCGTCGGGGTGGGCCCGGTGGACGGCCCGCATGGCGTCGGCGTAGGCGTCGTTCCAGGAGCAGAAGTCGTCGGAGTCGGCGGGTTCGTCGGAGGGAGACGGGTAGCGCTCGGCCAGCGCGGCGATCAGGGCCTGCTCGACGGGCGTGGTCTCGGCTGCGGCGCGGGCGGCTGCGGCGGTGGACGCCTGGGCCAGCTCGAGCGACTGGCGCAGGTCGTCCTCGTCGAAGTCCTCCCAGGGCTTGTTGTAGTTGGGGCCGATGGCGTAGGCGATGCCCCAGTGGGCCATGGCCAGGTTGGGGTCAAGTGCCAGGGCGTGCTCGAAGCAGGCGATGGCCTCGTCGTGGTTGAAGCCGTAGCACCAAGCCATCCCCCGGTCGAACCAGGTCTGGGCTTCGGGCTGGTCGGTGCTGACCGGCCAGGTGTATAACCCGAGGTCGTAATAGCCGTCGTCGAGCGCGCCGTCACCCGCCATCTCAGCCTCCGAGGGTCTCGCGATGTGACCCCCGAACGTACTACCTCGACGGAGGAACGGCCTGAGCTGGCCAGCGCATTAGAGTCTGGTTTGGAGTTCGGCTAGGGGGACTACCTCGGCTTGGGCGGTCTCGATTTCGCCTTCGGGGAGCATGAAGCGCCAGTAGGCGATGCCGAAGGGGCGGCCCTCGGTGTCGAGCCAGTTGGGGACGCCGGGGTCTTCGTGGGCGATGACCGCGGTGAAGCGGCCGTCGGCGTCGGCGACGGTCTGGGCCCGGTTGAGCGAGATCGGCCGGTTGGCGTAGTCGAGAGTCTGCAGGTGGCGGTTCCACAGGCAGACGTTGCCGTAGCGGCACTCGGGCCAGCGGGCCCGTATCAGCAGGGCCTCGTCGGGGCCGATCAGGAACGGGGCCATGGCGTAGGCGGTATCGAAGGCGGACAGGCCCAGGTCGCCGGGCCGGTCCGGCGGGGGGAACACGTTGGGCACCCGTGACACCCAGGTGCGGGTCTGGTCGCTGGCCATGGGCGGGCGGTCGACGGTGAGCTCCCGCACCAGGCCGGCGACCCGGCGGATGCCGGCGGCCACGGAGTCGTCGGACGGGCGGGGCGGTGGGGTGGTGACCGGGCGGCCGTCGGCGTCGATGACCTCGATGCGCATGACGGGGACCCGGGTCGGGTCGGCGGCGGCGTAGGTGGGTTCCTCGAAGTAGTGGCGGGTGCTGATCGAGCCGGAGCGCTCGGGCAGGGCCAGCCAGTTGCGGGGGCGGGGCTCGCCGCCGAGTTGGATCTCGAAGCGGCCGTCGGCGTCGATGTCGAACGACTCGTCGTTGATCACGCCGACGGTCTGGTTGCTCATCGACCCCCAGGCCTCGCCGGCTTCGACGGTGATCGACACGTAGGCGGCGCCCTTGGTCTCGCCGGTCACCCGGTAGACGTGGCCGGCCGAGACGGGGGCGTCGAAGTAGACGGCGTCGGGGTTGTCGCCCAGGACCTTGCGGTCGGGGTCGACGATGCGATGGAACCGTGGGGAAGACGGGTCGCGCTCGAACAGCCCGACGAGGCCCCACTGCATCATGTGCATGAGGGCCCGGTGGGCACCGACGATGTCGTCGTCGGTGTGGAGGTTCCACTCGGGCGACGCCCAGCGCCGGTCGACGTCGCCGAGGAGGTCGATCAGCTCGTGGAGCGCCCGGCGGGATGCGGTGTCCAAAGGCAAGTCAGTGTCGTTGGGCTGGTCACTCATTGGCCGGGGCTCCCCTGGATTTCTCGGGTTGGTTTTGGGTGGTAGATACGCAAAATCGCACCGAGAAAGTGCGAAGGCCCGCCGTGGCGGATTCTCGGGTTGGTCTTGGGTACTAGATGCGCAAAACCAACCCGAGAAACGGGCGGGCGGGGGCCGTACGGCACGGTCACTCGCTGGCCACGCCGTAGTGGGCGATGTAGGGGGCTAGGGCGGCGCGCAGCGACTCGGCGGTGAAGCCCCAGTCCTCGGGCTGGTAGCGGTGGACGCCGA
>VXWX01000110.1 GCA_009835735.1 Acidimicrobiaceae bacterium
AGTTCGCCACCTCGCTGGGCGGCCCGGAGAGCCTGGTCACCCATCCGGCGTCCACCACCCATGTGAGCCTGCTTCCCGCCGAGCTGGAGGCGATCTGCATCGGCCCGGGCACGGTCCGGTTCTCGGCGGGGCTGGAGCACACCGACGACGTGGTGGCCGATGTGATCGGCGCGCTGGATCGGGTGGAAGAGATCGTTCCGTCGGCGGATCGGTAGCGTCGGGCGCCGTGCGTTTGTGCAGAGGTCTGGTGGCGGCACCGCTGCTGGCGGTTGCGCTGTGCCTGCTGGCGGCCTCGCCGGTCTCGGCTGCCGACGATTCCGATGGGGCGGTGGTCGGTGCTGAGGGCTCGGACGTGGTGCGGGTGGTGAGTTCGGCCCAGTCCGAGGTGGATGCCGATCCCGATTCTGATCCCGACCGGCGCCTGGTCGACCGCGAGAGCAGCTCAAGGATCGATGCGGTGGTGATCGCCCTGTGGACGATCGCTGGGGTGATGACGGTCCTGCTGGGGCTCTTCCTGTGGCACACCAGCCCCCGCCGGCGCTTGAGGCTGGCCGGCGCCGGACCGGCGGGGGAGGACTCGTCGAGAGGGCGCTTCGAGGCGATGGCGCGGGAGGCGCTCCTCTGGTTGCGCTCGAAGCTGGCTTCGCGAAAGGAGTCTGGATCTGCCGGCGACAGCTCCCAGCAGGAGTCTGATGGGGAGTCCTCTGAATCGGAGTTCGTGGACGAGTCGGCTGTGTGGAAGTTCAGCGAGGAGAACGGCGAGCAGCGTTCGGTCTAGATTGGCGGGCATGGCCGAGGGCTTCGACGCTGACGCGATGATCGAGCGCTTCCGTGAGCGCGCTGCGGGGGTGAAGCGGCGGAACCTCCCGCCGGTGGCCGGCGAGGAGCGGCGGCACTTTCTGGAGCAGGCCCAGCTCGACTTCCAGGACTTCGCCATGATCGGTGACGCCGAGGCCGCGATGGAGGACGGCGTCCTGCACCTGAGCATCGATCTGCGCCCCCCGGAGGAACGCTAGAAGGCGTGGGCCTCGGGGTGCGGCGGTAGGATCGTCCATCCCGCGGACGTAGCTCAGTTGGTAGAGCGCAACCTTGCCAAGGTTGAGGTCGCCGGTTCGAGGCCGGTCGTCCGCTCGGATGGATACCGCCGGAGCCCTCCGCGTGGAGGTTGGAGCGGGGCTCGGCGAGGGAGCCGGCACGATGCTCCTGGTGCTCGGCGACTACTGGCAGCCCGACCGTGACGAGCGCACCGAGATCGGCGAACTGGTCTGCCGGGCCAAGGATCAGGGCGACCCCGGGGCTGCGTCGGAGTTGGCCGAGCGGTTCGCCAGCCTGGCCACGGCCCTGCCGGAGGCGGCCGGGGTTCTGCCGCGCCTAGTGGTGCCGGTCCCGTCCGGGCCGGTGCCGGCCGGCGACGGTGACCGACCGGATCTCGCGGCGATGCTCGCGTCGTCACTGGCGGCCGCGGGAGTGGGGGAGTACCGGCCGAGCCTCGTCGTAAAGAGCAATCCCACGCCCCGCATGCGCCGTCTGGAGCCCGAACGTCGGGCCGAGGTGGCGGCGTCGGCCGGCTACAGGGCTAATGAGCCGGTGGCAGGACGCCACATCGTGGTGGTCGACGACGTAGTGCTGACCGGCACCACGCTGAACGCAGTGTCGACCTGCCTGCACGACGCGGGCGCGGCCTCGGTCACAGCGGCCGTCGCGGCCCGCACCAGGCTCCGCTGAGACCGCCCGTGCGCGTGCCGCCGGTACGCTGCGAATCCCTGCGCCGGTGCCCGAGCGGACCAAGGGAACGGCCTGCAAAGCCGTAAAGCCGCGGGTTCAAATCCCGCCCGGCGCTCCAACGGCCCCTTCTCTCTAATTCGGAGTTCGGGTTCCCACAATTGTCCGTAGCGCTGTTGGGGACGGCATTTTGGGGCGCCGACGCGCTAGTTGCCCGTTGTATGGGTGCCCTCGGGGATTTCGGGGCCTCCGGAGGTTGTGCCCGGGCGCGACGAAGCCGACGGTCTGTTACCGCCGGTCTCGCCTGAGGCTCTATATGTCACAGCCGCGACCGTCCTCAACCGGCCTATCCAACTCGGCCTTGCTCACTTCCGGCAGCCAGCGTAGTGACCTCCCGGGCTTGGCACCCCCCTCACCACTCATCGTGCTCATGCTCGGCGGTCTGGCGTGGGGAGTCATGGGCTGGATCGTGTTCCGCAACTGCGGCGAAGGCGCTGAGGTGGCCGCGAGGACCGAAGGACCGGATGCCAACGTCGGGGTCGGCAGTTCGCTGCTCCCTGCCGCTAACTTCGACTACTTGTTGGGCAGAGCGAACGCGAGGCCCACATGGAAGCCAGCTATGACCACCAGGACAGTCACCAGCCGGACACTGCGCACCGTCGCTGCCGTTGCGGTCGCGGCGTTGATCGCAGCGGCGTGCGGCGGTGACGAACCGGCTGTTGTTGAGCCAGCAGACATCGTTCCCGAAGAATTGCCGATGGAGGAACCTGCACTGGGGCCTGATCTGGATGGAGCCCCTGGTGAGCCTGCCGTCGAGCCAGAGCCAGTGGAAGCTCCCAGCACAACGTCCGCCGTGGTTGAGGTTGACCACAGCGAAGAGCCTGTGGGCGAAGAAGCGGCTTCCGTTGTCATCGAAGAAGAACCAGCAGAAGAGCCTGCCGATGAACCAGCCCCCGAGGAACTACCAGGAGACGACGATCCGTGGGTCAGGGTCATGACAGAGCAGGTGCTCGCTTCGGAGCTGTGGCCCGAGGGCGACGAGGACGGCACCCCCTACCCAGACGATCTGGTTTGCCAGATTGTTGACGACTTGGAGTGCTTCTACACCACTCCCGAACCAGAGCAGGAGCAGCCAGAGCCAGAAGAAGCCTCTCAGGCCGTGGAGCCAGTCGAGGAAGCCCCGACACCTGAGACGACCCTGCCCCCCGAGGAACCTGTCGAGCCGGAGCCAGAAGTTCCGACCACCACGACCACACCTGAACCAGAGCCCGAACCCGATGACGACGACCCGTGGGTGAGAGTGGTGAACGAGCCTGTGCTGGCGTCGGAGCTGTGGCCCGAAGGAGCCGAGGACGGCACCCCGTATCCCGACGACCTCTACTGCCACGTCCCCAGCGGCGGCGACCTGGAGTGCTACTACACAACCCCTGAATCAGAGCCGGAGCCGGAGTCGGTGGTAGAAGACACCCCCCAGCCCGGCTCGGGGTGGGATCCGCCCGTAGCGGGCATGGTTCCCGAAGTTCACCCCGATGTTCCGTTGACCGAATGGCAGCGCGGCCCGGTCAACCCCCTTGACCGGGCGTATGACAAGCCCCGCACCACCGAAGGAGTCCAAGAGTGGCGGGACTGGTGCTACCCAAGGTGGGGCGGCAACTGCGAATGGGCCGAGCACAACATGTATCAGGCTCTCGACTATCTCGGAGCACACGAGCAATGCGTGCTGAACGAATACACCAGAAAGGCCGAGTACTTCCTGAGAGAACGCGCAGGAGCCAACAACTCCTACGCCGCTGAGAACTTCGGATGGCACCGGTGCGGCACCGTGATCGACCCCCTAGTTGGAGACATCTCGGCCGGTGGCCGCGACAACGATGTCGGATTGCGGTTGTCTGACACGCCGGAGATAACACTCGCTGAACGCTGCCGCATAGTGCTCACCGTCCCGTTCCCCGACATCGAGCTAGAAACCCGTTGGAATGTCGGAGGCACTATTCCACCTATCGAGTTTGGCCAGGACTGCGATGCGTGGGCTGCCTACATCGAGACCAGAAGCAGTTTCGCTGGTTCGCCCTCCTGCACTTCAAGCAGAAGTCTCGCTCAGGAGTGGATGGAGCATCACCACAACCAACACGAACGCTATCACTCACCGTTCTGCTGACGGTTCGCTAGGAGGGAGAAGAGATGACTGACAAGCCCCGATTACCCAACCGAAAGTGGGTTCATCTCGCTTTCGGTGTTGCGATCATATTGTATGGCATTGTTGGTTTCCCCCTAGTCCTCCACCATTAGAGGTAGGCGAAGCATCAGCCCACCCGGTACCTCTTCCCGGCCATAGCCATAGCCCCCGCCTACTACGTGTCCTCCTGCTACAACGCGGCCGAGCCTGCCTGTTCATTGGCCGCGCTGTAGCCCGCTGTATACGGTGACTGCCCGTAACGGCGAAGGAGACGACGGTGGGTTGGCGTTCTTGGAGAGACCAGCGTCAGGCGATGAAGGTTGCGTTCCCGCTCAGCTTGCGATCTGTAAGGCGCTATAGACGGGCCCACGGGATACCGGACCTTCCGGGCCTGTGGCACACCCCGAGAAGGTTCTACGGCATGGCGCAGGAGAGCGTCATAGAACACGACGACGGGTGGTCAGTGACGACAGCGGATCCCGGACACAGGTTCATCGCCTGGGAGATGGCTGTGCGCTACGAGGCGGCCAGCAGCGAAGCCAGACTGCACTACACCCAGCTTTGCGACGGGCCGACTGAAGCGGAGTACCAAGAACGCGTTCGTCGCATCACGTCCTGTCTGGCCGACATGAGCCGCCTCTCTGAGATCGAGCAGGCGGTCAAGCCCATGTTTCCCGGCGGTCCAGAGGCGATCCGTCCGCTGGTTGTTTGTCCGCGGCCACGCTTCGCGGATCCGCCACCTGAGCCGCGCCTTGAGAAACTCGCCAACCAGCACATAGGTGACATCGTTCCGACGCTCCACAAGGTGATCGCGCTCCAGAAACAGCAAGCACCGTTTCAGCCCGAAGTGCTGTCGTTGCTGCTTCAAGCAGACGAGACGATCCCAGGGGCAGGCATGCACCACAGCGTCCTCATAGGACAACGTAGCTACGCGTATCCCTTCGATGCCGAGTATGAGGCCGTCTTGCGTCCTTTGCGCTACGCGTTGTCCGAACTGGGACAGGCCTATCTTCGAGCGACATCGGCCCGCTATGCGGTCCACACCGCTGGCGGTCACCTCGAGGGATGCATGAAGATCGTCTGCGGCAACAGGCACCGCAGCAAGCCCCTCGGCGCGCTTCTCCGGTGCGCTGAGGCCGAGAAGCGACTTGGCGCTGATGCACTGGGATCCATGATCGATTTCACCGACATTGGAGTGAACCCGGCAAAGCACGAGTATGCGAACGAACGAGGCCCCATCCCCCTGTTCGTATTCGACGATGCCCTGTACGCGTACTACCTGGCAAGACGCTTTGGAGCCACCGCCCTAGAAGCCGCCGGCAAGCTCGACCTCGCGGTGGATGCGGCCTGTAGAGCCGCAGCGAAGCAGGCGTACTTCCGGGGAGATCCTCTGATGGTGCCCTAACGCACACAGCTCAAACCAGGCGTTTGAGCCTGACCGGATCTCTCGCAGATTGTCGGCGGTGAGTCTCGTCCCGCGGGCTAGGGCCGCATCAAGGCACGTCCGCCCCAACAAGCACCTGAATCGTCGGATGGGGCCTATTCTGCAAGCTGACGAATACCGCGACGCTCGAAACAACGATGGAAGCCATGGCAACGCTCTGACCTCGGCAGACGCGGATCTACGGCTTCTCAAATGTGCAGCAACGCCATTTCAAATGTGCAGCACCACTCTGAGAGCGCCTGTTTGTCGAGGTCAGAGAATCATGCGAAGACGCCTCCAGATCCAGATCCAGATTCCAGTCCATCCATCTTCCGGCTAGTCGCCTGGGGTGATGGTGCTGATCAGATCGTGGTCCTTGAAGGCTCTCGCGATGCGGTTGTCTGCCGTGATCAGTTGGCAGTGGAGGCTCTCGGCGAGGGCGATGTACAGCGCGTCGTAGAAGCCGAGGTTGTGGCGCAGCTGCCAGGCCCGCGCCGCGATCGCCCCGTGGATCGGGTGACGGCGATGGACAAGACGCTCGGCCATCAAGCGCGCTGAAGCCCCTACGCCATCGGTGAGGTCGCCGCGCAGCACCATTGAGCGCAGCGTGTTACCAACCTCGGCATCGATCAAGTGAGGCGCGGCGCGGCGGTGGCCCCGCAACGTCGCCCGCGCTCGGTCCCCGAGGGAGTCAGTGGACGCAACGGCGGCAACGAGCGTCGAGGCGTCGACTACGACGGTTCCGACGTTCACCGGCGACCGGCGTCGAGGTCGGCCAGCAGGGCTTCGATGTCGAGCCGGATTCCGTGGGCTTCGACGAAGCGCTCAAGATCTGAGAAGAACTCCTCGTCGTCGGGTTCGCTGGCCATTCGCTCTATGTGCCTCTTCATGTAGGCCTGTATGGACTGGCCGGCAGCGCGGGCTCGGCGGCGGATGACCTCGTATGCGTCCTCGGAGATGTCTCGAATCTGGATGGTAGCCACCCATGCAGAGTAGCGCTATAGCGCCACTTTGCATGCACAACTGAAAATCAACGCCTTGACTCTGCCGGGATAAGAAAGTGTGTGTACTACTTTTGGACGGTGGCCGCATGTCGCATGGCTGATCGCAGGTTCCCAGGCGGACGGCCATGGCCGGGGCCGGCGATGTGGTGGGTACTGGCTGCGTGCCTGATGTTCGGCGTGCAATGCGGCGGTGAGCCGGAGTCGTCCCTGGCCGATGTCGTTGCGGCGGAGGGTTTTCGCATGTCGGTTCACGACGGGTCGGCCTTCGAGCCCACGCACCAACTGTTCTTCGAGCCGCGCGACGACCTGGCTACCAGCTCGCTCGAACAGCAGGATCATGAGCACACGTTCGAGCTGGTCGACAGCGATGGCGCAGTTCTCATGTCAGTGCCGGCCGACTTCAACCGGGACGGTCACGGCGGCGAGTACTGGTCGGTCGTGCTCGAGCCTTTGCCGGACTATGCCGCCTACCGGTTCGTGAGCGGCGCGTACACCGTCTACGAGAAGCGTCGATCCGCGAACGCGCCGGAGGTGTCGATCCTGGGCCTGGAGGAGGGCCAGGTCTTCGCCGGAGATTCGGATTTCGAGTTCCAGCTCCTACTCGACGATGAGGACCAAGACATCCTTGACCCGGTGCGCGTGCTGGCGTCGGTCGATGGAGGCGACTTCCAGCCCCTCGACGGTCCCTATGTGGCCGAGTCGCGCCTGAAGATCCGGTTCGGCAGCGATTTCACGCTCGAGGACTACGGTTCGCCGTTCACGGTGACCTCGAGTGTGAGCAATCCCGACAGCCCCCGCATCGTTCCGACGGGCTCGCAGTCGGTGCAGTTGCTGATAGTCGTGTCGGACGGCACCCGGATCGCGGCGGCGAAGTCCCCGGTGTTCGCTCTCGAGCCGATCGTGGCCGTGCCCCCGCTCCTGTCGATCTACCTACCCGCCGACGGCGACATTCTGGGGCCCGGCGCACGTCTGGGGGTGATGGCCTATGCCAGCGAGTACCACCTCGAGGACGGCGTGCTCACCTACCGGAGCGACCACTATCCCTCGTCGAGCGGCCAGCAGGTGCAGTGGACCAGCGACATCGACGGCGACATCACCGGGCGGGTCCAGAGCGACATCTATGGCGGATTCATCGATCCGGGCCTGTCCCCGGGCGTCCACGAGCTGACCGCCACCTACCACGCCGAGTCGGGGTTGCAGGCAACGGAATCGGTCACTATCACCGTCCTCGCCGCCGACGATCCCGTCGCAGCCCTGGACGACCACTACTCGCAGTTCTCCGGCGTCTACGTCGGCGAGACCACGACAATGTGCGTCACCGACAACGACATCGAGACCGACCGGCGCATCGACTTGGACACCCTCCGCATCACGGCGGCCCCAGAACTGGGCACCGCCGAGGTCGTGGCAAGCGAAGACAGCCCGGACTGCGGGCGCCAGATCCAGTACCGCGCCCCGTACGGCGTCGGTGACGAAGAAGTCGAGGACACGCTCGCCTACGAGATCTGTGACCAGAGCCCCGACCGCCAATGCGCGACCGCCCAAGTGAAGATCGCCGTCTATCCCGCCGGCTACGAGGCCTATTGGCTCATCGAGTAGAGCGTCGCCGCAAGCTCACGCTGAGGCACCAACTCCCACCCGCCGGCGGCTAGCAGACGGCCACCCACGCCGAACTCGGCTATCCCGCGGCGCGCCGCAGCTCGAGGAAGGGCAGCTCGGCGACGGTGGCCAGCGCCGCGAACACGGTGCCGGTTCCGGGAATGGCCCAGTCCACGAAGACCTCGGTGCCGGACTCACCGAGCGCCCTGTCGAGGTGACCGAAACCGATCAGCCGATCAACCGACGGGCCCCAGGTGATGCTCGACGCGCGGCCGACGCGGTTGCCATCGACGGAAACCGGCTTGGCCACCCACTCGACGCGCGGCGAGATGTTCGGGGGAATGCCGTGGTCGACATGGGCCGCGACGATGGCCCGCCAGTCGATGTCGAGCCCGACTAGCACCCGCGGTGGCCCGCCCCCCTCGGCTTCCGCGATAAGGGCATCACGACCGACGAAGGACTCCTTCGACAGATCGACGAAGGGCCCCATCCTCAGTTCGAATGGCGACGAGTAGCACTCAGGATCCGACGCCGAGACCGTGTGCGAGCCCGTGGGGTCCGGCCCCGCGTTGGCGTAGTCGGGTCCTGGAATCAACAGACCGGCTTCGACCCGGGCCACGTCGATCGCCCACTCACCGCACGGCCGGAGTCCGAAGTCGGCCCCGGCCTCGGCGACGGCGTCCCACACGGGAGCGCCGCTGTCGGCCGGCATCAGGATCTCGTAGCCGAGCTCACCGGTGAAGCCCTGTCGGGCCAGCTCGACGTCGACGCCGCCGATCCGGGTGCGGACCATGCGAGAGAAATCGAGATTGGACCAATCAGCTCCCGTCGCCCGCTCGACCACGTCGCGAGCTCGAGGCCCCTGCACCATGAGGATCCCGTAGTCGTCGGTCTCGTCGCGGATCTCGACGTCGTAACCCTCGGCCTTCTCGGTGAACCAGTCGCAGGTCGGATCCCCGGTGAAGCGGTAGCTCGAGTCCGACGCACGGAAGACGAGCCCGTCCGAGACGACCTTGCCGTCGTCGTTGCACCACGGCGTGTACTGGACGGTGCCCACGTCCAGGTTGTCGATGTTGCGGGGCACCAGCTGGTCGACGAGCCGCGTGGCATCCGGGCCCGAGATCGTGCACTTGCACAACGGCGACATGTCGCCCATCGCCACCGTCTCGCGGATCGCGCCGAGCTCGGCGTGGAAGTCGTCGTACACGTCGACGACGTGGTTGAGGTCCCAATTGAAGTACCACGGCGTCTTGCTGTGCTGCGCTGTACGGGTGTGTAGTGGGGTGCCTACGACTCCGTCAGGCCGAAAGCGGCTGGCCCGGGCCTCCTGCCACGGCGCTTCACTCATCTGGGTTCTCCTTCCGGGCCACCGCCGATGCCCCTATGTGTCGACGGATGCTAGAGCGACCCGGAGGATCAGGCCCAGGACCTCGTGCTAGCCGCTCGCCGGTGCCTTCTGTCGCAACGGTTGCCAGGTGCGGTAGGTCGCGCAGCGCCATGCCCACTCGAACGGCCCGTACCGGAACCGGGCCATCCACCACGTCGACCACCAGAGCTGCAGCCCCCAGACGCCGAGGATCCAGGCGGCGATCATGGTGCGGCTGAGGTCGACGCCGTCCCACCACAGCGTGAGCATGGTGACGCCGAGGACGGTCTGGGTGAGATAGTTGGTGAGCGCCATCTTGCCGACGCGGCGGAAGCGCTCGATGTGGTGGCTGCTGCGCCGGTTCCACATGATGATCAGCGCCATGTAGCCGAGCGCCATGGGGATCGTCCCCAAGCCGGTTGGGATCTGTCCTGTGAGCGCGTAGTCAGGTGACCAGTCGGTCGCAATCCGGAACGCGAGTTCCGCTGCGGTGACCGTCGTTCCCGTCACGAGGCCCCACCTGGCCATGCGCCGGTAGTACCTGTCGTCTCGCTGTCCCTGCACGATGCCGAGCCGGAACAGGGCGACGCCGATCAGCATCAGACCCAGGGCTCGCCCGGACCCGTTCACGTAGAACCATCCCAAGACCGCATCCGACATGGCGCCCATGTCGGTGAACCAGAAGTCGCCTAGCTCGGCTCCGTCGGCGCCCACGGTGCTCTGGAACAGGGGCGCCGTGATGCTGCCGGCGAGGGCCAGCGCCACCCCCGAGCTGATCAGCAGGGCCGTGGGGAGCTTGCGGACCAGGAGCACGATCGGCGCGCACAGGGCATAGAGGACTAGGACGTCGCCGTCCCACACGGCGGTGTGGGCGATACCGACAACGAGCAGCAGCACGAAGCGCCACAGGCTCAACCAGACGACCCGGCGACCCTTGGCCTTGGCCCGATCGGCGAAGACGACGACGCCCACGCCGAACAGCAGCGAGAACAGCGCCATCATCTTCTGGTTGACGAAGATCATGGTCGCCACGCCGATCACCCAGTCGAAGGGTTGACGGATCCCGTCGGCGGAGACGTTGAAGTAGGCGGCCGACGCCAGGCCGAAGGCCAACGCGTTCATCGGCAGGATGCCGAGCACGGCCACACCCCGGATCGCGTCGAGCGAGGTGATCCGCTCGGCCGCCGTGACCGGGCCCGATGCCCGCCTGCGCTCGGATCGTGGAGTGGGGGACCGCTTCACCGCGGGTCAGCCGTCCGGGCCGGGAGGCACACGTACCTCAGCGCACGGCCTTGCCGACGATGGCCGCGAGTTTGGCCTCGGTGGCGTCGTCGAGCGACGTGAAGAACCACGCGCATTCCATGAGCTGGTCGGGCGCGCCGTCCTCCAGCTCGAAGCTGGCCTTCTCGGTGAGGCCGAAGGTCATGTAGTCGTCCACCCGGAAAAAGCACAGCACCGGGCCCGAGCCCTTCGCATAGCCCGGCATCCCGTACCACGGTCGGGCCTCGAGTTCCGGTGCGCTCTCGAGGATGAGTTCGTGGAGCCGCTCGCCCATGGCCCGGTAGGGCTCGGGCATGGCCGCGACCTTCTCCAGCACGGCCGCTTCGTTGTCGACCTTCTTCTTCGTCTGCTTGCGGGTATTCGCCATCGGACGTCCTGGTGGTCTGCTTTGCGGGGTCGTCTGTGCCGATCGGCGGACCGGCATCGCTGGATGTTCTACAGGATCAGGTCGGTGAGCAGGCCGGCGACCGTGGCCACTACGAACACGTAGGCGAAGAACGCGGCGACGACCCGGCCCCGGGCGATCTTGGTGAGGAGCGCGAATTCGGGGATGTTGGCGCCGGCTCCGGCTATGACCAGAGCAACGATGGAGCCGATGCCCACTCCCTTGGCGTGGAGGGCGTCGCCGATGGGAATGAAGAGCTCGGTGCCGAAGTAGAGCGGGACGCCCGCGGCCGCGGCCGCAGGAACGGCCAGCGGATTGTCGGCGCCGGCGATGCTGGCCAGGGCGTCGGTGGGGACGAGCAGGCCGATGGCCAATCCCAAGCCGACACCTACGGCGATGAGCCAGGCCATGCTTTTCAGGAGCGCCACAGCCCGGCGCCACGCGGCTGGTAGTTCGGTCTGCCATCCGGCCCACAGGGCTTCCTCCGGTGACGAGCAGCTAGCCGGCGGTGACGGAATCTGCGGCACCGTAGGGCGTATTGGCGGGGCGGGCTGCCCGACCAGCGCCGGGACCGGCTTGAGGTGTGGGGCGATGTCGACCGTGTCGACAATGAGAGCCAACACGAAGGCTGCCGCGAAGGCGGTGGTGACGTAGACGGCCGCTCCCGCGGGGCCGATGATGATGGCCAGGGCGCCGACCAGCACCGGGTCGACCACCGGCGCGGCGAAGATGAACGCGGCGTATCCCGCGGGCCGCACACCGGCCTGGCGCATGCCGACGAGGACCGGTATGGCCGAATAGGTGCAGAACGGCGTGACGAAGCCAACCGCTATGCCTTTGAGCGCGGCCCGGCGGGGTGGCCCGCCCATCCATCGCCGGATGGTCGCGTCGCCGAGCCGGCGCTGCAGCAGCGCCACGCCGAACGTGACCGCCAGAAGCAGCGCGACCATCTCTGCGACCAGCACTGCGGCCCCCGACAGCGAGGTCATACGGGTTCGGAGCCCATTATCCGGGCCGCTGCCTCGGGCAGTGCCTGCAGGCAGTCAGCGTTCACGGTGACGAGCGTCCGCGTCCCGTCGGCTTGCGTGTGGACGAAGCGCTCCTCGGCCAGCACTCGCAGATGGTGCGAGACCGTCGATTGGCCCACACCGACGCGGTCGACGATCTCTCCGACCGTCATGGCCCGGTCCGCGGTGGCCACGGCGTTGAGCACCAGCAGCCGCGTCCCGTCGGCCAGGCACCGGAACCAGCTCGCGTACTCGTCGGCGTCGTCCGGCAGGAGCGCCGGTCGGGTCGGGGTCTGTTGTCCGCTATTCATCGACCATCGATGATAATAGATTATTGGTTGGCGCGCAACTCAACCGACATTCGGATCTCTGCTGGTGCTACCCGGCCGGGTTGACGAGGCGGCCCACGAACAGGAGGGCTCCGGTGTCCTGGTGGACGATGGCCCACAGGAAGGGCCGGTCGGCCACGATCGTGAGGTCGGGTTCGGGGGGCATCGACGTCGGGAAGGCCACGGCGGTGGCCGCGGCCGCCTCGGTGCCCTTCTCGTCGACGATCACCTTGGCGCCGTGGAGCGCGGCGCTGATGAAGATGTCGGGTGCTATCCCCCCGAAGGGAGCGCCGGGGCAGAACCCCTGCGGGCAGAGCCATTCGAACAGGTCGGCGGGCGGCAGGGTCTGCTCCCACTTGGGCATGGTTAGTTGGACGGTTCCCGTCCGGGCGGCGCGTGACAGCCCGGTCAGGGCCGCGGCGTCGAGCGATTCCTCGACGGCAGGAAGGCCGGCGGCGTCGTGGGGGACGATGAGCCACATGGCGAGCTCGCCGCCCTCATAGGGAAGCTCCACCGCGTCGGCTTCGTCAAGCAGGACGTAGCGGCGCTCGCGCGGGCTCTGGTCTCTCATGAACGGCACCGTCACCCACTGGTCGCCGCCGGTGTTGAACTGGCCGTCCTCGGTCAGCTCGGCGAAGAACTGCCTGGCCCAGTCGGCCTTGAGATACACGGTGTTCACGAGCACCAGCTTCTGGTCCCGGACCGTGCCGGCGTCGACGATCATCGGGATGAGTCCGCGGGTGCGCTCCGACGCCCATCGGTTGATGGTGTCGGCCGCGGCCGCGCCATCGGCGGTGTCGACCGGCTCGATCGCCGCTCCGTACTGGCGGGCGGCGGTGGCGAGGAAGTCGGGCAGCGGCGAGAACCCGTCGTCGGGGAAGAGCTGGTTGGCCACCTCGAGCGTGGTGGGCTCCACCGAGGCCTCGGCCAGCCTGAGATCGACGGCGTTGGCCGCGCTGTGGGTGCCGGCTTCGGGGAACCCGAAGATCTCATCGAGGGATGCCCCGGAGTCCCCTGATGCCCCGGCCCGGCTAAGGCTGAAGGCCATTCCGATGCTCATCGGGCTGGAGACGGCGTTGCCGGTCAGGTGCCGATGGAAGCTCCATCCGGCTGCGTTGACACCGGCAACCCATTCGGCGACTGGGGCGTCGGGATCGGCCGGCAGCCGATCAACGACCGGATCCGGGGGCGTGGTGGTGGTCGTAGGCGGTTGGGTAGTTGTGGTTGTGGTGTCGGGCGCTGGTTCCGGCGACGTTGTGGTGGTCGCTGTTGTGGTGGTGGTCCCTGGTTCCGGTTCTGGTTCGGTTGTGGTTGGTGGTTCGGTGACTGGGGCTTGGGTCGTATCGGGATCAGTTGCCGGTTCCGGCGCGGTCGCGGGCGTGTCCGAGGAACTGCATGCCGCTGCGATGGCACACAGTAGGACCAGCAGTCCGAGCAATTTCTTCATGCCAATTGGACGATAGGGCGTCGCCGCAGGTTCCCGAGGCCGTTGGTAGCGTCTGCCCGATGACCGACTCCTTGGCGATCGAGATTGGCGACGACTACGTGGCCACCATCGAGCTGCGGCGCCCGCCCAACAACTTCTTCTCGCTGGAGATGATCGCCGGGATCGCCGACGCTCTGGAGTCGCTGGACGACGACCCCCGCTGCCGCGCCGCGGTGCTGTGCGCACAGGGCAAGCACTTCTGCGCTGGCGCTGACTTCTCGCCCGAAGGCGCCCACTACACCACCGAGGACCTGTACGCGGCCGCGGTCCGCATCTTCCGCACACACACTCCGGTGGTGGCCGCGGTACACGGCGCCGCAGTGGGCGGAGGCTTGGGCCTGGCTCTTACGGCCGACTTCCGGATCGCTGCGCCCGAGGCCCGCTTCAGCGCCAATTTCGCCCGCCTGGGGTTCCATCAGGGCTTCGGCCTGAGCGTGACCCTGCCCCGGCTAGTGGGCCCACAGACGGCCGCCGACCTGCTCTACACCGGCCGGCGTGTCCCGGGCGAGGAGGCTGCGCAGCTGGGCCTGGTCGACCGCCTCGTGGCCCGCGACGAGGTCCGGTCCGAGGCGCACACCATGGCCCGCGAGATCGCAATGTCGGCACCGCTGGCGGTGAGGTCGATCCGGACCACCCTGAGAGGTGACCTGGCCGATCAGGTGGAGGCGGCCACGTTCCACGAGCACCGGGAGCAGGACCGCCTCCAGCACACGGCCGACTTCGCCGAGGGCACCCGGGCCATGGCCGAGCGCAGAACGCCCGAGTTCCGAGGCGAGTGACGCCTGCTACCCTGCGTGGCTCGGGGCCGTTAGCTCAGCCTGGTTAGAGCGCCTGCTCGACACGCAGGAGGTCAGAGGTTCAAATCCCCTACGGCCCACCGACTGACTGAGGGGTACTTGCGATTTCTCGCCAATCGCGTTCGCGAGTTCTGGGAGACTTGGCGATTCGGCAGGCAGCCGTGACGCCCAAGCCCAACGCGGCAGCACGCCCACGCCGTTCCACAGTTGCCCCCTGAGATCCCCGCCGCCATTCCCTAAAGCGGGGGAATTCCCCTGCGGTATTCCCCGGAGTGGCCCGTCCGCGTCGTACCCCCTCGGTAGGTTCATGCCACACCCCCGGATTGGTGCGGTGCGACAGAAGGGAAGAAACATGGGAAACCGTCAGAAGCCGGGCAAGACCCCCAACCGTCCCGGCGAGTACGTGGAGCGCGGCCCTCGTGGTGGCCATGTTCCCAATCCCCGTGAGGTGACGATAGAGGAGGGCGACACGCCCCTACCTCCGACCTCCGAGAAGGGTCACACCTGGGAGCGGACCGGACCGCCCAAGCCGTGAGCTGACCGTGGCAATAGCTAATCCCGAGGCCGCGCTGGAGAAGCTGCGCGAGTTCCATGACCTGCTAGTGGCGGATGAAGGTGCCATTCGGTCGGGCAGACCACAAGCATCTCAGGCGCGGCGTACCGCACTCCAGCCCCTCATCGAGCGCATCGCGGGCGAACTGGACCCTGACAGCGCTGAGCACTTGGGCGGCCGGTGGAACAACTTGATGCAGAGTTGGACCCTCAGTGGTGCCATCGGCGCGACTAGGCGTCTCGTCGGCATTCTGGAAGACAGAGAGGAGTACCAGCGGATACTCGGCCCTGAAGGCCCTACCTTGGCGGCTGGCGGGCTGCATTCCTGGGTCTGGCACGCCGTTGTGAATTTGTGGGAAAACGAGCACTACAAGCAGGCTGTCAACGCCGCAGCTTCGGCGATTGAAGAGCAGACCCAGTTGAAGCTGGACCGGGGCGACCTCAGCGGCGCTGACCTATACACACAGGCATTCAAGGTGGACGAGATTGGAGCGAGGCCCGCTGGTCGGAGGTTGCGGTTCCAGCACATTGAGGAGTTGACCTCGGATGGGAAGCGCAACAAGAGTTGGACTTCGGCTCATCAGGGGGCGATGAGTTTCGGCCAGGGCTGCGCGCTGGGCATCCGCAATCTGAACGCCCACGGCACAAGCGAGCTACCCGAGCAGGAAGCGCTTGAGTACCTGGCTGCGCTGAGCGTGCTGGCCCGCTGGGTGGACCGGTGTGAGGTCACCCCAGCAACTGCGACATGAGCGGCAGGGGTCTGATGATCGCGGAATTGTTCGAGCTGTTCCCTCACGACGCCCTATCCGAGCAGTCGTTCGTTGAACGGCGGTGGCCTGACGGGGTGCGCTGCCCGTTCCGTGGGTCCGACGATGTGCAGGACGGAGCGGCCCACGGAGGGGGATTGCGGCAATGAGCACAGGTAAGTCCAATCGCAAGAAGCGAATACGTGGCTTGCGTAAGGTTCATGGTGGCGTACTTCTAGACAAGCAGCTTGGTTTCTGCGGCCTCTGTTGGGAGGTCTTGGACAGTTCGTACAGTGTGGACCATATAAAGCCTCTCGGGGTGCAATGGACAAGTATGTTCACTGATGCCAATGCCTTAGTGAACTTGCAAGCTACACACTGGTTATGCAATCAGCGCAAGGGCGACAGTGCAATGTGGTTGAATCGCTATCTGCTAGAAGCAGTGTTCTTGTGGCGAGCACATGGCTCGCATGGCGGCCCTCTCAATGCTCTTGAGTTCTTGGTTTGTCTACCTGAACTGCGAATATCGGCGGTCAACGTGTCATGGGGCTACAAGCAGGGCGAGGGAGAACACTTCATTGTTCGTTGCAGGAACGAGGTCGTGTTGACTGGTGATGACGATACCATTTCGCTGTTCTGTCAGCACGCAACGAAGATTCCAACGATTCCCTACGAGAGTATCTCTGGCAGGATGGACAGGAAATTGGTGCCCAGTGAACTCGCCAACCCCTAGCTCGTGTAGGGGCTGACGTCCCAGTCGATCTCATCCGGGTCTAGATCGGCTTCGTCCATGTCAAGGTCAAGCGCGTCGTCAACGATGGGCGCTGGCTCCCAGGGCGGCTCGTGTTCGTAGGAGCCGCGCTTGGAGGTAGTTGTCGCGATTTCGAGTTCGTCCATGCCCGGCAACCGACGAACTCCTGCCTCATCCTCGCGGCGAAGCCGGCGAGCAGCCTGCGCCCGAGCTTGCATGGAGGGGATCGTCCTAGTCGCGGCGGAGGCATAAAGATGTCCCATAATCCTGTCGCCAGGCAGCGAGTCCGTAGCGAAGACGAGCGTGTAGACGGGGCGGTTGTCGGTGTTCACGATTTGAAGCGCGTGGGTAGTTCGGTAGCCCAACTCTTGCTCAAGCTGCCATCTGTAGAGATTGACGAACTCGGCACGCATCTCTTCCGCAGAAAGCCAGCCGGCTCGCCGACCCTGGTGGATCGGGAGCCAGTCGCGGCAGCCGAACAGCCGATCAAGGCGGTCTGCGCTCCGTCTTCCCCGCACGCCGCGAAGGCCCAGCACGCGGGCGAGCGCCGGCTCCGGCATGAGGATCCACTGCTCGACCTTGGTCTTCTTGTCTCGTCGCCACCTAGCGAGGGTTTGGACCGTGCTCCATGCGACCTGCAGCCCGCGAGGGTCCAGAAAGGCGAAGGTTGGAGCCCACCGCACGTCGTCTAGCCCCTTGAGCGCCGGTGTCACTTCTTTGTTGCAGTCACCATCTACAACCTCCCAGCGGTGGTCTTGAGGGCGCGCTGCCCTGATGTCAACTCGGAGACGAGCCGCCGGCCCGGGCAGTTCAAAGAACGCCAAGTTGGTGAACGTCGGTTCAGTGGTGAGGGCGATCTGCGATGAGCCTGCGAACGTTCCTGTGCCGTAGCGTCGCTCGTTCTCGAAACTGCCAGCGAACAGGTCGAGATAGTTGGCCCCTTTGGACTTGCCTCGTACAGCGGTCGTGAAGCGTTGTAGGTAGTCAGCTAGAACACCAAGCTTCAGCTCGGACCACCAATCCCACCCCAAGCGCCGCGGCTTCATGTCAATGTGTCAAAGCGAGGTCAAGCTGCGGCATCTCGTCGTGCGTTGAGCCTTGGAGTGCGCGCCCTCCAGCCTTCGGCGTACGCCCTCCCCACTGCTTGAAGAAGAACGGCACCCCGGCGGAGGTGCATTGGTCGCGCAGATCAACCAACCAGGCCTCTTCCACCGGTCGAGCATTCGGACCGCTCTCGCCGCCCGCGATCAGCCAGTGAATCTCGCAGAGATCGAGTTCTTCGAGCGGACCCAGCAGCGGCTCGGCGCTCACGAACCGCACTGCCGCGCCAGTGCAGCGCAGGTGATCGACTCGGAAGCGATACCTGGAGTTCTCGACACTGACACCCATCCACAGATTGGGCGGCCACTCAAGCCTCTGGCCCACGTCCGCGAGGCGCCGGGACCGCTTGGTGAGCACCTGGTACTGGTGCTGGGGCGTCTCCGCTATCACATCGAAGACGCGACGGATGTAGGGCTCGGGCACCTCGGGGTGGAACAGGTCACTCATCGAGTTCACGAAGATCGTGCGCGGTGCCGACCACGAGAGGGGAACATCGAGCGTGTCGGCGTGGATCGTGAGCCCGAAGCCGGGGCCGCTCGTTCGCGGGTCCCCGTCTCGCTGGTACTTCGGCTGACCCATCGCCTTCAACCGCTTCGACAGCGTCAGGGCATAGCAGTTGTCACAGCCGGGCGACGTCTTGTCGCAGCCCGTCGTTGGGTTCCACGTTGCCTCGGTCCACTCGATTGCGCTGTGATCCGCCATAGCTCGTTCCTTTCACGTTGCCGACCCCAGGGATTCAGCGCGCCCCAGAAGGAGCGTGGCACCTCGTTGGATCCACCGCCCTTCGCGGGATCGTACTGGAGAGGTGCGACGGCCCGCGACGGATTGCGCAGCGGCGCCGGTTTAGCGCACTGGGAAGAAGATGTCGGTCCGCCACCTCGACTGGTCGGGTTCGACGGCGGGGTCGTTCACGTAGACCTCCCAGGGCGAGTCCGCGGCTTCGAGCCCCTGGGACTCCATCCACGCCGTCAGCGCCATCCATGTCTGGGGGAGGCCGTCGTAGGAGCCGAGGTGGGTGACGGTCGCGGCCCTCCCGGCGGGAAGCTCCCCGGGTCGGACACGATCCTCGCCGGGCATCGGCGACTCCACCGGGATGGCGCACTCGAGTTCGACGGTCTCTCCCGGCGGCGAGTGGTATCTGGCCAGGGGCATCCCGGCCGGCTCCTGACCGCGCTGCGCGATGTGTCCGCTCAGCTCGCCGAACAGCGGACCCATAGCGTTGCCGATCTCGCTCATCGCGACGGTCGTGCGAATGCCCACTATGGGCTGGGCCTCAAGCTCCCTCACCCCGAACTCCAGCGTCATCGTTGCTGTCCTCCAATGCTGTCGACCAGCGCTCTTGCTTCGCGGCGGCCGAGTCCCGGCTGCCGCAGCCGCGGACCGTAGGCAAGCTCTACCGGTGGCTGCAAGTCAGATCAGCGAACGCCGTGGGCTGAGGGCACTTGGGCTTGCCCCTGGCGCCGACGCTGTGAACGGATCGCTGAGTAGACGAGCGCGTCAAACTCTGTGAACGGGTCTTAGGCCCGGAAAGCCAGGATTGTCGAGTTGATCCAGCGTGCCCCCGGTGGCCATCTGGCGGATTCCGTAACTCAGCTCTCCCTGCATCAGGTTGTATATCCATGGCAGTTCGGTGGCGCTGATCTGGCTGAGCTCATCCATGTCCTCGTCACTGAGCTCAACTGACAGGCAGGCCAGACTGTCCACAATCTGATCCGTCGTTCGCGCGCCGACCAGTGGCAGCACTCCACGCTGCTGCACCCAGGCAAGAGCGACCGCCGCCGAACTGGCGCCCAGCTTGTCGGCGATCTCGTCCACTCTCTTGGCAACGACGAAGTCCTGTTCGCTGTATGCCTCCAACGAGGTGTACCAGCCGCCGTCCAAACGGCCGCTCTCTCGTTCGACATCTCTGGTGTACTTGCCTGTGAGGAAACCGCTGCTCAACGGTGAGAACGCCGTCACCGAGATGCCCAGGGCATTGGCGCAAGGGATGAGCTCGAGCTCCAAGTCACGTGAGACGAGATTGTATTGATACTGCAGTGCCGAGATCGGTTCCCAGCCGCGTATCGTCGCCGCCGTCTGACCTCGGGCCACGACCCAGCCCGGCGTGTTGCACAGGCCGAAGTGCAGCACTTTGCCCTGCTGGACCAGGTCGTTGACGGCGCGCATGACGTCCTCGATGTCGACCGAGAAGTCCCAAAGGTGGAGCCAGAGCAGGTCGATGTAGTCGAGGTTCATTCGGCGCAGACTGCCCTCGACCGACTGGACCATGCTCTTCTTGTGGTTGCCGCCGCGATTCGGATCGTCGGAGATGCGAGGGTCAATGCCGCTGTACAAGACGTTGGTGTACTTGGTCGTGACGACATAGCGCCCGCGATCGGTGTTGACGAACTCGCCCAGCACCTTCTCGCTCTGCCCGTCGTTGTAGGCCGGTGCCGAGTCGAGGAAGTTGCCGCCCCGCTCGGCGTACGCCTCCATGATCCGGCGACTCTCGAGCGGTCCGGCGCGGCCTGGTTCTTCGGGGCCCATCATCATCGTTCCGAGAGCGATCTCGGACACGCGGAGTCCACCTCGGCCAAGGATCTTGTAGCGCATGCTGTCGAGCCTCCCTTCTAGGGCCTGCTGACCGTATCGTGCACTCTTGTCAGAGTGCAGTCGGGTATCCACGTCGGTCGCCGGCCAGGAGGAGCACCGGCGGAGCATGGCCCTCGGCCTAGGCATCAAAACATCATCTGATAGAGATGCTATGATGCCTAAATGCGAACAACGTTGACTCTCGACGATGACTTGGCCGCCGCCCTCAAGGCGCAGGCCCGGCGCGCGGATCAGCCCTTCAAGCAGGTCGTCAACGACACCCTGAGGCGAGGTCTGTCCCCGGCACTCGCAGAGGCGGAGTCCGGCTACCAGGTCACGCCCCACGACAGTGGCTTCAGGCCCGGCGTCGATCCGTTGCGGCTGAACCAGCTCAACGACTCGCTCGGGGCTGCCGACTTCGCGGGCTCGCCGCCGCAGTGATCGTCCCGGACCTGAACCTGCTCGTCTACGCCCACAGCACCGGCGCGCCGCTGCACGAGCCGGCGCGCCGTTGGTGGGAGGACCTGGTGAACGGAACCGAGCGGGTCGGGGTCTCGTGGCTGGTGGCGGCAGGGTTCGTGCGGCTGCTCACCCACCCCAGCGTTCTGAGCACTCCAGCGGCTCCCGAGCACGCCGTCGACCTCATGGCCGAATGGTTCCGCTCGCCGAGCGTCACACCGTTGAACCCAGGCACCCAGCACATCGCAGTCTTCCGCAACATGCTGGCCGCCGCCGGCGTAGGGGGGAACCTCGTCACCGACGCCCACATCGCCGCGCTGGCCATCGAGCACCAAGCCGAGGTTCACTCCAATGACAGCGACTTCGCACGCTTCCCAGGGCTGCGCTGGCGCAACCCCCTCTGACCCCGCACCGCCACGACGCATGGGCTATTGCGCGGTAGGTGCCGTTCTAGGTTCCGATGGATCGCCGACCGGAGGCTGGCCATGAGGCGGATTCGATACAACTGCGCCATGAGCCTCGATGGATACATCGCAGGCCCCGACGACGAGTACGACTGGATCGGCGTCGATCCCGACATCGACTTCGAGGAGTTGTTCGAGCAGTTCGACACCTTCCTGCTCGGCCGGCGCACGTTCGAAGTGACTGGCGACCCCGGTGCCTCCGCACAGTCGGGCACCCGGACGTTCGTGTTCTCACGGACGCTGAGCCAGGACGACTACGAGAACGTCACGATCGTCGGGGACAACTGGGAGGACGTCGTCCGGTCGCTTCGAGAGGAACCGGGCAAAGACATCTGGCTGTTCGGCGGCGGCGAACTGTTTCGCAGCCTCTGCGAGGAAGGGCTCGTCGACACGGTGGAAGTCTCGATTGTTCCCATCCTGCTCGGTGGGGGCATCCCTCTTGTCCCGGAACTGTCCAAGCGAATCAGGTTGACGCTGAAGGAACAGCGAGTCTTCGAGAAGACAGGCACAGTGAGCCTGGTCTATGAGGTGAAACAAGTCCCGGGCGCGACCCCGCTCTGACCCTCCCCGGTTGACTCGCTACTCCAATCCGAACTCGGGGACGTAGCGCTCGTCGCTGGGGCCGTCGGGCGCTTCGGGAAGCATCTCCTTGATCGCTTCGGCACTGGCCGTGTACATGAGGCGGGTCCGAGGGGCCAGGTTCATCATGTACATCGCTCGCCACCACTCCAGTTCCTGGCGGCAGGGAGGTCCACCCTCGAACTCCTCGAACACGGACCGCCAGGTAGACGGCATGTGGCCATCTGGGCGGGGTTCCGTCATGACGGAGTAGTACAAGCTGATCCAGCTGTCGCGGATCGCAGGGTCAGCCTTGGCTCGCTTCCGCAGCCGGTTCGCGGCGCGCCACTGCTTGATGAGCCCCATCGGTGACTGATCCTACGCCGGGACCCATGCCCCTTGTGAAGCAGTGACGGCCTCGCGGTGTCGTGCCACACCCTCCACGCCTCACCGGACTCGGGCGATCGCGGTCGGCTAGCGCGTGCTCGCAGTCCGTGGCCGGCGATAGGTTCCCGCTTGTGACCATGGGCAATATCGACATAGGTCGGGTCGGGATCTGGACCGGGCTCCTGGACCTGGTGCCGTCGTCTCAGGCGGTCGAGCTGGCGGCCGAGGTGGAGGAGCTGGGCTACGGGGCGATCTGGTACCCCGAGGCGGTCGGGCGGGACCCGTTCGTAGTGGCTGCGCTGCTGCTCCAGGGCACCTCCTCCATCAAGGTCGCCACCGGCATCGCCAACATCTACGCCCGCGACCCGATGACGACGGCCAACGCCCAGCGAACCGTCGAGGAGGCGTTCCCGGGCCGCTTCCTGCTGGGGCTCGGGGTCAGCCACCAGCACCTGGTGGAAGACCTCCGCAACCACGATTACTCGCGCCCGCTCAGCCATATGCGCGACTACCTGGCCCGCATGCGGGAGGCGGTGTTCCTGGCCCACGGCCCCCAGGAGCTGCCCGAGATCGTGCTGGCCGCGCTCGGCCCCAAGATGCTCGCCCTGTCGGCCGAGGCCGCCGCCGGAGCGCACCCGTACTTCGTGCCGCCCGAGCACACCGCCGTCGCCCGCGACGTCATGGGCCCCGACGCGGCGCTGTACCCCGAGCAGATGGTCGTACTCGATACCGACCCGGACACGGCACGCGCCCTCGCCCGCAAGAACATGGCGCTGTACCTCGGGCTCCCCAACTACACCAACAACCTGCGCCGACTCGGCTTCCAGCAGTCCGACATCGACGGCGGACCCGGCGGCGGGCCGTCAGACCGCCTGGTCGACGCCATCGTGGCCTGGGGCACCCCCGAGCAGGTCACGTCACGCGTCCGGGACCATCTCGACGCCGGCGCCGACCACGTTGGGGTACAGGTCCTCGCCGACAGCATCGACACCGCCGCCGACGGCTGGCGAACCCTGGCCCCCCACCTGCTCGACTGACCAGAGCTCACCAACGGGACGGCAACAGGGTCATCGCGGCTGGCGAGCAGTAGTACTCCATCGTTCAGAACTCCTGCCATCGCAGTGTTGGATCGTCCCAGTGATCCACGCGGCGGGTGAGTTCTTGGTCGGCGCCCGGCACGACGCCCCACAGACAGGCGAGCCACACCAGTTCGTTGATCTCGTCCGTGGCGTAGATCTCAGCCAGCAGCCGCTCGTTCACCGCGCCTTGATATGCGGCGAGGATCCGCTCCACCACGTGCGGATCCTGGTTGTGGCGCTGGTACTGCACTCGCACGGTCGACAGATCCACCTCCGGCGGGCCGATCCCGACGGAGTCGAGATCCACGAATGCCAGGGTCCCGTCACCGCGGCGCACGACATTGGGCGAATAGACGTCGCCATGGATCAGCACCCGGGACTGAGCCGCTCCCCCTGAGTCGGCCCAGCACTCGCTGAGCGCCCCCAACCGTCGGTGCAGCGTCACCTCGAGGAAGGCACGCACACGGCCGGGCACACCCCTCGCCTCCATCAGCGGCACGCGGGTCGTCCACCGTGTCAGGAAACATTCTTCGGGGTCCCACACCGGCAGAGCGCCCGACGCCTCAATGCGATGGCATCGCCAGGCCAGCTCGACGAGCGCTTCGAGCGACAGCTCAGAAGCGGGGGATTGCATCGGCCAGAAGGTGACGATCCGACCGTCGCTCAACCGGCATGGATCGCACAGCGGTGCCACGAAGGGAGCCCCCGCTCTCGTCAACTGCTTGAGGCGGCTGTGATGAGCGATGTGATGCTCGAGCGGCTGGCGGCTGAGGTACCTCACCCGGGCCACGACCTTGCCGTCGAGGCTTGCCATCACGATGTGGTTGCCCACCCGGAGCAGCCGGAACCCGGCGGCGGTGAGCTCCAGCCGGCTGGCTGCGTCATGCACCAACTGGGCGGTTCGCTCGACATCGAGAGTCGCGTCGGTGACGGTCCGGGCATCCACGACCCGCGACGATAAACGGCCGGGTGCTAGCTTGCGGGCCGATCCGGGCCGGATGGGGCAGCCATGGGCGCGACGACTAGCGGCCGGCAGGTTCCTCACGTCCTGCTAACCCTGGCGGCGTATCGTTCCTCATGCGATGAGGTCCTCGATGGTGCGCTATCTGGCGCTGGGTGTGCTGGTGGCTGGGCTGGCGGCCATCGTCTGGACGGCGGTACGCGGCGACGGCAGTGGCGATGACCCCGCAGCCAGTCCCGCAACCGCCGACGACCGAGACGCAGCCGCTACCACTGCGGCCGCGCCGGAGACCACGATCGCGGCCGCTGGAGACCCCGAGACGGCGGTTGTCGATGCCACCGACTCCGTTGACGGGACTTCCGAGCCGGCGGACCCCGTCACCGAGGTCCCCGAGACCACGGTCCCGGAGACCACGGTTGCCACCACCACCGTGCCGCCTGAGCCGATCGAGGTGCTCGGCGTCGCCGACACGCTCACCAACCTTGACGGCTGGCTCAACACCGACGCCACCTCGCTGGAGGAGATCCGGGCCGCCAACAAGCTCACCGTGGTGCAGTTCTGGACGTTCGGATGCCGCAACTGCAAGAACACCCTCGACGCGCTCGGACAGCTCTACACCGACTTCCGAGACCAGGGCGTGGAGATCGTAGGCGTGCACTCGCCGGAGTTCTCCTACGAGGCCGACGTGGACAACATCATCGAGGCCGCTGCCGACCTTGGTGTGATCTGGCCCATCGCCCTCGACACCGACAAGCGCAACTTCCACCGCTGGCAGCCCGGCAACATCGGCTACTGGCCCCGGGTGTATGTGATCGACGGCGACAACCAGATCCGCTTCGACCGCACCGGCGACGGCCGGGCCACCTACGAGCAGCTGTACGAGACGGTCGAGCAGCTGCTGGCCCAGGCCTGACCGGATCGGTCAACGGGAGCGGCTGATCGCGATGGCGACGTTCTTCGAGGGTGTCGGTGCCATCGGCGTCGCCTGCACGCTGGTGATGCTCGTGCCCGCGGTGGCGCTGGTGCTGGTGGCTCGCAGGGCCCGGCTCACGGTGGCGCTGTTCTATGTGATGGGCGCCACGCTGCTGACCTGGGCCAGAGCGGCCGGCCACTGGAATGTGGAGCTGAGCGGTGCGGCCGTGCCGGTGGCCGCGGTGCTGGCCGCGGCGGTATTCGTGCTCGCCTACCTCGCCAAGGGGCCGTTGTCGCTGTCGGCGACGGGAGCCGGCGCAGTAGCGGGCGCTCTGGCCGGATGGCTGTGGCGGCCCTGCGTAGGTCCCAAGCTGGGCGAGATCCTCAACAACACCGGCACCGAAGCGGCTCGCACGCTCGGCCTGATGCTCGTGTACATGCTGGGAGCGCTGCTGCCCGCCCTGCTACTGGCCGTGCTGCCCCACGCCCTCCCCGCCACCAAGCGGTTCCTCGACCGCCTGCCCGTGGCCGCAGTGGGTGGCGCGGTAGGAGCGGCCTACGCCGTCACCCTGGCCACCGGCCGCTACGACGACCTAGTAGGCGAGCTCTACCGCATCGCGACCGACTTGTAAGCAGGAAATTCATAAAATAGCCACTTTTATCTTGAAATAGACTCATAGTTGTCACACCCCCCTGGCATTATCTGTCCATGGTCATTGACACGGCACGGCGGGTGCGAGACGGGTTGGCGGAGCTGATCCGGCTGGCCAACGATCCCGAAACTCCGACCTCGGATCTTCGGGTGCTGCTGGGGGAGTGCAAGACCTTCGGAGGGC
>VXWX01000113.1 GCA_009835735.1 Acidimicrobiaceae bacterium
CGTGGGACCATCCGAACATGCCGTGGGACGCCACCCGGCTGCATGTCCACGAGCTAGGTGACGCCGAACTGGGCCCGGAGGTACAGGTCCTGGGCCGGGGCGGCGACCGCAGCCTGTGCGAGCCCGGCTGGGATCCCGGTGCCGCCGGAGCGGAACCGAGGCTGATGGTGTGCAGCGACCACGACGACTGGTGGGGCCTCTACGAGGTGAACCTGGACAGCGGGTCCCTGCTGCCGGTCGTGGCGGGTGATTTCGATGTGGCCACCCCGCCCTGGGTCTTCGGAATGCAGCGCTGGGCGGCGGCCGGCGGAACGGTGGCCGCCGTAGCCGGGATGCCCGCAGGCGACCAGATCCTGGTGGACGGCCGCGCTGTTCGGTTGATCGACTCGTCGATGTCGTCGTTGACCATCGCCCGCAACGCCCCGGACGGTGCCGAGGTGCTGGCCTACGCGGGTGCCGGCTACCGGCACGAACCTGAGGTCGCGGTGGTGCGAATCGATGGCGCCGGTCGCGCCGGCCGCAACGCCGTGCGGACGGCGCGGGAGCTGGGCCTCGGCGCGGGCCTGCTGATCGAGCCCGAGGCCATCACCTTCCCGACCGGTGGAGACGTATCGGCGGTAGCCCACGCCCTGTACTACCCGCCCGCCAACCCGGCCTGTGCCGGCCCGGCCGCTGATCGTCCGCCGCTGCTGGTCACGGCCCACGGAGGGCCCACGGCCGCAGCCCGCCGCCAACTACAGCTGGGTGTCGTGTTCTGGACCTCCCGGGGGATCGCGGTGGTCGACGTGGACTACCGGGGCTCCACCGGCTACGGGCGCAGCTACCGGCGGGCCCTGGACGGCGCCTGGGGAGTGGCCGACGTGGAGGACTGCGTAGCCGCGGCCCGGTTCCTGGCCGACCGGGGCGACGTCGACCCTCAACGGCTGATCATCCGGGGCGGGAGCGCGGGCGGCTTCACCGTGCTGGCTGCACTGGCCCTCCACGACACGTTCGCAGCCGGGGCCAGCCGCTACGGCATCGCGGACCTGGAGGCGCTGGCCGCCGACACCCACAAGTTCGAGTCCCGCTACCTCGACCGCCTCGTCGGCCCCTATCCGGAGGCCAGGGACGTCTACGTTGCTCGTTCCCCGATCCACCACCTCGACGGCTTCGACGCTCCGATGATCGTGCTGCAGGGCGACGAGGACGAGATCGTGCCCCCCGCCCAGGCCGAGATGATCGTCGAGGCCCTCAAGGCCAAGGGCGTGCCGGTGGCCTACCTGCTCTTCGAGGGTGAGCAGCACGGCTTCAGGAGCGCCGACAACATCGTTGCCGCCCTAGAGGCCGAACTGGCCTTCTTCGGCCGGGTCCTCGGCTTCACGCCTGCCGACCGCCTCCCCGACCTGGAGATCAGCGGTCTGTAGCTCGAATTGGCAGCAGCCAGCGCCCGGATCGGCGCTCCCCGCTGCCAATTCCGCTGGGATCAGTCCTTGTCGGCGTCCTCGGCGTCGGAGCCGTCACCGTCGGTGGCGGGAGTATCCCCGATGTCCTCGGCGGCGTCGTCGGACTGATCGTCCACCGGTTGGCCGTTCTGGGCGGCGGTCTCGGCGATGGTGGGCCATGACGACTCGTCCATCTGGGACTGGCGCCGGCGCTGCATGACCAGGCGACCCACGCCCACAACGGCACCAGCGACGGCGCCGATCTTCACCAGACGGATGGCCCGAGCCAGCAGGCGCGACATATCGGCAGCCTAGCGACCCGCCTGTCGGATGCTCGCGTGCGTTCTACAACTCCAGGGCGGCCAGCCTCGCCAGGGTCTGGAGGTCGTTGACGTGGAGCCGGGCAGGGGCCTGGCCGTCGAAGGAGCCCCAACCCTTGAAGCCCAGCGTCCACAACTCGTCGCCGATCACGATGCTGCGCACGATCACGTTGGGCGAGTCGCTGGGCCAGCAGATCGAGATGGACTCCTCACCACGGAGCAGGCCCAGACTCTCGGCCTCGTCGGTGAGCATGTCCATCCACGAATCACGAGGGCATTCGAAGCCGGTGATGCCCGCCTCACCCGGCTCGCAGGCCAGCACCGCGTTGTAGTCATCGGAGATGAAGTACTCCAACTCGGTCGTGAAGTCCTCCATCTCGGTGGACGCCAGGTCGGCTGCGGTGAGCTTGCGGCAGTCGGTCCGGCCCGGTTCCTCGCCCGCGATCTCGTGGTCGACCCGGCCCACCTCCGTGATCGTGCCGTCGGCAACCCGAAGCACCACCGCGCCGGACCACTCGTTCCACACCGTGACCGGGATGACCGCCAGTTCCTCCGGGGCCCACCACAGGAAGGCCCGGTGGTCCCAGCCGACGTCGTTCCAGCCGTCGGGCGCGGTCCACACCGCCACCTCCAGGGGCTCGGTCAGGTCGCTGACGTCGAACAGCGACACCTTGGCCCCGGTGACACGGCCCTCGGGGTCGGCGTCGGAACCCACTCCCAGCACCAGCGTGTCGCTGATGGGGTGCAGGTAGCTGGAGAAGCCGGGGATCTTCAGCTCGCCCAGGATCCGGGGGTCGGTCGGGTCGGACAGGTCGATGGTGTAGAAGGGGTCGATCTGGCGGAACGTCACCACGTAGCCGATGTCCCCTACGAAGCGCACCGACTGGACGTGCTCGCCCCGGCCGATGTCGCCGACGGTGCCGACCTCGGTCAGGACCGAGCCGTTGGTGCTCAGCACCCGCACCTGGCTCTCAGAGTCGTCGCCCTGCAGATCGACAATGGTGGTGACGACCCGCAGGTAGCCGTTGTGCTCTGAGAGCGAGAACTGATTGCGGATCAACCCCAGGACCTCGCCGGAGGACTCGTAGGTTGCCTCAGCGTCGGAGATGTCGAATCGGTGGATGTTGGTGCGGCGCTGGAGCCAGGCGTCCTGTCGTTGGTCCTCGTCATCCAGGATGTCGGGGTCTACCCAGCGGGTGGTGGCCACATACAGCGACCCGGTCGACGCGTAGACGGTGTCGCCGGGAGCCATGACCGCGGTGGAAGACGACGGGTCGAAGTCTCCGCCGATGGGCACGCTGATCACGGTGGTGACCCCGAAGCCCGAGAACACCGACGGGGCGTGCACGTCGTCGCAAGGCACCATCAGCGATCCTGTCGAGCTGTCGGCCGATCCGAACGTGTAATGGGGCAGCCAGTCGTCGAGGGTCGAGTTGAGGACCGCGGCCCGGTTGGCCGCCTCGGCTACGTCCTCGGCGGACTCGTTCTGGGGGAACACGAACGGGAAGTTCCACTGGGGGTCGTAGCGCATGATCACCCGGGCCGTGCCGCCGACGCTGCGGGCGCTGATGTAGTTGCCCTGCACGTTGAGGGTCTCGATGATCCGGGGCGCGTCCCCGCTCACATCGATGCGCTGGAGCACTGTCTCGGAGCGGTCGCCCGCATCGCTGTGGGAACGCGTGATCAGCAGCAGGCTGTCACCGTCGATGAACAGTTCCCGTCCCCAGCCCTCGGCCACGGTGACGGAGCCGACGGAGCGGCGACCGGCCGCGTCGACCACCACTAGCCGTCCCGACGACAGGGTGAAGATCCGGCGGCCGTCGGTCTTGACGATGTCGGCCTCGTCCACCCCGGCCTCCTGCACATTCGTGCCGGAGAAGTCCACGCCCTCGACTGGGGCCGCACTCGGAGCCGCGGGCTCGGCGTCGGCCATGGCCTCCTCGGCCACGGCCATGTCGTCGCTCTCAAGACGCGCGCCCACGGGACCGAACCAGCCGCCCTGGTCGAATCCCCACGGCCCCACCCTGGCCGAGTACTCCTTGTGCAGGTGGTCGAGCAGCGTGGCGCAGTCGTCGAACCGCACCAGCCCGGCGGTCAGGACCACGTCCTCGGGTTCTAGGTCGATCACCGTTGAATCGCCGTCGGTGCTGCCGGGCGCGTCCGTGCTTGCCCCGGCGCCACCGTCGGAGCCGGAGATCCCCGGCCCTCCCCTGGGGCTGTCGCCGCCGCAGGAAGCGGCTACGAGCAGGAAGCTGAAGGCGAGGATGAGTGTCTTGCGCATGGAGGCGGGGGCCTTTCGTCGCGCGCGCCCGTCGGCGCGGGTTCGATTTCTAGGGATACGACGTTCCTGTTTGTGCCGCGGTTCCCGAGTTCGCTCCGATTCTCGCGGAGGGCTCGGACATGGCGGCCCTTCTACGTGGCCGCGGGCAGCCAGGGGACGCGTCGTCGCTCGTAGTCGTCGATGGCTCCGGTGTGGCGCAGGGTCAGGCCGATGTCGTCGAGGCCCTCGAGGAACCGCTGCTGGGTGGAGGCCTCCATACCGAATGCGGCCTCGAACCCGATGGCCGGCGCCTCCACGGTGAGCCGCTCCACATCGATGGTGATCTCCAGGCCGGGATTGGCCTGAACGGCAGCCATCAGCTCTGCGGCGGCGTTGGCCGGGATCTGGGCCGGGACGAGTCCGTTCTTGGTGCAGTTGTTGCGGAAAATGTCGGCGAAGCGGGGGCTGATCACCGCGTCGAACCCGTACTGCTGGATGGCCCACACCGCGTGCTCTCGCGACGAGCCGGTGCCGAAGTTGGTCCCGGCCAGCAGGATGGTCGCCCCCGCATAGTTCTCGTCGTTGAGAACGAAGTCGCGGCTGTCGCGCCACTCCGAGAACAGGCCCTTCTCGAATCCGGTGCGCGACACCTGCTTGAGCCAGTCCGACGGGATGATCTGGTCGGTGTCCACGTCGCTGCGATCCAGCGGCACTGCGGTGCCCGTCACCACCCGTGTCGCCTTCATCGCAGGTCCCCGGGAGCGGCGAAGCGACCCGCTATGGCTGTGGCCGCGGCCACCGCGGGCGACACCAGATGGGTGCGCCCGCCCCGGCCCTGGCGCCCCTCGAAGTTGCGGTTCGACGTGCTGGCCGCCCGCTCCCCGACGGTCAGCTTGTCGGGGTTCATGGCCAGGCACATGGAGCATCCCGGCTCGCGCCAGTCGAAACCGGCTGCCCGGAAGATCTCAGGCAGGCCCTCGGCCTCGGCCTGGGCCTTGACCTGGCCGGAACCCGGCACCACCAGGGTGCGCACACCGTCGGCCACCCGCCGGCCGGCCACCACCGACGCCGCCGCCCGCAGGTCCTCGATACGGCTGTTCGTGCACGAGCCGATGAACACGGTGTCCACCGGGACGTCCCGCATTGGGGTCTCCGGAGCGAGCCCCATGTAGTCGAGGGCCCGGACCGCGGCTTCGCGCCGGGCCGGTTCGTCGAAGCTGTCGGGGGAGGGCACCGCACCCTCCAGCGGAACCGACTGGGCGGGATTGGTGCCCCAGGTCACCATGGGGGAGATGTCGGCACCGTCGAGGGTCACTTCGATGTCGAAGGAGGCAGCGTCGTCGGTTCGGAGGGTGCGCCAGTCGGCCACCGCCTGTTCCCACAGGTCGCCTACCGGTGCCTGCTCGCGGCCCCGCAGGTACTCGAACGTCGTGTCGTCGGGGGCGATCAGTCCGGCTTTGGCGCCTGCCTCGATCGACATGTTGCACACCGTCATGCGGCCCTCCATCGACAGTGCCTCGATGACCGGGCCCCGGTACTCGATGATCCGTCCGACGCCGCCGGTGGTGCCGATGCGGCCGATGATGGCCAGGATCACGTCCTTGGCGGTGGAGCCGGCGGCCAGGGTTCCCTCGACGGTCACTGCCATGGTGCCCGGCCGCATCTGGGGCAGCGTCTGGGTGGCCAGCACATGCTCCACTTCGCTGGTGCCGATGCCGAAGGCGATGGAGCCGAAGGCGCCGTGGGTGGAGGTGTGCGAGTCTCCGCACACGATGGTCATGCCCGGCTGGGTCAGGCCCTGCTCGGGCCCGATCACATGCACGATGCCCTGCTTGGCGTGGCCCATCGGGTAGTTGGTGATGCCGAACTCGTCGGCGTTGCGGCGCAGAGTCTCGACCTGGGTGCGGCTCACCGCATCCGCGATGGGCTTGTCGACGTCGGCGGTGGGCACGTTGTGGTCCTCGGTGGCCACCGTCAGGTCGGGTCGGCGCACACCTCGCCCCGACAGCCGCAGCCCGTCGAAGGCCTGCGGCGAGGTGACTTCGTGCACTAGGTGCAGGTCGATGTAGAGCAGGTCGGGCTCGCCGTCGCCGCCGCGGGCCACCGTGTGGCGGTCCCAGATCTTCTCGCTCAGCGTCCGCGCCTCGGTCACGGCTTCGATCCTAGAGGCCGACTAAGGGAGGCCGTGGCCCGAGCGGCCCGTGGGCGGAGCGAACAAGAGCGGGATCCTACGCGTGGCCTTAGCCGTCGCGGCCGGTGATCACTGCCGGCGGGGGATCGTCGGTGGCGGCGTCCCAGACCATCAGGGTCACGGCCATGCCCAGCAGAAGGGCGCCCACCACCAGGGCGATCCGCGCCCACCGCAGCGTGCGGGGCGGATCGGCGTCCACCGGTCTAGGACACCTCCACGACGGTGACCTTCTGCCGACCGGCGGGAGAGTCGAACTCGACCGCGTCTCCCTTGGCCGCGCCCAGCAGTGCCTCGCCCATAGGCGATCCCGGCGACACCACGACGACATCGTCCTGTCGCTCCTCGATCACCCCGACCAGGAAGCGCTCGGGCTCGTCGTCGCCGTCGTAGAGGACGGTCACCACCGACCCCAGCATCACCCCGAAGTCGCTGTCGCTGCCGTTGCCGGTGTCGATGATCTCGGCGTTGGTCAGGATCCGTGTGAGATGGACGATGCGGCCCTCCAGTTTGGCCTGCTCCTCCTTGGCTGCGTGGTAGTCGCCGTTCTCGGACAGGTCGCCCAATTTGCGGGCGGCCTCGATCTTGTCGGCTATCTCGATACGGCCTCGGGTGGTGAGTTCCTGCAGCTCAGCGCTCAGCCGGTCGTGCGCGGCCTGCGAGAGGTGATGAGCATCGGGCATCGCATCAATCTACCGGCGGCGGGGTATGCTGGTGCCCGTGGCTAACCGGCCCAGCATCGCAATTCCCTAGCGCGCGCCATCCCGGCGCGCGCCTTCAACCGTCCACCCAGGTGGGCGGTTTCGTAATTTGGCAGGCGCTTCAGCAGGACGGGAGCTAGCGACAGAACCATGGCACATCGAGTGGGAGTCATCGGAGGCGACGGCATCGGCCCCGAGGTCGTGACCGAGGGCCTGAAGGTGATCGCGGCCGCCGGCGTGGACCTCGACACCACGCCCTTTGATCTCGGCGGCAGCCGCTACCTGCGGGACGGGACCGTGCTCGACGACGCCACCGTGGAGGAGTGGCGCAGTCTCGACGCGCTCTACATGGGAGCGGTCGGCACCCCCGAGGTGCCCCCCGGCGTCATCGAGAGGGGCCTGCTGCTGAAGATGCGCTTCGAGCTGGACCTCTACATCAACCTGCGCCCCTTCACCGCGCCGGCCCACGACTTCGTGGTGATCCGCGAGAACACCGAGGGCACGTACGCGGGAGAGGGCGGCTTCCTGCGGAGGGGCACCCCGCACGAGATCGCCACTCAGGGGTCGGTGAACACCCGTCACGGCGTGGAGCGCGCCGTTCGCTACGCGTTCGACCTGGCCATGACCCGGCGCAAGCACGTGACGCTGGTGCACAAGACCAACGTGCTGACCTTCGCCGGCGACCTCTGGGAGCGCACCTTCAACGAGGTCGCGGCCGGGTACCCGGACGTCTCGACGGCCTACAACCATGTGGATGCGGCCTGCATCTACTTCGTGGAGGATCCCGCCCGCTACGACGTGATCGTCACCGACAACCTCTTCGGCGACATCCTCACCGACCTCGGCGGCGCCGTGTCGGGCGGCATCGGGCTGGCGCCCACCGCCAACCTGCATCCCGGGCGGGTGTCGATGTTCGAGCCGGTCCACGGCTCGGCGCCCGACATCGTGGGCACAGGCCGGGCCAATCCCGTCGCGGCCGTACTGTCCGGCGCGATGATGTTGGACCACCTCGGCGAGACCGGGGCCGCGGAACGGATCCGCAAGGCCTGCGACCGGCCCGAGTCGCTCGCGGGCACCACCGCCGAGATCGGCGACGCCATCGTCGCCCGCCTCGCCGACCAGCAGGTCTGAGACCCAGGAAACATCGCCGAGAAAGCGCACTCAAGGAAGGCCACCCGCCCAATGCCGATCACACCCACCAAGCACATCTGGATGAACGGGGAGCTCGTTGGATGGCAGGACGCCAAGATCCACGTGCTGTCGCACTCGCTGCACTACGGGACGGGCGTGTTCGAGGGCATCCGCACGTACGCGACCGACAACGGTCCCGCCGTGTTCCGGCTGACCGACCACATCCAGCGGCTGTACAACTCGGCCAAGATCCTCAACATGGACATGCCGTACTCGGTGCCCGAGATCGTGGAGGCCTGCAAGCTGGTGGTGCGCGACAGCGGGCTGCCCGAGTGCTACGTGCGCCCGATCGCCTATTACGGGTACGGCGAGATCGGCCTGTCCACCGCCGACTGCACCACGGAGATCGCTATCGCGGTGTGGCCCTGGGGCGCCTACCTGGGCGACGACGCCCTCACCAAGGGCGTCCGGTTGAAGATCTCGTCGTGGGCTCGCCACGATCACAACATCATGCCGCCCGCCTCCAAGACGACCGGCAACTACGCCAACTCGACCCTGGCCAAGATGGAGGCTCTCAGGGCCGGCTACGACGAGGCCATCATGCTCAATCCGGCCGGGCTGGTGTCGGAGTGCAGCGGCGAGAACATCTTCGCCGGCACTCCCGATCTGCTGGTGACCCCGCCGCTGTCGTCCGGTGCGCTACCCGGCATCACCCAGGACTCGGTGATCTCGATCGCCCGAGACATCGGCATCGACGTTGTGATCGGCGATCTGGCTCGCAGCGACCTGTACATCGCCCAGGAGATATTCGTGTGCGGCACCGCCACCGAGGTCGGCGCGGTCAACTCGGTGGACGACCGGCCCCTGGCGTGCCCCGGCCCGCGCACGCTGGCGATCGCCGAGGCCTATGCGGACGTCGTGCGGGGCCGCAACGACCGCTACAAGACCTGGAACGAATACGTCCATGAGTAGCGACGTCTCGCCCCGGTCGTCAGTAGAGATCTACGACACCACCCTGCGCGACGGCACGCAACTGGAGGGCATCTCGCTCACGGTCGACGACAAGCTGCGTATCGCCGAGCAACTCGACTATCTCGGCGTCGCGTTCATCGAGGGGGGCTGGCCGGGCGCCAATCCCAAGGACGACGAGTTCTTCGAGCGGGCCCGCAGCGAGCTCGACCTTCGGGTCAGTGAGCTGGTCGCCTTCGGCTCCACCCGCCGGGCCCGCGGCAAGGTCGACTCCGACCAGGTGCTGGCCCATCTGGCCGGAGCGGGAACCTCGACGGTGTGCATCGTCGGCAAGTGCTGGGACTACCACGTCACCGAGGCCCTTCAGACCACCCTGGACGAGGGTGTGGCCATGGTGGCCGACTCGGTCGAGTTCCTGGTGGCCGCGGGCAAGCGGGTGCTGTTCGACGCCGAGCACTTCTTCGACGGCTTCAGCCGCAACGCCGAGTTCAGCCTGCGAGTGCTGGAGGCGGCCGCCATGGCTGGGGCGTCCACGGTGGTGCTGTGCGACACCAACGGCGGCACCCTGCCCGACGACATCTCAGAGGCCGTGTCGGCGGTGGCGGCCCATGTGGACTGCGAGGTCGGCATCCACCTGCACAACGACACGGGCTGCGGGGTCGCCAACGCGCTGGCCGCGGTGCAGGCCGGGGCGGTGCACGTTCAGGGCACCATCAACGGCTATGGGGAGCGGGTCGGCAACTGCGACCTGGTACCGATAATCGCCAACCTCGAGCTGAAGATGGGCATGCGGGCGCTGCCCGAGGGCCGGCTGCCTCGTCTCACGTCGGTGTCGCACCACGTGGCCGAGCTGGTCAACCTGCCGATGAACCCCCAGCAGCCCTACGTGGGGGCCAGCGCCTTCGCCCACAAGGCGGGGCTGCACGCCAGCGCGCTGAGCCGCCGCCCCGACGCCTACGAGCACGTGTCGCCGGATCTGGTCGGCAACGGCACCCGGGTGCTGGTGTCGGAGATGGCCGGGCGCTCCACGCTGGAGATGCGGGCTGCCGAACTAGGCCTAGCCCTCGACGGCAGGGTGCTGGGCGAGGTGATCGACACGCTCAAGCGCCTGGAGCACGCGGGGTACCACTTCGAGGCGGCCGACGCCTCGTTGGAGCTTCTGATGCGGGGAGCGTCCGGTTGGGAGCAGGACTACTTCAAGCTGGAGTCGTTCCGCGTCTCGATGGACCACCGTTCCGGCACGGGTGCCCGGGCCTGGAACGACGTCTCGGTGGAGGTCGACACCGAGGCCACCGTGAAGGTGTGGGTCGGCGGTGAGCGCTGCGTGGCCGTGGGGGAGGGCAACGGCCCGGTCAACGCGCTGGACACCGCGTTGCGGGCCGCGCTGGGCGACCGCTACCCGGCCCTGGAGAACATCTCCCTGACTGACTTCAAGGTCCGGGTGCTCGACACCCAGAAGGGAACGGGCGCGGTGACCCGGGTGCTGATCGACTCCACCGACCGCCGCAAGGTGTGGACCACCATCGGCGTGTCGGAGAACATCATCGAGGCGTCCTGGCAGGCGCTGGCCGACTCGGTGGTCTACGGCCTGCTCCACGCCGACGACTGAGCATCCCGTCCGAGGGCCTACGCTGTCGCCTCGTGGCTGCTCCATCCCACGTCCGCTCGACCGAGCACGCTCCGTCGATCTACCAGTCGCCGCCACGGCGGGACGATCCCTGGATGGCGGACCGGCCCGGCGAGGTCGTGGGCGCCGAGCCTGTTGCTGGTCCGGGCCTCGGCAATCAGGGCCCGGACCAGGGCTACGCACTAAAGCTGGCCGAGCGCTTCGCCGGCAAGCTAGTACTGACGCCCGGCGAGCGGGAGGACGATGCGCTGGCCGGATGCGTGGCGGTGGCGCTGAGCCGGGCATCGATGTTCGGTCGGGCGCCGGTGATGCACGACCTGCGGCTGGCCCTGGAGTTGTTCGGTTTCCTAGATGAGGCTGACGCCGAGCTGGTCGCCTGGCGCCGCGATCGCTTCGCCGGCGCGGCCGGCCACCACGGCTACCACGTCAAGCTGCGCCTCGCCGATCTGGTCCCCTCCGACACGCTGCGCCTCACACCGGCCGCGGTTGCCGAAGCCCGCTCCAAGGATTGGCGCACCCCTCTAGGGAACTGGAAGGCACCCAGAATGGGCGACGACGGATCGTAGACCTCGGGTCAGCATGTGACGTGCGACGATCTCCGACGATGATGGCGTCAGAGACCTTGTCCCCCCAAGGAGTCCACGAAGACCAAGAGGGAAATAAATGCTATGAGTCCCAGTACGGGTGTCAACAAGGCGATTAGGGACATCACGAAGCCAGCCTTCGCGAGTTGACGGTACGGAGCGCCGTGAAGCTTGCTTTGACGGACACCTCTTCGGGATAGGATCGCCCCTAGTGATGCGGCAAATAGACTGAAAAGCCATACTATTCTGATGGATCCGGTCAAGGACAAGGAATTGAGTAACAAGAACCAGGATCCAAGGAGTCCGAGGACTCCAAAGGCGAATCCGACCATTCCTTGACGGTTGGTGACAACGGCCTCTCGGTTGCCATCTGAGCGATGTGGGTGTGTCGCGGCTTCAGATTGGTCCGTCATTCGGTGCCTCTGAGGGAGTTTCAATTCCCGTGACGAGGTAGATACGCGGGTCCGCTGGCCGCCGAATCGTCAGGCCTTGACGACGAGCGTCTTCACCGCCTTGTCGTGCCAGCCCTGCCGGCGGTCATCCCACAGCAGCGACGCGTGTACGAGCAGGCCGGGAAGGAAAAGCAGGAGGTATCCGACGGTCGGAATGACCCAGCGTCCGGCTGCGGGACCCCAGCCGGGCAAGGTTCCGTTGTCGGCCCTGACCACCTTGATGCTCAAAGCCATCTTGCCGGGGGTCTGCCCCTTCAGGGCCACGAAGCAGACCTCGTAGGCCGCGCCGGCCACGATGGGGAGCAGGACAGGGTCGACGAAGCCGACGATGACGCCGATGACGACGCCGATGACAATGTCGATGAGCCTGGCGCCGAGGCGTTGGCCCGCCCTTGCCAGCTCCACCGTCTCGCCGGTCCTTAAGGCTGCGAATCCTGCGTCGGGCGCGGCTCCGTGGTCGGAAGGGCCTGGCGGCGGGGCAGGAGGTTCAGACGACCAAGCCGAGTCGTCTGGCGGGGGTGGAGGCATGTCGGACACGGGCGGCTCCTTCAGAGACTGACGGACGCGACGACGGTAGCAGAGCGCGCTGAAGCGAGATCAAGGTCCGGGTGCGCCTGTTCCGCTCCACGGGAGCCTCGGAGTGCTTGGCTAGTCTCGCCGTGTGAGTTTGACCAGGGTTCGATTCGCGCCCGCGCCGACGGGGTTCCTGCATGTGGGGAGCGCCCGGACGGCGCTGTTCAACTGGCTGTTCGCCCGGCATCACGGCGGTGAGATGGTGCTGCGGGTGGAGGACACCGACGCCGCGCTGAAGACCCAGGAGTACGTGGACGCCATCATCGAGCCGTTGCGGTGGCTGGGCCTTGACTGGGACGCCGGACCCTATTTCCAGTCCGAGCGCACCGAGGCGCACGCGGCCGCCATCGAGCAGTTGCTGGCCGACGGCGCCGCCTACTACTGCGACCTGACCAGGGACGAGATCGAGGCGCGCTGCGCCGCGGCCGGGCTCCCGGCCGGCTACCACGGCTGGTCCCGTGACCGGGACGTGGCCGACGGACCGGGCGTGGTGGTGCGGTTCCGCTGTCCCGATGAGGGCACCACCGTCGTGAACGATGTCGTACGGGGCCGGGTGAGCTTTCCCAACGAGTCGCTGGAGGACTTCGTCATCCGCCGCGGCGACCGGTCGCCCACGTTCCATCTGGCCAACGCCGTCGACGACCACGACATGGGCATCAGCCACGTGATCAGGGGCGAGGACCTGCTCAACACCACGCCCCGGGTGCAGCTCATCTGGCAGGCTCTCGGCTACGGCGCTCCGCCCACCTACGCCCACCTGCCGCTGCTGGTCAACGCCAAGCGCCAGAAGCTGTCCAAGCGGCGCGACGACGTGTCGCTCGACAGCTACCGCCGGGCGGGCTACCTGCCCGAGGCCATGGTCAACTACCTGGCCCTGCTCGGCTGGGGCCCGCCCGACGAGGTGGAGATCCGCCCCCTGGAAGAGATCGTCGCACTGTTCGACCTCGACGCGGTCAAGCCGGCCGCGGCGTTCTTCGACCCCGCCCGTCTCGACCACATCAACTCCGCCTACATCAAGTCGCTCACTCCCGAGCAGTTCGCGGATGCGGCCGAGCCGTTCCTGACCGGCGCCGATGCCCCGTGGCCCGCAGAACGCTACGACCGCGCCATCGTGCAGTCGCTCGCCGGCGAGATCCAGCAACGCATTGCGCACTTCGACGAGGTCGCGGGATGGGTTGATTGGATCCTGCGGCCAGACGTGGTCTACGAGGAGAAGGCTTGGAACAAGTCGATCGTCAAGGGCAGGGCGGCTGCCGAGGTGCTCGACGTGGTGGAGTCTCGGCTCGCTGACGATGACTTCTCCTCCGCCGAGAGGCTCGAGGCCATCGTGATGGGGGTCGGCGACGAGCTCACCGAGAGTGTCGGCGCCCGGGTGCGCTCCCAACCCCCGGTCCGGGTCGCCCTCACCGGCAGCGGCGCAGGACTGCCCCTGTGGGAACCCATGCGCTTGCTGGGCAAGGACGAGACGCTCGCCCGCATTCGCAGAGCGCGGTCGCGCCTGTAGGTTTCTTCGTCCCGCGGCGAGACCTTGGCGAAGCGGCCGTCGCGGGCCAAGCCGCAATCGCGGTCAGCGCTTCCCCGCAAGGACCACTGCCCGGGGAGCGCACCATGTGGTGCCCGTGTCTCATCTGCAGGTTCCTGGCGCGCCGGCGCCGGCGCGCCGCATGGCTTCTCTTCGTGCCGACTGCGGCTTTGGCCCTGGCCGCGACGATGCCGCCCGCTGCGGCGGCACACCATGAACGGCCCGTGTTCCGGCCTCCCGTCGACGCGCCGGTTACGGACCCGTTCCGGCCGCCCGAGAACCCCTACGGTCCGGGCAACCGAGGCGTCGAGTACGACACCGAGCCCGGGGACGTGGTGCGGGCTGCGGCTTCCGGCACCGTCGTGTTCGCGGGCGCAGTGGCCGGAACCCTCCACGTGACCGTCGACCACGGCGGAGGGCTGGTCAGTTCGTACTCGTACCTCCAGCGCCTCGGCGTGCGGGTCGGCACCGATGTCGATCAGGGCGCGTTGATCGGCGTCGCCGGTGAGCGGCTGCACTTCAGCGTGCGGCTGGAGGGGGCCTACACCGACCCGGCCGGCTTCATCGGTGTGCGCCGGGTGAGGGTGCGGCTCGTGCCGCTGTGATCGGCGCGGTCTGCCTGCGGTCCTCGTACACTGCTGCTTTGGCCCCTAGGGGCTCGACGGCGTCGAACGGCGTCGCCGAATCATTTCGCAACCCGCGCCTTCACCCGGTCGCTCAGGCGTCCGGCGCGGGCCACGTAGAACCGGGAGAGCAACAAGCATGGCCGTCGTCACCATGAAGCAACTGCTGGAGGCCGGGGTTCAGTTCGGCCACCAGACCCGCCGGTGGAACCCGAAGATGAAGCGCTTCATCCACGGCGACAAGGCTGGGATCCACATAGTGGACCTCCGCCAGACTCTGGCCCATCTCGAGCGGGCCTACGTCTTCGTTCGGGACCTCGTCGCGGACGGCGGCACGGTCCTGTTCATCGGCACCAAGAAGCAGGCCCAGGACTCCGTGCAGTCCTTCGCCGAGCGCTGCAACATGCCCTACGTCAACGAGCGGTGGCAGGGCGGGATGCTCACCAACTTCCACACCATCGCCAAGCGCATCGCCAAGATGAAGCAATACCAGCGCATGCGCGACTCGGGCGAATTCGAGGCCATGCCCAAGAAGGAGGCGCTGCTGCTCGATCGGGAGCTGACCAAGCTGGAGCGCAACCTGGGCGGCATCCGCGACATGGAGGAACCGCCGGGGGCGGTGTTCATCCTCGACACCAAGAAGGAGTACATAGCGGTCACCGAAGCCCGCAAGCTGGGCGTGCCCATCGTCGCGGTGGTCGACACCAACTGCGATCCCGACCTCGTGGACTACGCCATTCCGGGCAACGACGACGCCATCAGGTCCGGGCGGCTCATGGCTCGTGTGATCTCAGACGCCGTGCTGGAGGGCCGGTTCATCCATTCGAAGCGCACCGAGGCCACCACTGCGGCCCGCGACGCCCTTACCGAGGCGGAGGTCGCCGAGCAGCAGGCTCTGGCCCGGGCGGAGGCAGCTGCCGAGGCAGCCGAGCGCGAGGCTCGCGTGGCCAAGGCCAAGGCCGAGGCGGCCGCCGTTGAGGACGAGGGCTCCGAAGCCGTCGCCGACGACGCCGAGTCAGAGTCGCAGGCGGCCGCTGCTGAGGATGTCGGCTCCGAGAGTGCCGATGCTGTCGCTGAGGACGCCGAGTCCGAGTCGCAGGCTGCTGTCGCTGAGGACGCCGAGTCTGAGTCGCAGGCTGCTGTCGCTGAGGACGCCGAGTCCGAGTCGCAGGCAGATGCTGCCGCAGAGGACGTCGAGTCCGAGGACGGCGACGCTGCTGCCGGCGCTGAACAGCCGGACGAGGAGAACTGAGATGGCGGTCAGCGCCAAGGACGTGAAGGCACTGCGCGACGTCACCGGCGCGGGGATGATGGATGCCAAGAAGGCCCTGACCTCCGCCGACGGCGACATGGAGGCGGCCCGCCAGATCCTGCGGGAGCAGGGCCTGGCCAAGGCCGACGCTCGGAGCGGCCGGGACAACGATCAAGGCGCCATCGCGGTCGCCGGCGACGGCAAGGCCGCCGCAGTCGTTCAGCTCAAGTGCGAGACCGACTTCTCGGCCAAGAACGCGGGCTTCACCTCCCTGGTGCAGACCCTCGCGGATTCCGTGCTTTCCGGCGGCCCCCGAGCGGTCGACACCCACGCGGCCGGGATCGAGGACCTCAAGCTGGTCCTCAAGGAGAACATAGAGATCGGTGTGGTCGAGCACATGCAGGCTGCCGACGGCAACGTTCTCGACGCGTACCTTCACCGCCAGGACGGCCGGGGCGTGAACGCGGTCGTTGTGGAGGGCAGCGGGGTGGACGCTGATGCGCTGCACCAGGTGGCCCTGCACATCGCCTTCGCCAAGCCTCAGTTCCTGAGCGCGAGAGAGATCCCGGCCACCGAGATCGAGCAGGAGAGGGCCGCACTGCTGGAGATCACGAAGGCCGAGGGCAAGCCTGAGCCCGCCTGGGACAAGATCGTGGACGGCCGGATGCGGGGCTGGTACGCCGAGCGTGTGCTGCTCGAGCAGGGGCTTCACGGCGAGAAGACCGCGGTGAAGGACAGCATCGGCGGCGGATCCCTCGTCCGTTTCGTGCAGGTGCTGATCGGCGACTGATCATGAACAGCTCCGCCGGTACCGCCAACGCACCAGCACGGCGGCCGGCTCGCTGGCACCGGGTGCTGCTCAAGCTCTCGGGCGAGGCCTTCGCAGGGGGATCGGACGGCGGCATCGACGGTGACACCGTCAGGCGCATCGCCGCGGGCATCGCCGAGGCCCGCGGCGTGTTCGACATCGAGATCGCAGTCGTGGTGGGGGGCGGGAACCTGTGGCGGGGCACCCAGGGCGCGGGCGCGGGCATGGACCGGGCCCAGGCCGACTACATGGGGATGCTGGCCACGGTGATGAACGCCCTGGCCCTCCAGGACACGCTCGAGCAACTGGATCAGCCCACGCGGGTGCAGACCGCGATCCATATGGCGCAGATCGCCGAGCCGTACATCCGGCGGCGGGCCATCCGCCACCTTGAGAAGGGCCGGGTAGTCATCTTCGCCGGCGGCACCGGCAACCCCTTCTTCACCACCGACACCACCGCCGCGCTCAGGGCCGCCGAGGTTGAGGCCGAAGTCGTGCTCAAGGGCACCCACGGTGGGGTCGACGGCATCTATACCGCCGATCCTGGCGTCGATTCGGGAGCCGTCCGGCTGGAGCGTGTCACCTATCTCGAAGTGCTCAACCGAGGACTCGAGGTGATGGATTCAACCGCCATCACCCTGTGCATGGACAACCGTCTCCCGATCGTGGTCTTCAACCTGATGCAGCCGGGCAACCTGCAATCCCTCCTCGACGGCTCTCGGGTGGGTACGCTCGTTGCGCAGGAGGAGCGCAGCCCATGAGCGAGGAGCTGATCGGCATGGTGCTCGCAGACGCTGGCGAGCGAATGGATGAGGCCGTCGCCGCGGCCCGGCGCGAGTTCTCCACGGTGCGCACGGGCCGGGCCAGTTCGGCGCTGCTGGAGCGGGTGCCGGTGGAGGCCTACGGCGTCACGATGGCGATGCGGGAGCTGGTCAGCTTCGCCATCCCCGAGGCCAGTCAACTGATCGTCACCCCTCATGATCCCGCCAACATCACCGCGGTGGAGCGGGCCATCCAGCAGGCGCAGCTCGGGCTGGTCCCCAGCAGCGACGGGCGCGTCATCCGCCTGTCGTTCCCGCCGCTCACCGAAGAGCGACGCCGGGATCTGGCCAGGCTCGTGGGGTCGATGGCCGAGGACTCCCGGAACCGGGTGCGCGGCCTGCGCCGCCAGGCTCGCAAGGATCTTGAGGGGATCGAGAAGGAGGGCGGAGTCTCTGCCGACTCGGTGGTGCGGGCCGGCGAGCAGCTCGACGGCATCACCCGCGCCCACGAGCAGCAGATCGACGACGCCTTAGCCAGCAAAGAGGACGAACTGCTCGAGGTGTGAGACGCACGAGCAGCGCTCGGGTCCCTGACCCGGCGAATGAAAGGAGTGGTGTGTGAGCGACCGGGACGAATTCGGAGAACTCGGCTCTGCCGATGCCGATGATCTCGACGACGATTCGGGCGTCGTGGCCGGGCGGTCGGTGTTCGGCGATGAGGATGAGCCTGCCTGGGGCGAGGCGGGGGCTACAGGGTCGCAGCCGACGGGTTCTGAGCCAAGGCTCCAGGAAGCCGATCCCCAGGAGCTGGGGGTGTGGACCGACCACGCCTCCGCACCCCAGTGGGACGAGTCCGAGGACACCTTGCCTCCCATGGAGCCGAGTGAGCCGGTCGGCACGGTCATCGGCGAGGAGGACTTCTTCGGTTACGACGACCAGGCGGTGTACGGAGGAGTGACCGGCACCGGCCCGACTCCGGCGGTGTCGTCCGATCGGGACATGCCGATGGCGGTTCTCGTGGGCGTCTTCCTCTCAGCTGTGATCCTCGTGGCGCTGCAGGTCGGTCCCGCGTTGGCGCTGGTGGTGGCAACCGTGGTGCTCGGTCTGGCGGCTGTGGAGTTCCTCAGCGCGGTCCGGGTAGCGGGATACCAGCCGGCCGTGGTCCTGGGATTGGCCGGGGTGGTGACCACGCCACTTGCCGCCTACTGGCGGGGCATGGACGGGATCGTGATCGTGCTGGTGCTCACGGTCGTGTTCGGGACGTTGTGGTACCTGACCGGGGTAGGTGTCGAGGGGCCGATGCGCGGGCTCGCGGTGACTGTCCTTGCCGTGGCCTACATAGGCGTCCTGGGTGCTCACGCAGCCCTGATGCTGCAGATCCCGACCCACGGGACTGGGCTTCTCACCGCGGCCATCGTGCTGACCGTCGCCCATGATGTGAGCGCGATGGCGATCGGCAGGGCCGCGGGCCGCACCCCGCTGTCGAGGGCCAGCCCCAACAAGACCCTTGAGGGGCTGCTCGGCGGAGCCGTCGTGACCGTCGCGGTCGGCGTGGTCATGGGGTTGGTCGGCATGCCCGCGCCCATCGCGGAGGCCCCCGGGAGCTTCTGGACCGCAGTCCTGCTGTCGGTGGTGGTGGCGGTGGCCGCGCCCATCGGGGACCTGGCCGAGTCCATGCTCAAGCGCGACCTCGACATCAAGGACATGGGTTCGCTGCTTCCCGGCCACGGCGGGATCCTCGACCGGTTCGACGCGATGCTGTTCTCGCTGCCGGCCACGTACTACGTGGCGCTGATGACCGGAGTTATCTGAGCAAAGAGCGGCTCCGAATGATCGGGGTAATCTGAGCTTGGTGTCATCGGTTGCCATTCTCGGCTCGACTGGGTCGATCGGAACCCAAACGCTCGACATCGTCCAGGCCCGACCCGACGAGTACCGGGTGGCTGCCCTGGGTGCGGCCCGCTCGGTCGATCTGCTGGCTGAGCAGGCGCAGCGCTTCCGCCCGGACATTGTGGCCATTGCCGACGCCTCGCGGGCCGCTGCCCTGGCCGAGCGGCTGCCCGACACCGTGGAGCTGCTCGCCGGCTCCGATGCAATGGCTGCCGCGGCTGAGGTGGCCGACACCGTCATCAACGGTGTAGTCGGGTTCGCGGGGCTGCCGGTCACCCTGGCCGCCCTGGAGGCCGGCAAGCGGCTGGGACTGGCCAACAAGGAGTCGCTGATCGCGGCCGCTCCGGTGGTGCAGCGGGCCCGGGCCACGGCCGGCGCGGCGATAATCCCGGTCGACTCGGAGCATTGCGCCGTCCACCAGTGCCTGAGGGCCAACGACCACCCCGAGGCGGTCTCGGAGATCGTGCTGACCGCGAGCGGCGGACCCTTCCGGGGCCGCAGCCGGGCCGAGCTGGAAGAGGTCAGCGTGGCCGACGCCCTGGCTCATCCCACCTGGCAGATGGGCCCCAAGATCACCATCGACTCCAGCACGCTCATGAACAAGGGCCTCGAGGTGATCGAGGCGCACGAGCTCTTCGGGATCGCCTACGACCAGATCGAGATCGTCGTGCATCCCCAGTCCATCGTCCATTCGATGGTCACCTACTGCGACGGAGCGACTGTGGCCCAGCTCTCGAAGCCCGACATGAGGCTCTGCATCGGGTATGCGCTGGCCTACCCCGATCGCCTCGACCTTGCCTACGGTGCCATCGACTGGGCCGACCTGGCCCGCTTGGACTTCGAACCGCCCGACCGGGATGCCTTCGGCTGCATCGACCTGGCCTACGAGGCCGGTCGCGCCTCGGAGACCGCGCCGGCATGGCTCAACGCGGCCAACGAGGTGGCCGTGCAGGCCTTCCTCGATGAGCGGATCCGGTGGGTCGACATCGCGCACCTGCTGGAGGAGGCGCTGGGGCTGTGGCCCGGCACGAAGGCCGACGACGTCGAAGCGGTGCTGGCTGCGGACGGCGAGGCGCGCCGGGTCGCCGAGAGCCTCGTGGAGCAGCGCGAAGCAGCCTGAAGCCCCTATGAGCCCTCGCCTCTCCGCTTCGCTTCTGGGCGATCACACCCGCCTCGCCGTCCTCGTGGCGCTGCTCGTGCTCCTCGGGGTCTTCGCGGGCGCCGGCTGGTTGGTGATCATCCTGTCGCTGGTGGCCATGCTGTTCCTGCACGAACTCGGCCACTACCTCATGGCCCGGTGGACGGGCATGAAGGTCAGCGAGTTCTTCATCGGGTTCGGCCCGCGCCTCTGGTCGTTCCGTCGCGGCGAGACCGAGTACGGGGTCAAGGCGATCTGGGTCGGCGCGTACGTGCGCATCGTCGGTATGAACAACCTCGATGAGGTGGAGCCCGACGACGAGCCGCACAGCTTCCGGCAGCAGAGCTACCCGAGGAAGATGCTCGTACTGACGGCCGGGTCGGCCATGCACTTCGTGATCGTGCTGGTGCTGCTGTTCGCGGTGCTGCTGGGTGACGGCACGATCCTGAGCGGCCGGTCCGATGCCGACGAGACTCAGAACTGGGTGCTGGCCACGGTCTCAACCGACAGTGCGGCCTCGGCGGCCGGTCTGCAGCCCGGCGACGAACTCATCTCGATTGCCGGAGTGGGCCGCACCACCTTCACCGACTTCTCGCACCTGGTGCGGCAGCTCGCAGGATCCGAGGTGGAGGTGGTGTATCGCCGCGACGGCGTGGTGCACACGGCCGTCACCCGGGTCGGTGAGCGGCTCACCGCGGCGGGCGCGGCCGGGATCGTGGGACTCATCGAAGGGGACCGCATCCTCGCTGTGGAGGGTCTCGAATCCACGGGCGCCCCCACGTATGTCCAGGTAGCTGCGTACGGGCGCGACCGGATCGGCGAGCCTCTCGACATGACCATCGTCGACACCCGGACGGGCAGGCCGGCGGTGGTGGAGGGGGCCATCATCACCGATCTGGTCAGCCCGTCGGCCGCGGTCAGGGGATTCTTGGGGGTGTCGGCCGACTACCGCGCTGATGGGCTCGGCGTCGTGCAGGCTGCCGGCGAGTCAGTCCGGTTGTCCGCGCTGATCGTCCGCGACGTGGTCTTTGCTATCCCGACCATCGTGACCGACGGATTCGGAGGCACGCTGGACGGGCTGCGGGACGACGATCAAGCGGTCGGTGCGCCGATGGCCCGCGAGCTTGAGTTGCGGCGCCTCGACCGATCGCATCCGGATGAGAACCGGATCCTGTCGATCTACGGGGTGGCCCGTATCGGTGCCGAAGCAGCCTCCGACGGCGCCACCGAGGTTCTCCTTCTCCTCGTGTACGTGAACGCTTTCATCGGAGTGTTCAACCTGTTGCCGCTGCTGCCCCTCGACGGGGGGCACGTGGTTGTGGCCACATACGAGCGGATCCGCTCCTTCGGGGGCCGTACCCACCGGGTCGATGCGGCCCGCCTGCTCCCGCTCACGTACGCGGTGGTGGCGCTGCTGCTGCTGGTGGGCGGCGTGGCCCTGGTGCGCGACATCCTCGATCCAGTCAGCTTCGGCTGAGCGGCCAACCCGGCGCGGATAGACTCGCATCGTGCAGGTCACCGCGAAATTCCCGCGGCGAGACACTCGGCAGATCATGGTCGGGACCGTCCCAGTCGGGGGTGGGGCACCGGTAACGGTGCAGTCCATGACGGTCACGAAGACGGCCGACCACGAAGCCACCCTGCAACAGATCTACGCGCTGGCGGCCGCGGGCGCCGACATTGTGCGCTGCACCTGCAACCGGTCCGAGGCCGCCGAGGGACTGGCCCGGATCGTGCCCCGCTCACCGGTGCCGATCGTCGCCGACATCCACAACAACTACCGCATGGCGCTGGCCGCGCTGGAAGCTGGCGTGCACTGCCTGCGCCTGAACCCCGGCAACATCCGCAAGCCCGATCAGATCAAGGCCGTGGCCAGGGAATGCAAGGACCGGGGCGTGCCCATCCGCATCGGTGTCAACGGGGGCTCGCTCGATCCCGACCTCTACGACCCCGAGCTGGGAGTGACCCCCGAGGCGATGGTGGCCTCTGCGATGCGGGAACTCGCCTACTTCGAGGATGTGGGGTTCGATCTGGTGAAGATCTCGGTGAAGGCATCGAGCGTTCCGCTCATGATCGAGGCGTACCGGCAGCTTGCCGACACCACCGACCATCCTCTGCATCTCGGGGTGACCGAGGCCGGACCCCCTCCGGCCGGGACCATCAAGTCGACGGCCGGAATAGCCTCCCTGCTCGCCGAGGGCATCGGCGACACCATCCGCTACTCGCTGACCACCGATCCCGTCGAGGAGGCCCGGGCCGGGCGGCAACTGCTGGAGGCGTTGGGGCTGCGCGAGCGGCGCAACGTCGACCTGATCGCCTGCCCCAGCTGCGGGCGAGCGGAGGTGGACGTGTTCACGGTGGCCCAGCAGGCGATGGAAGCCTTCGGCGAGCGGCGCATACCGCTCCAGGTGGCCGTCATGGGTTGTGTCGTCAACGGTCCGGGCGAGGCCCGCGACGCCGACCTCGGCATCGCCGCGGGGAACCGCCGGGGGCACTTGTTCGTGAAGGGCGAGAACGTGGCCGTCGTCGCCGAGGAAGCAATGGTGGACGCGCTGGTGGAATGGGCCGAGTTCATCTGCGAGCACGGCTCGGATGCCGCGTTAGAGCGGGCCAAGAAGACGCGGGCCTCCGCCCGGCGGGCGGCTGAGGAAGATCGCCGCCGCAACCTCGACGAGCTTGGGGACGACGCCAACAACGCCGAGACGGTGGTGGCGGGCATCCGCCGCAAGACCGGCGCCTGAGGCCGAGCTTGCGAGGCCGTGGCCCGAGCGGCCCGTGAGCGCAGCGAACAGGAGCGGGAAACACAACACCGGGTATACTTCTCACACGTTCGATTCTCCGGAAGCGGCGTGGGCTCGTGCCCACGCCGTTGCCGGTTCAGGCCCGAACCAGTCCCCCGGCCCATAGCAGAATGTCAGGGAATACCATGGCGATCGCCGATCGCGTCCGCGAACTCGTTGCCCCGCTGGCGGAGGCTGTCTCGGTCGATCTGTACGACGTGGAGCACCACGGCGGGGTGGTCAGAGTCCTTGTCGACGCTGACGGCGGCATTGATCTCGACGTCATCGCCCGGCTGTCGCGTTCGATCAGCCGCGCCCTTGACGAGCACGATCCCATACCGGGCCGGTACACACTGGAGGTCTCGAGCCCCGGCTTGGAGCGCCCTTTGCGGACACCCGAGCACTTCCGCCGCGCCGCCGGATCCACCGTGAAGGTGAAGACCCTGGCCAGCTTCGACGGCCCCCGCCGGCTGACGGGGATCCTGGAGGCCGTAGTTGACGACGGCGTGGACCTGCGCAGCACCGATGGCGAGGTGTGCCGCATCGCCTATGAGCAACTCGCCTCCGCTCGCACAGTCTTCGAGTGGGGCTCGCGCCCTCATCAAGCACAACAGTCCTAACGACTTGACCACTCAGGAGGCAAAGACATGAACGAGGCGAAGCGATGAACGCGGAGATGATGGAAGCTCTCCAGGCGATGGCAGCCGAGCGGGGGATCACCGTCGACGCGCTGTTCGCGGCTCTGGCCGATGCCTTGGAGTCCGCCTACAAGAGGCTGCCCGATGCCAAGGAGTACGCCTGGGTGACGATCGATCCGTCCACCATGGAATTCCACGTGATCGCCCAGGATCTCGACGAAGAGGGCAACCCGGTGGGCGAGGAGTACGAGGTGACGCCGGACAACTTCGGGCGCATCGCGGCACAGACCGCCCGCCAGGTCATGACCCAGCGCATCCGCGAGGCGGAACGGGAGCTCAAGTACGAGGAGTACGCCGGCCGCGAGGGAGACATCGTCACCGGCATGATCCAGCAGACCGACGCGCGCTACACCCTGCTCGATCTGGGCCGGGTCGAGGCGCTGCTGCCCCAGGCGGAGCAGGTCCCCTACGAGCGGCCCGACTCCAACACTCGGCTCAAGGCCTACATCGTTGAGGTGCGCAAGACGGCCAAGGGGCCTCAGATCGTGGTCAGCCGGACCCATCCCGGCCTGGTGAAGCGGCTATTCGAGCTGGAGGTGCCCGAGATCGCCGACGGGATCGTGGAGATCAAGGCGTGCGCGCGCGAGCCGGGCCATCGCACCAAGATCGCGGTGCATTCGAACGACCCCAATGTCGACCCCGTGGGGGCGTGCGTGGGGGCCCGGGGGGCAAGGGTCCGCCAGGTCGTCAACGAACTGCGGGGCGAGAAGATCGACATCGTGCCGTTCAGCAACGAACTCGAGGAGTTTGTGACCAAGGCGCTGTCACCGGCGAGGATCAAAGAGGTCCGCCCCAACGAGATGACCGGCGACTGCGACGTGATCGTTCCCGACTACCAGTTGTCGCTCGCCATCGGCAAGGAGGGCCAGAACGCTCGCCTGGCCAGCCGGCTCACCGGCTGGGGCATAAACATCAAGAGCGAGACCCAGCTGGCTGAGGAGGCGGCCTACGGCGACGTGGAGTGGGCCGAGGGAGAGTGGATCACCGACCCCGAGACGGGCGAGCAGCTCTGGCAGCCGGCCGATGGCGGCGAGGCGGTCAGCGCTGAGGCGTGGGCCGCGGCCATGGCGCAGGAGCAGGCCGAGGACGCCGGTTCTGGCGAGGACGCTGGCTCCGCCGCGGTCTCCAGTTCGGGGCAGGACGCCGGCGCCCGAGAGCCCGAAGTCACGGCGGAGCGGGCGGAGAGCAGCTGAGCCCGGTCCGAACCTGCATCGGCTGCCGCACCCGCCGCCCGGGTGCGGAGATGCGGCGTGTGCGAAGGGATCCCAGCGGCGCTCTGGTTGTGGGGCCCGGACCCGGTCGGGGCGCCTGGCTGTGCGCCGACATCGCCTGCTTCGAGTCGGCCCGGCGCCGTCGAGCCTTCGGACGGGCCTTGCGGGCTGACGTAGAGCGGGGCGAGATCGCTAGGCTTCAACAAGCGTGGCCGTTGGACCCGGGGAGCGATCCCGGGCCGGGCGGTCGCGCCAGCCAGACTCTCTGAACGGGGGCACGCGTTGCCAGGCAAGATCCGCGTCCACGAGCTCGCCAAGGAGCTCGGACTGACAAATCAAGAGACGCTCGATCTTTGCTTCGCGCTCAGCATCGGAGTCAAGTCACATTCCTCGAGCATCGTCGAGGCTCAAGCCGATCGGGTACGGCGGCGAGCAGAACGTGACGGGCTGCTGAAGCCTCCGCCGCCCCCGGAACCGGTGAAGGTGGCGGAACCGGAGCCCGTCGAGCCGGAGCCTCCGAGACCGGAGCCCGTGAAGCCCGAGGCCAAGGCGCCAGTCGTCTCGAAGCCGGAGGCGGAACCTCCCAGTCGGCAGCCGGTGGTTGCCGAGAAGCCCGCAGCTGAGGTCAGCAGCGAGTCCAGGGTCCGGGCTGCGCCCGCCGCGAGGGCGCCCGCCACCCACGCCGCGCCGCAGGTCGAGCCGGACGCGGTCATGACCGCGGCGGCCGCGACCGAAGTCACCGAGCCTGCCGCCGCGAAGCCGAAGGTGACCATCTCCTCGAGCGGCAGTGTGGCTCCGGCCAAGCGACCCGTCATCCAAGAGCCCCCGCCCGTCGCGGAGGAGCCCCCGCCGCCCAAGCCGGCGGGCCCCAAGGCGCAGGCCAGCGCGGCGCCACCCCGTCCTCTCAGGTCCGGAACCCCTCCCGTCTCGCGGTCGGGCAAGCCCATTCCCCCGCCTCCTC
>VXWX01000073.1 GCA_009835735.1 Acidimicrobiaceae bacterium
CGTCCAACCCGATCGACGCCAAGGGCCTGCTGCTGGCGTCGATCGACAGCGACGATCCGGTGCTGTTCCTGGAGCACAAAGCGCTGTACCGCAGCCGGGCCGAGGTACCCCCCACCTACTACACCACTCCGCTGGGCGAGGCGGCGGTGGCCCGCGAGGGCACCGACGTGACCGTGGTGGCGGCCATGCGGATGGTGCCGATGGCGCTGGAAGCGGCCGAGCGGGCCGCAGCCGACGGCATCTCGGTCGAGGTGGTGGATCTGCGGACGATCCGCCCCTACGACGCAGCCACCGTGCTGGGCTCGGCATCGAAGACCGGCCGGGTGGTGGTAGCCAACGAGGCTCCCAGGATCGGGGGGCTGGGCGCCGAGCTGAGTGCCCGTATCAGCGAGGAGTGCTTCGCGGAGCTCCGGGGTCCGGTGGTGAGGGTGGACGGCCTCGACACACCCATCCCCTTCTCCGTGCCCCTCGAGGACATCGTGCTCCCCGGCACCGACGACATCGCCGCCGCCATCAGCACCGCGGCCCGGTACTGATCCAGCGATTCATGAGGAGAGTCTGAATGGCAACTGATGTGATACTGCCCAAATGGGGGCTGACCATGGAGGACGGCACCGTGGTGGCCTGGTACGTCGACGAAGGCGACCACGTGGTCGAGGGCGAGGTGATCGCCGAGGTTGAGACCGAGAAGGTCGAGAACGACCTGGAGGCGCCCTGCGCCGGGGTGGTGGCCCGGATCCTGGTCGACGAGGACGAGACCGTCGACGTGGGCACCGTTCTGGCCGTGATCGCCGACAACGAGGCCGAGGCGGCGACAATTGCGGGGGGCTAGCGGTGAGACCTGATCGCTTCGACGGCGACACCGTGCTGATCACCGGCTCGTCCAGGGGCATCGGCGCGGCTACCGCCCGGGCGTTCGCAGCCGAGGGTGCCCGGGTCGCGGTCAACTACCGCAGCGACGCCGACGGCGCGGTCTCCACCCGCGAGGCCATCGCCGACGCAGGCGGCACAGCCGAGGTGTTCCAGGCCGACATCGGCCGCGAGGCCGACGTGGCCCGGCTCGCTCAGGAGGTGGAGGCCTCGCTGGGGCCCGTGTCGATCCTGATCAACAACGCCGCCCTCATCGACCGCTCCTCGATGTTCGACCTGTCCCTGGAGGCCTTCGACGCTGTCTGGCAGGCCAACGTCAGAGGGCTGTTCCAGCTGAGCCAGCTGGCGGCGGCCGGCATGGTGGAGCGGGGCCGGGGCGCCATCGTCCACGTCAGCTCCATCCTGGCTCGCCTGGGGGTGGTCAACCGCTGCGCCTACATCGCCTCCAAGGGAGCGGTCGAGGGGCTGACCCGGGCCATGGCCCTGGAACTCGGCCCCAAGGGGGTGCGGGTCAACGCGGTGTCGCCCGGGCTCATCGCCACCGAGGCTCTGCTGGCCGGGATGCCGGACCCCGACCTTCAGGCCGCCATCCAGCGCCACATCCCCGAGGGCCGCTTCGGAAGGCCCGACGAGATCACCGCGGCCATCCTGTTCGCGGCCTCGCCAGAGGCCAGCTACCTGAACGGCGCCATCATCCCCGTCGACGCCGCTCTGGGCGCCCGCGAGTCCACCCCCGCCTGACATGATCAGCGTCAACCGTGAGGCAATGAAGACGGTGAGGGTCATCCTCGACGAGGCCGACGCGCTGGGCGTGTCGGTGGACCGGCTCGGGAACGGCACCACCGTCATCGACATGGGACTGGAGGCCAAGGGAGGCTGGCGGGCCGCTCAGCTCTACACCCTGGCCAGCCTGGGGGGGTTGGGCATCGTCAGCTACGAGCCCTTCGAACTGGCCGGGCGCATGCTCACCGCGGTGCGGGTGATGATCGACCACCCCATCGAGGCTTGTGTGGCGTCGCAGATCGCGGGATGGCGCCTCCAGGCTCCCGGCACCGAGCACGCCGCCATCCTGGCCGGGCCGGGGCGGGCCCTGAACCGCGACAGCCTCGACCACTACTTCGAGTGGATCGACTACCGCGACGACCACCACGAGTCGGTGGTGGCCATACAGACCTCCGAGCCGATCCCGGAGGCCATGGCCGACATGATCGCCTCCGCGTGTCGGGTGGCCCCCAGCGACCTGTACGTGCTGTTCGCGCCCAACCGCAGCCTGGTGACCGCGGTGCAGGTGGCGGCCCGCATCGTGGAGCAGTCGATTCACCGCCTGGCCGAGGAGGGCATGGACCTGCGAGGCATGCGCTACGCATACGGCCTGGGCGTGGTGCCGCCCCTGGTGGACGACGACTTGATCTCGATGGGCCGCATCAACGACAGCCTGCTGTACGGCGGCATCTCCAACGTGACCGTCGAAGCCGACGACGCCCAGTGCGCCGAGATCGTGGATCAGGTGGTGTCCGTCGCCTGCGAGGCCTACGGGCGCCCGTTCATCGAGATCTACGAGGACGCCGGTCGGGACTTCTACGAGATACCCATAGAGCTGCACTCCCCGGCCGAGATCCACCTCACCAACCTGGCCAGCGGCCGGACCTTCAGCGCGGGACGCATCAACTACGAAGTGCTGACCGCATCATTCTTCGGGTAACCGGCCGATGACCGCCATCGAGTCCGCAGTGGCCGTCGTGACCGGCGGCGGCTCGGGCATCGGATCAGCCTGCGCGGCCTCCCTGTCGGCTCGCGGCACTCGATGCGTGCTGGTGGGCCGCCGACGGGACCGGCTCGAGGCCGCGGCTTCGGAACTGGACGGGCCCGCAACACCGATCGCGGCCGACCTGACCGCTTCCGGCGAGCCCGAACGGGTCGTCGCGGAGGTTCTCGCCGCTCACGGGCGGATCGACTTGATGGTTCACAGCGCCGGCGTGTTCGACAAGGCACCGGCACCCGAGGTCACCCAGGACCACTGGAAACGGGTTCTCGACATCAATTTGAGCGCGGTCATGGCACTGACCCGGGCCGGCTGGGAAGCGCTGAGCGAGTCCGGTGGACAGATCGTGCTCATCAGCAGCATCGCCGCCGTGCAGGCCTTCGAGGGCAACGCGGCCTACGCCGCATCCAAGGGAGGGCTCAACGCGCTGGGCGAGGTGCTGCGGCTGGAAGGACGGGACCACGGCATTCGGGTGATCACACTGTCCCCCGCCCAGATCGACACCGAGCTATGGGATGGCAAGGCCGCCGATTCTGTCCGGGCCCGGATGATGCCCGCGACCGGGGTGGGCGAACTGGTTGCCGACCTGGTTGGCACCGACCGGCGGATCGACATCGGGCCGGTCGTCATCAGGCCCGTCCACGATCCCTGGGTTGAGCCCGAACCGTGACCGCCCGTGAGCTTGCGCTCGGCCTTCAGATCGTCCCGACGATGGGCTCGGCCGAGCTGATCGACACCATCGTGGCCGCTGAGGAGCTGGGCTACTCCTACTGCATGGTGGCCGACGAGGGCCTGATGCTCGACGTCTACGGGGTGCTCGGCGCGGCGGCCCGGGTCACCACCACGATCCGTCTGGGGGCGGTCACCAACCCCTACACCCGTCATCCGGCCGCCACCGCGGCCGCCATCGCCACGGTGGACGAGATGAGCGGGGGCCGGGCCTTCGTCACCCTGGTGGCCGGCGGCACCATGGTGCTGCATCCCATGGGCCTGGAGCGATCGGCCCCGCTGGCGATGATGGCTGACACCATCGAGGCACTCCAGTTGCTGTGGCGGGGCGAGCCGGTCACCTGGCATGGTCGCAGACTCTCGCTGGAGGGCGCCCAGCTCACCACCGGCTCCCACTCGATCCCGATCTGGGTCGCGGCGCGCGGCGAGCGGATGCTGGCGATGGCCGGCACCCACGCCGACGGCCTGGTGCTGATGGTCAAGTCCGATCTCGGCGACGCATTCGGCCTGGCCGAGCAGGCCCGGGCGGCAACCGGCGCCCCGCCGCTCACCCGCGTGTACCTCGACCGGCTGGCGTACAGGCCTGAGATGATCGAGGAGGCCAAGCACCTCTACGGCTACGCCATCATGGACAGCCCGCCCCGGGTCCTCAAGAACCTCGGCCTGAACGAAGCCGAGATCGCCGGCCTCAAGCAGGCCTTCACCGAGGGTGGCCCCGAAGCCGTGGGCCAACTCGTGACCGACGAACTGGTGGCCTCCTACCAGATCGCGGGCACCCCCTCGGAGTGCCGGAGCCAGCTCCAGGACTTGATCGACACGCACCGTCTCGATGCCTTCTTCGTGAACATCATCTCGCCCGGCCTGGCCGCCAACCGCGAACTGCTATCCGAAGTGGTCGCCATCGCCACCGGCCACTGAGGGAGCTCGACCCGCTAACCCCCAGCCGCCTCCCGACCCCGGTTGACCGCTCGGCCGCCTACGGCCTTCCCAGCGGCCGGCCGCCATCGACCGCGATCACCGAGCCGGTCGTGAACGGCAG
>VXWX01000122.1 GCA_009835735.1 Acidimicrobiaceae bacterium
TCCGGCCACCGAGCGGGCCCTCACCCGAGCCCACCGCGAGCTGTCCGAACTCGAGTACGGGCAGCTCCGGGCCCTGGCTGCGCAGTCGCCGCGGGCTGCCGACGTGGTGAGGATCCACCAACAGGTCGCGGCCGACCTCGAAGCAGGCTTCAGCAATGAGCAGCAGCTCTCGCGGGCTGCGGTCGCGGCGGTGCGGGCCGATCCCTCCGCCGTGGCGCGCCAGCTCGGGCCGATGATCGTGTTCCTGCCGCAGAGGATCACGGACAGCCAGGCAGGCCTGCTGCGAGCGGTCGGCGAGGCGACGGACACGACGATCGTCGCCGGCGCGACGGGCGCCGAGGACGCCGACGCCGCGGTCGTCGCCTCGGTTGGCAGGCTCGGAGCCGAACTCGACGCCCCGGCACGGAGAGGCGGGCGTGCCGGGGCGTCGGCCACGGTGGAGGCTCTCAGCGTCTCCGACGCCGACGACGAGGTGCGCCACGCCGTGCGGGCGGTGGTCGACGCGGCCCGAGCCGGCACCCCCCTGGGGCGATGCGCCATCGTCTACGGCGTCGAGAACCCCTACGTTCGCCTGATCAGCGATGCGCTCGACGCGGCCGGCATCCCGCGCTGCGGAGCCACCTCCCGAACGGTGGAGACGTCGCTGCTGGGGCGGTCGCTACTGGACATGCTGGCCCTTCGAGACCGCGGGTTCTCCCGGCGCGTCGTGATGGCTTGGCTGGCCGGCGCCCCGGTGAGCGTCAGACGGCCCGACGACTCGAGCGAGGACGCAGACTCCCACCGGTGGCAGGCCGTTCCCAGCGCCGCATGGGAGCGCGAGGCCCGAGCAGCCCGGGTGGAGTCCGGGATCGACAACTGGCGGCGCAGGCTCACCCGGTACGCCGAGGACTGCACCGCCGAGGCTGATCATCACGCCGCCGACGAGGAGCAGGCATGGCGCGGCGACCGGCATCGGCGTAGCGCTGAGCGCTCGCTGGAGCTGCTGGGCTTCGTCGAGGAGCTCCACGCCGACCTGGAGCCCCGCCCGGCGCCGCGCACCTGGGCCGAGCTGGCCGGCTGGTGCCAGAAGCTGATCCAGAAGTACCTCGGCGGACGACTGCGCCGGAGCTGGCCGGACGAGGAGCGGCAGATGGCCGAGCGGGTGGACCGCGCCGTCAGCCGTCTCGGAGATCTAGACGGCACCGACGACGAGCCCTCGGTGGCCGCCTTCGGCCGGGCGCTGCGGCTCGAGTTGGAGGGCGCCGCGCACCGGCACGGGCACCTCGGCGCAGGCGTGCTGGTCGGCCCGGTCGACCTGGCCCTCGGGGTGGAGCTCGACCTGGCCGTCGTGTGCGGCATGGCCGAGGGAACCTTCCCCGCCCGCCGCAACGACGACGCCCTGCTGCCGGACCGGGAGCGGCTGGTGGCAGGCGGTGACCTGCCCGCCAGAGCCGACCGTCCCGGGGACGACCACCGGGCGCTGCTGGCAGTCGTGGCCGCCGCGGGGCGGTCGCTGCTGCTGCACCCCCGCGGCGACCTCCGCCGGGCCGCGGACCGGTCGCCGAGCCGCTGGCTGACCGAGGAGGCGGGCGAGGCTGAAGAGGTGCCGTCGTTCGTGGCCGGACTGCGCCGCACCGGGTTCCCGGCCCACGCCCAGGAGTACGACACCCGGTGCGTGCTCGACTGGCACGACGCCCGCACCCGCACGGCGAGCGGATGGAGCGAGCTTGCCCAGATTCCAGGCGTGCGACAGCGACCGGAGCTGCGCCGAGGCATCGAGCTGCGCCGTGCCCGTATGTCGTCGAGGCTCACCCGCTTCGACGGCAACCTGCTGGCCGGCGACCTCCGGGGGACCGTCGTGGCGCACCCGGCCGGCGGAAGCGAGACGACCTCCGCCTCCCGACTGGAGATGTGGGCCGGGTGCCCTCACGCCTACTTCATGCGCCACGTCCTGAGGGTGGAGGCCATCGACGACGCCGACGACGAGCACCGCATCAGCCCGCTGGAGCGCGGCAGCCTCGTGCACCGGATCCTCGAGCGCTGGCTGGCCGAGGCCATCGACGAAGGCGCCGTGCCCGCACCTGGGGCGCGCTGGCCCGAATCGTGGCGGACCCACCTGCTCGCCGTCGGGGAGCAGGAGTGCAAGCGGCTCGCAGCGCGGGGCCTGGTCGGGCGCAGGCTCTACTGGGAGCATGACCGCCGCCAGATCCTCGCCGACCTTGTCCGCTTCCTCGACTTCGACGACGAGCAGCGGGCCCGCTACCGATCGCAGCCCGTGGCGGTGGAGCTCGGCTTCGGGATGCCCCACAGCGCGAGCGGCCCCGTCCGCGTCGAGATCGGCGACGGGCGGTCGATGAGCGTTCGGGGGTCGATCGACCGGGTCGAAGCGACCCCGCACGGCGGCCTGCTGGTGGTCGACTACAAGACGGGCTCGTCCCGCGCGTTCGAGAAGCTCGGCGCCGACGACCCGACACTGGGAGGCCACCGTCTCCAACTCGTCCTCTACGACCTCGCGGCCCGCAGTCTGCTCGGCATCGCGGACACCGCCGACGGGCACGGCGCCTACTGGTTCGTGTCGACCAAGGGACAGTTCAGCGATGTCGGCTACGCCACCAACGCCGCTCGCCGGCAGGTTCTCAACGCGGTGAACGCCATCGTCGACGGGGTCGGCGACGGCCTGTTCCCGCTGCACCCCGACGAGCCGGTGTGGCGGCCGTGGGTCCCGTGCGACTACTGCGACCCCGACGGCATGGGCACCCGCGACCAATGGCGCGACCTCCAGCGCAAGCGTGACGATCCGGCTCTGGCCCGCTACCTCGACCTAGTGGATCCCGGCCGCGAACGCTCTCAGACCCCCCAGCGCGCCGAGGAAGCGCCGCGATGAGGGCCGCCACACCGCCGCTGGCCGATCAAGCGGCCCGCAACCGGATCGCTTCCGACCTCGGTAGCACGCTGTTCGTGGAGGCGGGCGCGGGGTCGGGCAAGACCCGGGCGCTGGTCGAGCGGGTTATCGCGCTGATCGGGTCCGGCGTGGCCATGGAGAACATCGCGGCCATCACCTTCACCGAGAAGGCCGGCGCCGAGCTGCGTGACCGGATCCGGGACCGGCTGCACAGTCCCGACACTCAAGGCGCTCTGGGAGCGGACGTGGCCGAGGCCGCGCTCCGGCAACTCGACGGCGCCGCGGTGGGAACGCTGCACTCGTTCGCGCAGAGGCTGCTGAGCGAGCATCCGGTGGAGGCGGGGCTGCCACCCAGCGTCGAGGTGCTCGACGACATCGGCTCCCAGATCGAGTTCGACCTCCGCTGGCGCGACTTTCTCGACGTGCTCCTCGACGAGCCCGCCATGGGACCGACATTGCTGGGACTCGAAGTGCAGGGTGTGTCGCTCAAGCAGATCCGGGCACTGGCCGTGCAGCTGAACGAGAACTGGGACCGGCTCGAGAGCCTGGACTTCCACGACGAGCCCGACCTTCCGCCCGTCGACGTCACCGAAACGCTCAAGGCGCTCGACCTGCTGGTCGGCATCCGCGCCTTCTGCGTGGACCCCGACGACAAGCTCCTGGCCCGCATCGACACGATCGCCAAGCTCCACAGCCGGCTGCTGGCCTTGACCGGCGAGGCTGCCGCCACCGACGCGGCCGAGGCCGACCGCACCGACCGGATCGAGGCGCTGCTGGCCCTGCAGCGGGAATGCAAGGGCACCAGCCTCGGCAAGGCCGGCAGCTGGGACGGCCAGGTTCAGAACGCCCGCGACGGCATCAAGCGCCTGAAGGCGGTCTGCGAGCGAGCGCTCCGATCGGCTGCAGAGGCTGCGTTGAGGCGTCTCGTAGCCCGGCTGGCCACCTTCACGCTGAGCGCCGCCGAGGAGCGGCGGGCCCGGGGACGCCTCGAGTTCCACGATCTGCTGGTTCGGGCCCGCCAAGTGCTCCGCCACGACACGCACGGACCGGCCGTGCGGGCGGCGTTGCGCGACCACTACCGGTGCCTGCTCGTCGACGAGTTCCAGGACACCGACCCGATACAGGTCGAGCTGGCCGCACTGCTGGGCTGCGGCGACCCCGCCCCGGCCACCGCTGGCTGGGCCGAGATGGTCCCCGATCCGGGCCGCCTGTTCTTCGTCGGCGACCCCAAGCAGTCGATCTACCGCTTCCGCCGAGCCGACATCGCCACGTTCCTGGAGGCCCGCGACTGGACGAGCGGCCAAGACCGGGGCCGGATCGAGGGCCTGGCGACCAACTTCCGCTCGGCACGGCCGATCATCGATTGGGTCAACGCCGTGTTCGGGGAGCTGATCCAGCCGGCGGAGGGCAGCCAGCCCGAGTACGCGCCGCTGGGCGCGGTCCGCGAGCCGGTACCGCGGGGGCCTGCGGTGACGGTCCTGGGTGTGCAACCGATCGCCATCGAGGGCAGGTCCTACGCGGCCGAGTTGCGTCGGCGGGAGGCCGAGTCGGTCGCGCAGGCTGTGGCCGCAGCCCTGCGGGACCGGTGGGATGTCGATGGTGGGTCACCGGCCGAGCCGGCGCCCCGGCCCGCCCGGTTGGGGGACATCGCCATCCTCATCCCGTCCCGGCTCAGCCTGGGCGCCCTCGAGGACGCCCTGGACGCAGCCGGGATCCCCTACCGGGCCGAGTCCTCCTCGCTGGTGTACAGCACCCGAGAGGTGCGAGACGTGCTGTCGGCCCTTCAGGCTGTGGCCGACCCCACCGACGAGCTGGCCCTGGTCGCCGCCCTGCGCTCCCCGCTCTACGGCTGCGGCGACGACGACCTGGCTCACTGGCGCCTGGCCTTCCGGGGCAGGTTCTCGCTGCTGGGCCGGCTGCCCGAGGACGCGCCGGCGGACCACCCGGTGTCCGAGGGGATCGCCCACCTTGCCGAGCTCCATCGGGCCAAGCGCTGGACCAGCCCGCCCGCCTTGATCGACCGGCTGGTTCGCGAGCGCGGCGCCTTCGAGACCGCCGTGGCCGGCGGGCGGCCACGCGACGTGTGGAGGCGGCTCCGGTTCGTGACCGACCAGGCGCGGGCCTGGGCCGACGCCGGCGGCACCAACCTGCGCGACTACATGGCTTGGGCCCGCCTGCAGGGCGCCGACAACGCCCGGGTGACCGAGACGATCCTGCCCGAGACCGACGACGACAGCGTGCGCATCCTCACCGTGCACGCCGCCAAGGGCCTCGAGTTCCCCATCGTGGTCCTGTCGGGCATGACCACCAGGCTCAGCGCACCCGCCCGCGGGCCTTCGGTGGCCTTCGACGCATCGGGAGAGCCGGTGGTGAGGATGCGGGGAGGGATCGAGTCCGAGAACTACGAGGCGTGGAAGCCGATCGACGAGCAGATGGACGCCCATGAGCGCCTCCGGCTGCTGTACGTCGCCTGCACCCGGGCCCGCGACCACTTGGTGGTGAGCCTGCACCGCAGGGATCCCGGCGAGACCGGCAAGAAGGAGAACTCCGCGGCATGGGCTCTGGCCGATGCGGGGGCGGCCGGGGCCGGAGCTGTGGACGGCTCGACCTTCCTCGTCCCGGCCGACGAGGGGGTAGCCCCGACCGACAGCCGACCCGCTCCGGCGGAGCCGCAGCGGACGCCGCTGCCCGAGCGCGGCGAGTGGGAGCACGAGCGCGACCGCTGCCTGGCGCGGGCCGCGGTGCCGCTTGCCGTGTCGCCCACTGCACTGTCAGCCGGCGACGGCGGGGTGGCGGCCGACGATCCCGGCCTGGACAAGGACCCCGACGACTCCGAGCAACCCCCGTGGAGCAAGGGGCGCTACGGCACCGCCGTGGGTCGGGCGGTGCACGGCGTGCTCCAGGACGTCGACCTGGCCACCGGTGAGGGTCTCGAAGCACTGGCCGATCGCCAGGCCGCGGCCGAGGGAGTCAGCGGCCGATCCAGGATTGTGGCCGGCCTGGCCCGGGCCGCGCTCGACACCGCCGTGGCCCGCGAGGCTTCCTCCTCCCAGCACTGGCGGGAGCTGTTCGTGGCCGCGCCGTTCGGGGAGCGCCTGGTCGAGGGATACGTCGACCTCGTCTACCGCGGCGTCGACGGGCTGGTGGTGGTCGACTGGAAGACCGACAGGCTCGCGGGCGACGACGGCGTCGACGCCAAGCTGGCCCGCTACCGCCTCCAGGGCGCGGCCTACGCGGCCACCCTGGAGGCAGTCACCGGCGAGCCGGTAGCTCGCATGGTGTTCGTGTTCCTCGACCGGGCCGGAGCGATCGAGGCCGAACTCCCCGACCTGCCGACGGCCGTCGACGAGGCGAAGGCGGCTGCGGCCGGTCTCAGCGGCTGAGCCGCTCGCTCAGCTCCACCGCTAGGCGCTGCACGGCCGCGGCCACGCCCTCGCGCTCGGCCTCGTCGAGGGCGCCGATCTCGGTGTCGAAGGCGTCGAGGGCCACGTCCAGTGTCTCTCGGGCCATGCTCAGGCCCTTGGGCGTCAGTTCCAGGAGACTGCGGCGGCCATCGTCGGGGTCGGCCACTCTGCGCACCAGCCCCTGGCTGACCAGGCGCTGAGTCGTCTTGGTGGCCCCGCCCGAGGTCTGCACTATGCGCCGGGCCAGCTCGCCCGTGGTCATGCGATGCGGCGGGCCGACCAGCCACAGCGCGCTTAGGGCGAAGTAGCCGGAGGTGTCGAGTTGGCGGGCAGCCAGCGTCTCCGACAGCCACGCCTCGATCTGGCGTCCCGCCAGCAGAGTCCATATCAGCACGTCGACGGTGTGGCGGTGCTGCTTGCCCAGCAAGGGATCGATCGATTCGAGCGCCTTGTAGTCGATAGCGAACCGCTGCGCCCCGCTTGCGTCCTGCCGGTCCTCCCCCATTGCGGCCAACGCCCAGCTAGTCCCGCTCGGCCTCTAGCGGGTCGGGGTCGCCGGGGCGCATCCGCCCGGTGAACAGCACCGCCACCCGCTCGCCGGGCGACACGGCGGAAGCCTCAGAGCCGCCGCCGGCCGCGGTCAAGGCCAGCAGGCCGCCGAGTCCCGCAGCCCCGGTGGGACACACGTCGATAGCCGTGTGTTCGTGGGCGAGGCGATGCGCTCGACGGAAGTCGTCCTCGGACGCGACCAGGGGCCACCCCCCGGCGGCCAGCATTCCCTCGACGATGTCGACCCAGTCGTAGGTGATGTCGTCGAGGATCCCAGACGCGTACGACACCGGTTCCCTCTCCCACGCCCGCATGTAGCGCTCGGGATCGTAGCGCAGCCGACCCACCAACTCCTGCAGCCGGTCGCCCGCGATCGGACCGATCGACTCGGCAATCACGGCACGTCTCCCATTGTCCATGGTGCCCGTAGGGACGGCTTGAGCGCGGACAACCCGGTCGAGGAAGTACGAGCTGTCCCGGGTGTTCGGAGCGCGCTCCGGCGTGAGCGACTCGAGCGCCAACGTGTCCCAGGCCCGCACCAGGGGATGGTTGCCCTCGGGCTGAACGGCATGGACCACGGGCAGGCGGGCCAGATCGCCCCGCTCCACCGCCGCGGCCAGCCCGGTAACCACCGCAGTGGCCAGCGCACCCCCGCCGACCTGCACGAACAGCCGGTCGAGGCGAGCAGGAGCGCCGCCGTCGTGCTTCAACAGGGAATCGACCATCTCCCAGGCCAGAGTCCGGCCGCCGTCGATCGTGGCCGGGGTCTCGGTCCCCTGGCACGAGAACGGCACCGCGCCGGCCTCGATGGCGGCCAGCATGGCGTGGTGGGCGGGGTCGCCGGGCACACCCGGCTGGCGCTCGCAACGCACCACCCTCCCGCCCAGCTCGGTTATGCGGCCGACCACCGCTTCGTTGGCCCAGGTCGGCACGAACACGTCTATTGGCCGGCCGACAGCCCGGGCCACCACCGCCGCGGCCAGCGCGGCGTTGCCGCAACTGGCGATGGCGTAGGGCGCGGCGTCGCGGCCGTCGCCGCCGGAATCTCCCAGCCGGTGCGCCAGGGCCACGCCGAACAGGTGCCGGGCCTTGTGCGATCCCGACACGTTGCCCGTCTCGTCCTTGACCCACAGCTCTGCGTCACCGATCCCAGCCGCCTCGGCGAGCTCGGGAGCCGAAGCGAACGGGGTGGGCTCGAAGCCGTGTCCCTCGACACCGGCAACGGCCGCGTCGAGCTCGCCGATCGCGGTCGCCATCGCGTCAGGGGTCGCCGCAGCCTCAAGCACGAGTCGGCTCGTCTCGAGCCGTTCGGCGTAGCTCTCGAAGGTCGATGTCACGACGGCCGCCAGTAGCGCCTAGTCGTCGTCGCGGGCGCCGGTCTGGCCGTTGAACTCGACGATCATCTCGTCCCATTCATCGACGAAGTGGCGCATCCCGTCCCAGAACCGCTGGTCGCCCCGGGCCACGAAGTCCTCGAAGGCGGTGCCCTGCTGCTCCACCCAGGTGAAGTAGCCGAGGTTGAAGATCCGGCGCCGCTCGGCCTCCGAGCAGGCCAGGTGGCGCACCTCGCCGCCCGCGCCGTCGATGAGCCCCCGTCCGAAGGCCGACGCGGCAGCTACGTCGTCGTAACCGCCCCGATGGTGGCGCCCGATGTAGGCCTCCCGCTCGGCGTCGTACAGCTCGGAGCCGTCGGTGGCCACGGTGACGATCACGTCGTCGCGGCCCATGTCATGGGCCTGGGCCACCGCGATGGCGGCCAGCGCGTTGCACGACGACGAGTAGCCCATGTGGGTGAGCAGCCCCACCATCCCCGCGTCGAGCCCGGCCCGGTCCACCAGATGATCCCGTCCGGCCGGGGTGTTGAACAGCACGTCGAGCGAGTCGGTGCACACGTCGCTGACCGCCACGATGTCGTCGGTGTTCATCACGTTGTGGATCAGCGGAACATGCTTGTCGCCGATGCCCTGGATGTTGTGCTCGCCGTAGCCGTTCTCCAGCAGGGTCGGACACTCCAGGGCCTCTGCGGCCACGATCCGGCACCCGTGGCGGTCCTTGAGGTAGTCGCCCGCGCCCAGAGTGCCGGCCGATCCCGATGCCGATACGTAGGCGGCCAGCCGGGAGCCCGGCCGGTCGGCGGCCACATGCTCGTAGAGCCTCTCCAAGGCAGCTCCCGTCACGCTGTAGTGGCCCAGGTGGTTGGAGAACTCCGAGAACTGGTTGACGATCACGTTCGTCGGATCGAGGGCCATCTCGTTGCAGGCGTCGTAGATCTCCTTGACGTTGGACTCGGTGCCGGGCGTGCGCACGATGTCGTTGGCCGGATCGAGCGTCCACTGCTCCAACCAGTCGAAGCGGGCCTTGCTCATGCCCGCGGGCAGCACGGCCACGCCCCGGCAGTCCATGATCCGGCTGATGGCCACACCGCCCCGGGCGTAGTTGCCGGTCGACGGCCACACCGCCCGGTGCCGGGTCGGGTCGAACTGGCCAGCGACCAGCCTCGGGGCCAGGCAGGCGTAGGCGGCCAGCACCTTGTGGGCCCGGATCATGGGGAAGCGGTTGCCCAGGGCCAGCACGATGCGGGCGTCGACGCCGGTCATCTCCGGCGGCAGCTCGACATAGTCGGGAACGTCGTGGGGGCCGCTGCCGTCGAGGCGCCCGAACCAGTGGACGCGGAACAGGTTGGCCGCGTCGGGCTCGTTGCGGTCCACCCCGGCCAGCGCAGCCAGGCGGGCCGCCGGGATCGTGGACGGGTCGCGCAACTCCGCGAAGGTGGGCAGGGCGATGCGCCGGGCCCGGAAGCGCTCGACGGTGTTGGCGTACGCGTCGGGGTCGGCGACCTCGGCCGTCAGCCCGAGCGAGCGGTGCGCCCTTGAGACCTCGGCGTCGGAGATGGAGCTGGCATCTGTCATGCCCCAAGTATGGGGCTTAGATGGCCCGTTGGTGGCCTTCCCAGTAGGGGTCGCGCAGCTTGCGCTTGTAGAGCTTGCCGTTGGGGTCGCGGGGCATCTCGGTGGTGTAGTCGATCGAACGGGGCAGCTTCTGGCGACCGATGCGGTCGCGCAGCCACTCCAGGATCGCTTCGGTGGTGCCGTCGCCTGGCTCCCAGCCCTCGAGCAGCTCGACCACCGCCTTGACCTCCTCGCCGGTGTCGGGATTGGGCACTCCGAACACGGCCGCGTCGCCCACCGCAGGGTGCTGCACTAGCTCCCCCTCGATCTCGGCGGGGTAGATGTTCACCCCGCCCACGATGATCATGTCGTTGGCCCGGTCGTTGAGGAACAGGTACCCGTCGCTGTCGAGGTAGCCGACGTCGCCCACGGTGAAGAAGTCCCGCAGGCGGCTGGCCGCGGTCTTGGCCTCGTCACCCTTGTACTCGAAGACGGCCCCCGGCATCTTCATGTACACCGTGCCCGACTCGCCCGGCGGCCGGTCGTTGCCGTCATCGTCGACCACAATCACCTCGCAGCCGGGCCAGGCCCTTCCGACCGTGCCGGGCCGGTCCATCCACTCCGCGGCTGACACCGAGGTGCCCCCGCCCTCGGTGGCCGCGTAGTACTCCCAGATGGAGTCGCCCCACCACTCGATCATGCGCCGTTTGGTCTCGATCGGGCAGGGGGCGGCGGCGTGCACCATGGCGCGCAGCGACGACACGTCGTAGCCGGAGCGCACCTCGTCGGGAAGCTGCAACAGCCGGTTGAACATGGTGGGCACCATGTGCGAGCTCGTCACCCGGTAGCGCTCGATGCGCTCGAGCGCGCCCTCGGCGGTCCAGCGGTCCATGAGCACCACGGTGTGGCCCAGATGCAGCGACATCGTGGTCCAGTTGTTGACCGCGGTGTGGTACAGGGGTGCCTGGGTGATCTGGACGTTGCCGTCGTGGGGCTTGGAGCCGAACAGCATCAGCAGCATGCCCGCGGTGGACGAGGCCTCGTCGGGGGGCCGGGAGTCCAGCGCCCGCCGCACTCCCTTGGGCCGGCCGGTGGTGCCCGAGGTGTAGAACATGAACGACCCAGTGGCCAGCTGCTCGGGATCGGGCCTGTCGCCGGTGTGGGCCGCGACGAGTTCGTCGAAGGGTCGGAAGCCCTCGACCGGCCCGCCCACGCAGAAACGGTTCTCCTCACCCACGACACATCCGTCGAGCGCCTTGACCGCCTCCTCGGCGAAGCGCTCGTGAACGATGAACGCCTTGGTCTCGGCGTCGTTGACGATGTAGTTGATCTCCGCGCCGACGAAATGCCAGTTGATGGTGGTCACGTACAGGCCGCTCTGGTAGGCGGCCAGGCAGAGCGCGAGCTGCTCAAAGCAGTTGGGCAGCAGTGTCGTGACCTGATCGCCCTTACCGAGCCCGGCGGCCCGAAGGCCCCGGGAGATCCGGTTGGTGAGGGCCGCCATCTCGCCGAAGGTCAACTGCTTGTGCTCGGGGTCGACCACCGCCAGGAAGTCGGGATCGGCCTCGGCGATGTTCCACAGTCCCAGGACGTCGGTGTTTGCCATGAGCGGCAGTCTGCCAGCGTTGCGGATTCTTGGTACGAGTTCTGGGTCTCCGGTGCACAAGAACCTCCCGAGATCTGCACGGAGGCGAGTAGGTTGGCCTGCTGTGAGCGATGAGCGATCCCTCAACGAGCAGGTCCGGCTCGACTACCGGGACTCGGTGGCTTGGATCACCATCGACCGACCCGAGTCCGGCAATGCCTTGACGCCGCCGTGCCGCGACCGGGTGCGCGACATCCTCAACGGACTCAACACCAGCCACCGAGCCCGCTGTGCAGTGATCACCGCGGTTGGCGACCGGTTCTTCTGCACCGGCGCCGACCTGCGCCACTCCTACGACGATCCCGACCGTTCGACCGAGGTGCCCGACAGGATCATGGGCGACGCCCGGCGCATGATGCTCGACGGCCAGTACGCGCTGTTCGACGCCCTGCTGGATTGCGATGTGCCTGTGATCGCAGCGGTCAACGGCACCGCGGCCGGCATGGGCGCACATCTGGCGCTGGCCTGCGACCTGGTGATCGCCGGTGACCGGGCCAAGTTCGTGGAGGTCTTCGCCCGGCGGGGGCTTGTGCCCGACGCGCTGGGGCCGTGGCTGCTGCCCCGCATCATCGGCGTGCGCCGCACCATGGAACTGTTCCTGCTGGCCGAGGACCTGCCGGCCGACCGGGCCCACGAGTACGGCCTGGTCAACCGGGTGGTGCCCCACGACGAGGTCCTGTCAGCTGCCGCCGAGTGGGCCGAGCGCCTGGCATCCGGCCCGAGCCGGTCCTTCGCGCTGACCAAGTGGCTGGTCAACCGCAGCCTGGACACCGACCGGGCCTCCATGGCCCACGACGAGGCGGTGGCTGTCGAGCTGAACACCAGCACCGAGGACGCCGCCGAGGGCGTGGCCTCCTTCCAGGAGCGCCGCCCCCCCGAGTGGAAGGGCTACTGACGTCTAGCTGAACGCGACGGGAAGGCTGGCCAGGCCCCTGAGGGTGAGCCTCCGCTTCCAGGGCGGGTTGTCGTCGAGGGGCGTCCATGTTCCGAACCGGTCCAGCAGCGCCTGCAGCACCACCTGGCCCTCCAGGCGGGCCAGCGCCGCGCCCAGGCAGTAGTGGATACCCGACCCGAACGACAGCATCGGCACCTCGCTCCGGCCCACATCGAAGCGGTCAGGATCGTCCACCGCGGCCGGATCGCGGTTGGCCGCTCCCAGCAGCGTCAGGACCCCATGGCCCTGGGGGATGGCGTGACCGCCGATCTCGGTGTCGGCCCGAACGTAGCGACCGTCGATCTGCACGGGCGGCTCGAAGCGCAGCACCTCATCCACCGCGGACGGCACCAGCGAGCGGTCGGCCCGCAGCCGAGCCAGCTGATCGGGATGACGCACCAGGGTGTGGACCATGTTGCCGATCAGGTTCATGGTGGTCTCGAAGCCGGCCGCGTAGATGAGCGACACCGTGACGGCCACCTCCGGCTGGGTGAGGCGATCCTCGCCGTCGCTGGCCGCGATCAGACCCGACAACAGGTCGTCGGCCGGCTCGGCCCGGCGCCGGTCGATCAGGTCGTGCAGGTAGCCATTCACCTGCGCGGAGGCTTCCTCGGCCCGCTCGGCCTCCCCAGGCTGGCGGGTCGGTTCGAGGGTGGCGGCCAGGTCCGACACCAGCGGCCGCAGCCAGTCCCGGTCGGCTACCGGCACCCCGACCAGCTCGCTGATCACGTTGGCGGGCAGCGGGAAGGCCAGCGCGTCGATCAGGTCGCATTCCTGTGCCTCGGCCATCGGGTCGAGCAGCTCCTCGGTCATGGCCCTCACGACGGGGCGCAGCCGCTCCACCCGGCGGGGTGTGAACGCCCGGCTCACCAGAGACCGGATCCGGGTGTGGTCGGGAGGGTTCAGGAACAGCAGCGAGCGGGGGACGTCCGCCCGGCGCTGGCGTGAGGGCGATAGCAGCGAGGGCGCTTCCTCGCCGGGCTCGGGACTGCCCAACCGCTGATCGCGCAAGGCGGCCCGGCAATCCTCGAAGCGGGTGAGGATCCAGAAGTCGGAGAACCCGGTCCTGTGCACCGGCGATGTCTCCCGCAGCTCCCGCAACAGCGGGTACGGATCGGCGATCACGTCCGGGTCGGTGATGATCCGCACCAGCAGTTCGTCGCTCATGAGCCGGCTCCTCGTGCAGGGGCGGGGTCTTCGGTCAACGCGACCGCGATCTCGGCGGCCACAGCTGCGTTGGACTCGGCCAGCGCGATGTTGGCCTGAACGGCCGCCCCGCCGGTGGCCGAGGCCAGAGCGGTCAACACCGCCGGCGTCACGTCGCCGCCCGACACCCCGTCGCGGCGGGCTGCAGCCTCGGCGACCTCGACTGCTTCATCGACCTCTGCAGCATCGAGCTCCGCCGAGGCAGGGATCGGGTTGGCGACGAGCATCCCGCCCGGGTGCCCGAGAGCGTCGGCAGCCCGGAACGCGGCCGCCGCCTCCTGACCGTCGCTCACAGTGCTGGTCAGCTCGAGTCCGCCGTCGCGCACGTAGAAGGCCGGGAAGCGGTCGGTGCGCCAGCCCAGCACGGCCACCCCGAGCGTCTCCAGCCGCTCGAAGGTGAGCGACACGTCGAGGAAGGACTTGACCCCCGACGACACCACCACCACCCGGTGGCGGGCCAATGCCTCCAGGTCGGCGCTCACGTCGCCGCTGCGGTCCGCGCCGCGATGGACGCCGCCGATGCCGCCAGTAGCGAATACCTCGATGCCCGCGGCGGCGGCCAGCGTCACCGTGGCCGACACGGTGGTCACACCAACGTCGAGGCCGGCGGCCGCCGCCGGTCCGAGATCGCGGGCGCCGAGCTTCACCGAGCCGCCGAAAAGGCGCTCGGCTTGGGCGAAGTTCGCACCGACGACGGCCCGGCCGTCGAGCACACCGCACAGTGCCGGTACTGCACCCGCGGCCCACACCGCAGCCTGCACCCGTTGGAAGCACTCGCCGTTGGCGGGCTCGGGCAGGCCCAGTTCCGAGAAGATGGTCGACTCCAGCGCGACCACGGGGGCACCCGAGGAGAGCGCGGCCGCGACCTCAGACCCGATGCGCAGCGTCCCGTCCACACAACGAGGGTACGACAGCGGTGGTCGCGAGCGGACTCGGCGATGCCGACGTCGGCCTGGGGATGCGACCGTAGTATCGCTCCGTGAGCTCTGATCCGACCGCCTCCGAACTCGTCGACGACTTCAACGCGGCCATCGCGACATTGACTGCCCCCGGGGCGCCCTTCGGCTGGACCGTGCGAGACGTCAACGGCGCTTCCGTGCGGGTCTACGACAACGCCATGGAGAACATGCGCGCTGTCTGGCTGCTGTCGGCCGCCCACGGCGACAAGGACTACCTCGTGTACGGCGACGAGCGCTACAGCTACACCGGGGCCCACGCCCGGGTGCGGGCCCTGGCCCATCACCTGCGAACCGAGCACGGTGCCGGGCCCGGCACCCGGGTGGCGATCTCGATGCGGAACTACCCCGAGTGGGCGCTGTCGCACTGGGCCGCCATGTCGGTGGGTGCCGCGGTCGTGGGCATGAACTCCTGGTGGACCAGACCCGAGATGGAGTTCGCGCTGGATGACTCCGACCCGGTCGCGCTGATCATCGACGGCGAGCTCCTGGAGAGGTTGGGATCGGCCCGCGACGACGTTCCGCTCATCGTCACCCGCCATGACGGCGAGTTGCCGGCAACCGCCCGGACCTGGGACGAGGTAGCGGATCCCGCGACCGCGCCCGAAGGCCTGCCAGAGGCCGACATCGACCCCGACGACGACGCCTTGATCTTCTACACCTCGGGCACGACCGGCACCCCCAAGGGCGCCCAGCTCACCCACCGCGCCGTGGTTCACAACCTGCTCAACATGATCTTCCTCACAGCCTGCGGAGACGCGGCCCGAGCACGCCGGATGGCCCGCTCCGGCCACGAAGAGCCGCCGCCGGAGGCTCCGCCGGTCATCGCCATGCTGCCGGTGCCGCTGTTCCATGTGACCGGGTGCAACTGCGTGCTGCACACGGTCACCATCGCGGGGGGCTGCCTGGTGATGATGTACCGCTGGGATGCTGCGGAGGCCCTGCGGCTGATCGAGCGGGAAGGGGTCACCGTCTTCACCGGGGTGCCCAGCATGTCCCGGGAGATGCTGCAGCATCCCGACTGGGAGAACACCGACACGTCGTCGCTGCGCTCGATGGGCGGCGGCGGCGCGGCGATTCCCACCGATCTGGTGCGACGGATCGACGACGGGCTCTCCCAGGGGCGCCCCGGCGTCGGCTACGGGCTGACCGAGACCGCCGGCGTCGCCACCGCCATCAGCAACGAGTTCTACGTGGCCAACCCGTCGTCGGTCGGGCCGCTGGTGCCATGCATGGAGGCCAAGATCGTCGACGAGGAGGGAGCGAGGCTCGATCCGGGCCAGCGCGGTGAGCTGCTGCTGAGGGGCCCAAATGTGATGAAGGGCTACTTGAACCGGCCCGACGCGACCGCTGAGGCCATCGTCGACGGTTGGTTCCGAACCGGCGACATTGCCGAGATCGATGCCGGCGGGTGGATCTACATCAAGGACCGGATCAAGGACGTGGTGATCCGCGGCGGGGAGAACGTCCACTGCTCGGAGGTTGAGAGCGCCATCTACGAACTGGACGAGGTCGCCGAGGCTGCCGTGTTCGGCCTGCCCGACGAGCGTCTGGGCGAGGAGGTGGCGGCCGCCGTGGTGCTCGCCCCCGACGCCGAGCTCGACGAAGCTGTGCTGGCCGAGCATCTCGAAGGCCGCCTGGCCCGCTTCAAGCATCCCCGCCGCGTGTGGTTCCTTGACGAGCCCCTGCCCCGAAACGCCAACGGCAAGTTCCTCAAGCGCGAGCTGCGCGACCGCTTCGCCCCAGCCCCCTGATGCCGGGCCGGCGGGGCCCGCTACTCAGCCGGAGGCCAGCGCGGCCAGACGCTCGACGGCCTCGGTGAGCACTCCGGGCCGCTTGCATGCCGCGAAGCGCACGAAGGGCGCGCCCATTGCCTTGTCGTCGCACAGCACCTGGACGGGTACGGCCACCACGCCGCACCGCTCGGGCAGCGAGCGGCAGAATTCGAGGCCGTCGCTCGCGCCGAGGGGGCGGATATCGGCGGTGATGTAGTAAGTGCCCTGGGGCACCACCGGCTCGAAGCCCGCGGCTGACAGCCCATCGCACAACAGGTCACGCCGGGCTTGAAGATCGGCGGCGAGGCCGTCGAAGAACTCGTCACCGAGACGCAGCCCGACCGCCACCGCCGGCTGGAACGGCCCCCCGCTCACGTAGGTGAGCAGCTGCTTGGCCGCCTGAACCGCCCGCACCAGCTCAGGGCGGGCACAGACCCAGCCAATCTTCCATCCCGTGAACGACAGCGTCTTGCCCCCCGACGAAATCGTGACTGTGCGGTCGGCCATGCCGGGCCGGGTGGCCAGCGGCACGTGGGTGTTCTGGTCGAAGACCAAGTGCTCGTACACCTCGTCGGTCACCGCGATCACGTCGTGCTCGACGCACAAGCGGGCGATGATGTCGAGTTCGTCCGGGCTGAACACCTTGCCGGTGGGGTTGTGCGGGGAGTTGAGCAGCAGCATCCGGGTGCGGGGGCCGAAAGCGGCAGCCAACTCGTCGGGATCGAATGTGTAGGCGGGCGGCCGCAGCTGCACCAGGCGGTAGGAAGCGCCGGCCATGGAAATGTCTGCCGGGTAGATGTCGAAGTAGGGCTCGAAGGTCACCACCTCGTCGCCCGGCCCGGTCAGGGCCAGTATCGAGGCGGTGATGGCCTCGGTGGCGCCCGCGGTTACCAACACCTCGGTGTCGGGATCGAACTCCAGGCCCCAGAACCGTTTCTGGTGCTCGACCACGGCCTGACGCAGCACCGGGTAGCCGATGCCGGGCGGATACTGGTTGAAGTCGCTCTGGATTGCTTCGATGGCCGCCTCGGCCACCGCAGCCGGCCCGTCGGTGTCGGGGAAGCCCTGGCCGAGGTTGATAGAGCCGGTGCGCACCGCCAGCGCCGACATCTCCGCGAATACCGATGCGCCGCCGAAGGGCTGCAGCCGGTCGCACAGGTGCGGCACGCGCTCGCCGGTCATCGCCACAGACTACGACGGCAGCTTCGGGCGGTTAGCTCTGATGCCGGCTTCAGCCGGAACCGGGCGCAATGAACTCAAGCAGGAACTCCCAGGCCTCGTCATTGAGCTCTCCCGCTACTCGGGCCACGACTCTGCCGTCGGCGGCGATCCCGACCGTGTAGGGGAAGCCCCGCAGGCCGTAGGCGTCGCCGATCTCGCTGTCCGCGGAGTCGCGCACGACCACGGCGGGCCATTGCTCCTCCTCGAACCAGGCCGACGGCGGGTAATTGGGGCTGCCGGCGTCGACGGCGGTGCTGACCGCGATCACCTCCACCCCGGCGGGCAGCTGGTTGTTGGCCATCCAGTCGGCGATCCGGGGCAGCTCCCGCTGGCAGTGGGGACACCAGTGGGCGAAGAACCCGATCACCTTGGCCGTGCCGTCGCCGGGCAGCACGCTCACCTCGGTGCCGTCGAAGGACGTCGCCGCGAAGGCGGGGGCCCGCCTCTCCATCGCGGGATCAGGCTCCTCGCCTTCGAACACCGGCAGGGGCGCGCCCTCGATGCTGACGTCGGAGACTTGGGGTACGCCGGACTGCTCTCTCTGCTCAGCGTCCCGGCTGGCGAGCAGGGCGACGCCGACCGCCACGACCACCAGCACCGCCACCCCTGCGATCATCCACTTCAACAGAGGATTCGAACTAGAGGCGGTGCCACTGCCGGACGGCCGCGAGCCGCTGCGGGACTTCTGGACCTTGGGCCGGTTGCTCATCGGCCCGACCGTAGCGAAAGCAGCAGCAGACCTGCGACCCCGATGAAGCCGCCGCCGGCCATGAAGGGGATCGACACGAAGCCGAGGCTGTCCACCCACTGGTACGTGCAGGGAGCCGCCACGTCACAGGTCGAGCCCTGATCGGGAAACAACTGCAGCTGGTAGTGGTACACGGACAAGCCCAGGCCGGCCACTGCCAGGGGAAGCCCGTACCAGCCGCCCCGCCGGTCGCGCCGGATCAGAGCCACTGCGAGCACCGGCACGAGGGCGTACATGCAGATTCGCTGGTACCAGCACATCTCGCAGGGCAGGTATCCGGCGACCTCGGAGTAGTACAGGCTCCCGGCGGTCGCCACCGAAGCGATCACCAGTGCCAGTGGCAGCAAGATCGGCCTCAGTTGGCGGGCACGGGCCGCGGCTCCCGGAGCCAGCGCGGCTCCCACGCCACAGCAGCCGATGAGCAGCGACCCCAGGGCCAGCACCGCGAAGAAGTCCGACACCTGACCGACGCTCACGCCCCCAGCCTGCCCCGAACCCGCCCAGAATGCTTCATTCGCGTATTGCTATTTCCATTGACATAGGATTACATTATTTTTCATGTTAGATCTGATGGCGTTGGACATCCCACGAGCGACCGAGTTGCGCCAGAGGATGGAGACCGCCGCCGACGACCTCGACTGGGACGCCCAGGCGCTGGAGAGTCCGCTGGCGGAGGCCGCGTCGCTGCTCGGGAGCCCTCTCCCGGACATCGGTGGCGGTGCCCGCCGGGTGGCCGGCGAGCTTCGCGACAGCGCCCTTGACCTCCAGGAGCGCACTCGCATGGTGCTGTCGGGAGGACCGGAGATGAACGAGGGGCTGGGAGCGCTGGAACGCATCCGGGAGCACTTCACCATGATCGAGTCACGCGGCAACCCGGACCAGGCTGACGGTCTGCTTTCTCGCCGCGACCTGAGATGGGCGGTCCACTCCGCCGACTCAGTCACAGCCGCGGCCGCGGGTTGGCTGCTGGACCATGACCTCTTCTTCGATCAGGTCGAGACGGCCAAGCACAACGACGACTACCTGGACCGGGTCCACCAAGGCGAGTTCGCGTTCGATCCGAACGACCGCGACGGCCTGATGAGCCGCGACGACATCGACGCCTTCCTGGACAAGACCGCAGCGTGGTCGGCGCTGTTGCCCCACGCCGCCACGATCGACGCGGCCAGCAGCGGCGCACCGGACGGATCCATGAGCCGCGCTGACTTCGAGGCCTTCCTCGGCGACTACAACCTGACCGCGGAGGAGGCGAACGCGGTGCGGCGGGTGCTCGACGACCGCGCCCACCACACCGCCGGCGGCGGGATCAGCATGGGCAGCGTGCTCGACGCGGCGTCGTTCGTGCCCGTCATCGGCGACATCATCGACGGCGCCCGGTCGATCTACTACACCCTGCACGGCGAATGGGCCACGGCCTCGCTGTTCGCTCTAGGCCTGGTTCCCCTGCCGGGGCTCTCGTCGTCGGGCCTGCGGGGGGCCAAGAAGGTGGTGGACGCCGTGCACGCCGCGGCCCGCGCTGGCGGCATGACGGCTGGGAGCAGGATGGCAGCGCGGTTGGTCATGAAGGGCACCGCGGCTAACTACGCGGCCCACGAGGGCGCCAAACAGGCCAGCGGGGCGCTCGACCCCAACCTAGACATCGACGAGTCGGTCGACTACGTGGTCGACGATGTGCTCGGTCCCCAGATCGAAGACCTTCTTGAGGAGGACCTCGACCCGGTGCTCCGAAGGCTGCTCACCGACCGGCTGGAGCAGTCCCTGAACGACAGACTCGACCTCGATGCCCGGGTGCATCTGTCGGAGGCCAACACCGTGATCGCCCGCCGCATCGCCGAGCACCACGCCTTCGAGGCCATCTTCCGCAACATGAGGCCCGGCTAGGCCCTTCAGACTTCGACCCCGGCAGCGGCGGCGACAAGGGACTCCCACCCTTCGTCGGTCAGCTCGCCGACGACGCGCGCGACTACACGGCCCCGGCCGTCCACCACCACCGCGTAGGGAACGGTTGTGAGCCCGTAGGCGTCGCCGATCTCGCTGTCCTCGGAGTCTCGCAACGCGATGGCGGGCCATCCCACCTCGGCGAACCACGCCGAGGGCGGATAGTTGGAGTGATCGGAAAGCACGTCGGTGCTCACTGCCAGGACCTCGACCCCCGCGGGCAGCTGGTTCAGCCACAGCCACCTCGATACGCGGGGCAGCTCCCTCTTGCATTCCAGGCACCAGTGCGCGTAGAAGCCGATCACCTTGGCCGTACCGTCTCCGGGCTGCACGCTCACCTCGACCCCGTCGAACGTGGTCGCCGCAAAGCTGGGCGCGGCGAGCCCCACTGCGGGATCGTCCAGCTCTGCATCGAAGGGCGGCAGAGCCCGCCCGGCAACGGAGACTTCAGCCACCTCGTCCGGCTTGGTGACGTGGCTGTAGATGTCTCGGGAGACCTCGATGATCACCCCCACGGCCACCACCGCCAGCACACCGCCGATCAGCCACTTCAGCAGCGGGTTCGAGGTGGCGACCGACCGGCCCGAGCCCTGGGTGGAGTCCCGGGTCGAGCGCCCGAACACAAGATGGCGCCGACCATGGACCGAGAACGCACTCGTCCACTCGCCAGGCCTCCGGGAGACATCCTCGTCGGGCCGGCCAACGCCACGAGCAGATCTTCTCGAGAACCATCGGGGGCCACTGCCTGAACCCCGCTGCCGTAATCGATCGCTCATGGGGCTTCCTCTTGCCTGTCCTGGCCGACGCCCCCGGCTCGCAGGCCGCCCGCTACGGGACGGCCACGTATGAGCCTACGTTACTTGGCCAAGCCCTCGGTCTCGTCGCTGCGTTCGGTACGCCCCAATCGTTCAGCGCAGGATGCGGGTCTTTCCGAAGATGGTGCCGTAGAGCAGGCGGCCGTCGTCGTCGACGGTGACGCCTCCGCCCAGGGTGTTGTAGCGAGACCCGCCCACTACGTAGTGGAAGCGGCTCTCGCCGGTGGTCCAGTCGACGGCCTCGATCGTCCACTGGCTGTCCCGGGTGCCACAGGTGTACACCAGGTCAGATTCCTCGGCCACGAAGGGCACCGAGTTGGGCGAGGACACCTCGGCGTTGACCCACGCCTCGCGCAGGCGGCGCTCGGCCGGGTCCCACTCGTACTTGTGCATGCCGTAGGGCGTGTAGGCGGGCTTGTGCCCCAGGAAGAAACTGAACATGCGGGCCCGGTTGATCGGCCACCCGTCGGGCAGAGACGCGGGCTCGTTGTTGACGGTCATGGCGCCGTAGCCCGACACGGTGATCGACTGCTCGGTCTTGATCTCGGTGCGGGTCGGGTCGCCCATGTGGGCTGGACCCATCCCCGCGATCCGCCGCGACGGGGCGCCGGGAAGCTGCTCCCAGTCATCCGGAATCTCGTCGCGCCACAGCAGCGTGATGTTGACCACGTCGTCGCCGTCGCCGATCACCACGAACCGGTCCTCGTCGGGCCCGAAACCCATCAGCGACGGCGTGGTGCCCGAACCGTCCCCGCCGCCGTTGCGGTAGCGGGCCGACCAGGCCCCGTCGGCGGGGTCGAGCGACAGCCGCTCCCCCGTCCAGACCACCTTGTGGATGGTGTCCACCGAGCTGACGTAGATGCCCCCGTCGTCGCCGGTGCAGCTGCTGGTGCGCACCCAGCCGTAGCTGGTGTGGCCGTACCGGGCAGCCCGGTCGGCGCAGTGCGCGGCCGCGTCGGTGTCGGCTCCGGGAAGCTGGATGGCGTCGTAGGTGCTGAAGTCCCGGGCCAGGCAGACCACCCAGCCGTGGTCGGTGGTCATCAGCAGCCGGCCGTCGAAGGTGATGTTGATCCCCACGAAGTGGCCGTCGATGCCGTCGGGCCGGTACCAGCGGTCGCGCTCGACGATGGGACTGGCCGGATCTGAGGGGTCGACCTCGACGTAGGCCGCGGCATGGTCCTTGCGGCCCAGGAACAGCGTGTGGTCGCAGTCGAGCAGCGAGTAGATGCCGTCGAGTCCGGTCATGAACCGGAGGGCGATGCCGATGGCGTGGGCGACGACATCGTCGCCGTCGAGGTCGTCGAGGCCTGCTTCGAGGGTCGCTAGTTCGGCCTGGTCGGTGACGGGCTCGGTGCCGGTGGGCAGGGTGGCCAGCACTTCGAGGGTGTCGTAGTCGAGCTTGGCGATGACCTGGCGTCCGTTGGACCAGATCACTCTGCGGCCGTCGGGGTAGCGCCCCGAGATGACCCCTCCGAAGTGACCGGGTCCCAGGTGGACGTACTGGATGTCGCCGTCGCCCAGTGCCTCGGTCGGGCCTTCCGGGCCCGGTCCCGGCGTGTTGTCCTGCTGGTCGCAGCGGCCGTGGGCCATGGCGTTGCCGCTGTCGGCCAGGTACGGGTTGCGGGGTCCGCTGCGCATGGCGGTCACGCTCCGGCCGCGGCCTCGAAGGCCTCGACCCAGGGGGCCAGGTACTCCGCAGCCTGGTCGACGCCTGGCGGCGATTGCAGATGGACACGAAGATCGGTCGCGCCCGCAGCGATCAGCTCGGGGACCGCGGCCATTGTGGGCCCGATCTGGGGTTCGCCGCGCTCGTCGCGGGCCAGCCTCACGTTCGCCGCGACCTCGATCCCGGACGGGTCCCGGCCCGTGGCGGCTACCGCCTCGCGCATCTTGTCGATGCCCGAGGCGATGTCGGCTGCATCGGGTCCCCACGGGATCCAGCCCGAGCCGAAGCGGGCCAGCCGGGCCATGGAGCGCCGGTTGACGGTGCCGCTGACCCACACGGGCACGGTCCCGGCGGTCGGCTTGGGCATCTGATGTATGCCCTCGAAGCTCAGCTCCGGGGTGCTGACCGAGGCCCGCTCCTGGGTCCACAACGCGTGGCATGTCTCCAAGGTTTGGTCGAGCAGGCGCCCCCGGGCCGCGAAGTCCAGGCCCGCCGCCTCGTATTCCTCCTCCTGCCAGCCCACGCCCACGCCCAGGTCGAGGCGCCCTCCGGTGAGCACGTCGATGGTGGCCGCCGTCTTGGCCAGCACGATCGGGCGGCGCAGCGCGGCCAGCAGGATCATCGGGCACAGCCGCACCTGCTCGGTCAGGGCGCCGACCATGGCCAGCACGGTCAGCGGCTCCAGCCAGGCGCCGTCGGGGCCGGTGGGCTGGCGGCCGCCGGCCAGCCCGCCCAGGGCCGGGTCGCCGTAGCGGTCGAGGCGCTCGCCGTAGGCCACGTGGTCCGACACCACCAGCCGGCCGATGCCGGCCCGGTCGGCCGCGACGGCTAGGTCGAAGAGGCGCTGCCATTCGCCGGGCGGCTCGGCCGCGAAGTTGACAAGGTGTATCGACAGGCGGGGCTTCATGGGGCGGTCTCCTCGTCGCTGGTGCGGGCGGCCCGGCTGGGAGCTACCCGGGGCGGCTCGTTGGGCATCTTCGGGTAGACGGGAGGCCAGGGCGCGTCCATCAGGCCGGAGTCCATGTCCCGAGCGTGCCACTCCATCAGCGGCTCCAGCGAGGCGGGCACGCCGTCCATGGCCGCCCACGGATCCCCGACTTCGGCCACCCTGGCGCCGACGCTGGCGATGGTCAGGTCTTCGGGCTGCACGTCGTCCAGTTCGTCCCAGCTGATCGGTGCCGACACCTGCCCGCCTACCCGGGGGCGAGCCGACCAGGCCCCGAACACCGTCTTGTGGGGGGCGTTCTGGTTGAAGTCCACGAACACCCGCCGGCCCCGCTCCTCCTTCCACCAGGCGTCGGTGATCAGGTCGGGCCGGCGCCGGGCCATCTCCCGGGCCAGGGCCACCGCGCCTGCACGGACGTCGTAGGAGTCCCAGCGGGGCGCCAACCGGGAGTAGACGTGCAGTCCCCGCCGTCCCGAGGTCTTGATGTAGACGGTCATACCCAACTCGTCGAAGGCGGCCTTCACCTCGCGGGCCGCCTCCCGCACTTGCTCGAAGTCGACGCCGGGCTGGGGGTCCAAGTCGATGCGCAGCTCGTCTGCGAAGTCCGGGGCGTCGGCTCGGTAGGGCCAGACATGGAACCCGAGGCAGCCCATGTTGACGGCCCACGCCACATGGGCGAGGTCGGTCGCCACCATGGCGTTGGACAGGGTGCCGTTGGGGGTGCTCACGATTGTGGTGGTGAGCCATTCGGGAGCACCCTTGGGAACTCGCTTCTGGAAGAAGGACTTGCCCCCCGCGCCGTCCGGGTAGCGCTCGAGCAGCACGGGCCGGCCTCCCATGGCCCGTAGCAGGGGTTCGGCCACCGACAGGTAGTACTCGACGAGGTCGAGCTTGGTCTCGCCCCTGGTCGAGAAGAAGACCTTGCCGGGATTGGTCACCCGCACCTCGCGGCCATCCACCTCCAGCATCACGACGTCGGAAGCCACGGCGGCCTCAGAGCGAGCGCGGAAACCCGAGCACTTCGTACCGGCGGTCAGTCGCCCAGCAGATCGATGAGGGCGTCCACTGCCAGCCGGTAGCTGGTGGCGCCGAAGCCGGTGACGACCCCGGCGCACACCCCGGCGATGGCCGACGTGTGGCGGAAGTCCTCGCGGGCGTACACGTTGGACAGGTGGGTCTCCACCACGGGCACATCGACCGCGGCGATGGCGTCGTGCAGCGCGATCGAGTAGTGGGTGAGAGCGCCCGCGTTGAGCACCACGCCGTCGGCGGCGCCCTCCCCGCCGGCCGCGGCAGCCTGGATGGCTGCCACCAGGTCGCCCTCGACGTTGGACTGCACGTGGCGCAGCACCGCGCCCCGCGACTCGGCGTGGGCTGTCACTCCAGCGATCAGCTCATCGAGGGTGGCATGGCCGTACACATCCGTCTCGCGGGTGCCGAGCATGTTGAGGTTGGGGCCGTTGACTACCAGGATCGTTAGCGCCATAGCGCAGTTATAGCCCGAGCAGCGACAGAACCGCGTCGGCTACTTCGTCGGCACTGCGGCCCTCGGTGTCCACCGAGGCGAACCGTGCGTAGCCCTCGGCCCGTTCGGCCAGCAGTTCTCGCACCCGTGCCGGGGCGTCCGCGACGTCCAGCAGCGGCCTCCGGGCGGTGTCGCCGATGCGCTCGATGATGGTGTCGGGGTGCGCGGTCAGGCAGACGACCCATGCCACCGGTTCCAGGCAGGCCGAGCACGACGGGTCGAGCATCATGCGACCTCCGGTGGCGATGACGAGGCCGGTGCGTCCGGCCAGCTCCCGGGCCACCGACCGCTCCAGCTCCCGGAACGCCGCCTCGCCGTCGCGCTCGAAGATCTCGCCTATGGGTCCGGTGCGCGACTCGATCACTTCGTCGGTGTCGACGAAGCCGTAGCCCAGCCGGTCGGCCAGGATCCGGCCCACCGTCGTCTTGCCCGTGCCCATGAACCCGGTGAGTACCAGGTTCCGCTCAGCTTCCAGCCCCACACAGACGAGGCTACGGCCGACCGGACCCTTGCCCGTCCAACGCGTTCCAACGCCGGGCAGACTCGTGGACGTGGACGGCGGCTTCTTCGGCCTGCTTCGAGAGGGCTACGCGCCAAGGATGGAGCACCCGATGTTGCGCGTTCCTGGCGGCCCGACGGTGACCTACGGGGAGATGGACGCCCGTTCGGCTCTGGCCGCAGGATGGCTGGGCAGCCAGGGGGTGGCGGCCGGTGACCGTGTGGTGGTACAGATCCCC
>VXWX01000125.1 GCA_009835735.1 Acidimicrobiaceae bacterium
ACAAGGCCGCGGCCCGTCTCTCGCGGCTGGGGCGGCCGGTCAAGAAGATGATCGGCGGCAAGATCGGCTGGCTGGACGAGGGCTACGAACTGGCCACGACGTGACGCCCTGCCAGGGCCTCGGGTTGTACAGTCGGCGGGCATCAGACAGGCCCAACCAGCACGAGCGGGCGACACGCGCCAACCGCGGTTGAACGAGCACGGTGCCGAGATCACCGCGCCGCGCATCTTCAGCTGGGACGCACTCGACGGAGTGCGCTGGGACGACGACGGGGTGGACGCCCAGATCGTCACCGGTGAGCACATGCACCTCATCCGGGCCGTCTACGAGCCGGGCGCGATCTACGAGACGCACAGCCATCCCTACGAGCAGTTCAGCCTGTTGCTGTCGGGGCGCCTGCTGTTGACCGTCGGGGACGAGACCCGCGAGATCGGGCCGGGTGACGGCTGGTACGCCCCCGCCGACGTGCCCCACGGGGGCGAGGTCCTCGGCGACGAGCCGGCAGTCTTCCTCGACGTGTACTCACCGGCGACGACCGCGATCCTGCGCATCTTCGAGACCGCGAGGCCGGTTCCGGCCGGCGAGCGTTCCGGGGAGGGGCCTCAGAGTTGAGCATGCAGAACGTCTTCGAGGCCGGCTCGGACGTGACCGAGGTTGCGACCGCGGTGACCCGCGACGGCTACGCGGTGGTGCGCGACGCCATGAACGCCGACACCCTGGCCGCGGTCGCGGCCGATCTGCAGCCGTATCTCGACGCCGCCCACACCGGCCACGAGGAGTTCATGGGCAGCCTTACCAAGCGATTCGGCGCGCTCGTGGCGAAGACCACAGCGGTGCAAGCGCTGATCATGCACCCGACAGTGCTGGCGGTCGCTGACCATGCCCTGCTGCCGAGCTGTGCGACCTACCAGCTCCACTACACCGGCGTCATGCACCTCGAGCCGGGGGAGAAGCAGCAGGTGCTGCACCGCGACACGTCGGTCTATCCCTTCGCCAACCCGTGCCCCCCACTGACGGTGGCGACCATGTGGGCGGTCACCGACTTCACCCGCCAGAACGGCGGCACCCGGATCTGTCCCGGCAGCCACCAGTGGGCGAATGACCGCTCGCCGGCGCGCGCCGACGTGATCGCCACCGAGATGCCGGCTGGCTCGGTTCTGATCTACCTCGGCAATGTGGTCCACGGCGGCGGGTCGAACCGATCGGACAAGGCCCGCACCGGCGTCGCGCTGCACTACTCGCTCGGGTGGCTGCGCCAGGAGGAGAACCAGTACCTGGCCGTCACCCCGGAGCAGGCCCGGACGCTACCCGACGAGCTCCAGGAGCTAATGGGGTACGCCCTCGGCTCGTCCAACTTCGGCTTCGTGGATCACATAGCGCCCAAGGACTACCTGCACGGCGTCCGGGACGCGGCCGCGAGCGATCTGAGCCCGGCCGGGATGAGCGAGCGGATCGATGCGCTTGAGCGCCTCCACGTCAGCCACAGAGCCCGAGGCCCGGCCCGCCACTACGACATCGACACCGACTGAAGCCTCGGGGCATCTCGCGGCTGGGAGCGCCAACTCCAGCAGGGGTGGCGACGTCAGTGGTTGAGCAGCGTCTTGACGACAGAGGTGACTCGGTAGCTCGCGCCGGCGTCGATCTGTCCGAGGCGATGCGCAAGACGGCGGCGGTTGATCGACCGGATCAATTCGCACTGGGCGTAGCTGATCTCGTCGAGACCTGTATCTGCGCCTGGCTCGATCTCGACGTGAAGCGATAGCCCGCGCCGGGTCGTCGTGAGCGGCAGCACGATCACGAACGGGAAGTCCGGACCGAATGTCTCTGGTGGCCCCAGAACGAGCGCCGGCCGAAGGGCGGCAGGCTCGCCGGGATAGGGATCACCGAAGTCGACGAGCCAGAGGTCGTCAACCGAGGCCATCGGGAACCGACGTGCTCTCAGCCTCGGTCAGGTAGGACGCCCACGCCTCGGGATCGCTGCGCAACTCGGCGATTTCGGCCGTGACCCGGCGGGCGAACCGCTGACGCCGGAGCGCTTCCACGGCGTCCCGCACGGTGTCTATGAGCGATGCATCGGCGGCGTCGCTGAGCTCTACCAACCGGGCGTGAGTATCGGTGTCAATTCGGATCGTCGTGGTAGCCACACCACAAGTCTACATTTTGCATGCGTAGTTGTCTACTATCCGGACGCGACGACACTACCGGAGCGTTAGAGTCGAGCCAGCAGACACCAGGGGGCGAGATGCGACGCTTCATCATCGAACGGGACATTCCCGACATCGGCTCGGCTGAGCGCGAGCAGCTGCGGGACGCGGCCGGGCAATCCAACTCGGTCCTGCAGGCGATGCAGTCCGAGGGCAAGGCCATCCAGTGGGAGCACAGCTACGTGGCCGGCGACAAGACCTTCTGCGTCTATGTCTGCAACGACCCGGAGCTGATCGACGAGCACGCGGAGCGCAGCGGGTTCCCCGCGACGGTTGTCACAGAGGTCAGAAAGATCATCGATCCCACCACCGAGAAGGCCTAGCTCCGAAGGAAACCGCGATGGCACGCATCGACTTCCCCGACGGCGAAGGGCTGGAGCGCATCCGGATGTGGGGCCTCCAGCCCGACGTGGGCATGGCCATGGGAGCGGCGGCCAAGACGCTGTACACCAAGATCTCGCTGGATGTGCGGGTCCGAGAGATCGCTCGCATGCGGGTGGCCCAGATCAACCGGTGCCACATTTGAATTGACACCCGGTCTGCATCGGCGATGCAGCAAGGACTGGACGAGGACCTGTACCACCAGGTCGCCGAGTACGCCACGAGCGCGGCGTTCAGCGAGGCCGAGAAGCTGGCGGCCGAGACGGCCGAGCGGTTCTGCTGGACCCATGAGGCCATGATGGGCGACGAGGACTACTGGGCCCGCATGAAGGAGCACTTCACCGACCAGCAGATCCTCGAGTTGATGACGCTGATCGGCTACTGCGTGGCCATGGGCCGGACTATGGCGATCCTCGACATCGCCAACGACTGCGCGATCAGCCGGACCCCCGACCCCGCCGAGGACCCGTCCCACTACATCCACGGCTGAGCGACCAGGGGCCGGGGTCCTGGACCCGGAACAGTATTCAGCCGACGTCCACCAGCACCGCGTCGGGCTCGACGGCCCCGGTCCAGCAGTACAGCAGTACGGTCGGCGTGGCCCCGAAGTCCTGGCTGTGCACCTGCCAGGGCACGAAGTGGACGGCGTCGCCCGGCCGGGTGGCGCGACGCTCACCGTCGCCATCGCGGAACGAGGGCTCGCCGACCAGCACGTGGTACAACTCCTCGGCCTCGTGCTGGTGGGCGGGATAGTGGAGGTTCGGACCCCACAGACCGATCCCCACCCTCACGTCGGGGTGCTCGACTATCGCGTTCGGGCCCAGCAGCTGCACGTAGCCGTAGTTGTCGAGGTAGTCCCGGCTCAACACGTCGAGGTAGCCGACGGTCTGGCGCCACGGCAGGACCGGCGCGAGACGAAGAAGCTCGTCCAGAACGGCGTTGATGGTGGCGTCGGCGCTGGGTTCGACCGCGTCGAGGTGCTGGACCACCGGCAGGGTGCGGGACTCGATGGTGGCGGGACAGCGGGCGTCGTCGAGCGCGTCGAGCACCGGCGCGACCATCGGGAACTCGGGGACCACCGGGCGGCTCCGGTGGAACTCGGCGATCCGCCGGAGCAGCCCGTCGATCACGCCACTCCCGTCCTAGTCAGCGTCGGCAACGGGTTCGAGCTCGAACAGGCGGAACTCGCGATCGGTGACGGTTACGTACCGGGTCCAGACGGGGAACCAGGTCACCGCGGTCTGCCACCGCCGCTCGCGCTCGGGGCCCTCCAGCAGGTGGGCCCGTACCCGGATCCGCTTGCCTCGGAACACGATCTCGGCATCGGGGTTGGCGATCAGGTTGGCCGTCCAGGCCGGATGGTGCTCGCGGGCGAAGTTGCTGCCCACCAGCAGGAAGCGGCCCCCTTCCAGCGGGACGGCGCCCAGCGGTGTCTCCCGTAGCCGGCCCGTCCTTGCGCCCGTCGTGATGAGCATGAGCATGGGCTGCGCCGGGGTGTCGAGCAGGGTGCGGCCCCCGGTGAGCCGGTTGATGGCCCGGTGGAGTGGAGGGAAGACGTGGGGGCCGATAACCCGGAAGGGCCGCGACACCAGCAAGCGGCCAGATCCGCGGAACCCCTTCGGCGGTAGCGGCGGCTGGCGGGCATCGGAGGTCATTGGTGGCGCATGACCTCGTCGAGCAGATCGTCCAGGCCGGGGAGTGTCGACGCGTCGGTATCGATCACGATCCGCCGCAGAGCCGCCAGCGGCAGCGGTGGCTGGTACTCGTCGCTGACCGGGAAAGCCCTGCCGTATCCGG
>VXWX01000152.1 GCA_009835735.1 Acidimicrobiaceae bacterium
TCACCTACGCGGTGGGCTGGGTCCGCCAGGAGGAGAACCAGTACCTGGCCTGCCCTCCCGAGATCGCCTGCACCCTCGATGACGACCTCCTGCGCATGATGGGCTACACCCAGGGCGCCTTCGCGCTGGGGTACGTTGGTGACCAGACCGACCCCTTGGCCGCGCTGCGGGGCGGGACGGCCAAGGCCAGGACCATCGGCGAGGTGGCGGAGCACAGCACCGACGCCCGCCGCTTCGTCACCGACATCGAAGACATCGCCGAGTCGAGGAGACCACGATGACAACCGAGTTCCAGGTGCCCGACGACACCCAGTGGGACGAGACACCCCGCAGCGGCGTGTCACGGATCTGTCTGTACGCCGGCTGGTCGCTGGCCGCCGTCTGGGGCGTCGGGCTGGTCGCCGTCCTCATCTGGCAGGCCGCTACTGAGGGCGAGTCGGTCCGGTTCGGCGCTCTGCTCGGCCTAGTCCCGCTCGTGGCCTTCGGCCTGATCATCCTGTCGGCGCTGATAGACCGCATGCACACCCGCAAGACCGACCCCTACCGGAAGGTTCAGAAATGATCGTCTCGACAACCTCCCACATCGCCGGGCATCGCATCACGCAGACACTCGGCCTGGTTCGGGGCAACACCATCCGCGCCCGCCATCTGGGCAGAGACATAAAGGCCATCGGTCGGCAGATCGTCGGCGGCGAGATCGCGGAGTACACCAAGCTGCTGGCCGAGGCCCGCGAGCAGGCTCTCGACCGCATGGTTGCCGAGGCCACCGAACTCGGCGCCAACGCCATCGTCGGAACCCGGTTCGCCACCTCCATGGTCGTCACCGGCGGTGCCGAACTCCTCGCGTTCGGAACCGCGGTCGTCGTCGAACCCGAGGCTGCTCACGACGGAGGCGGGTGACGAGCCGTGCGGCGGATGCACATCGGACTGCAGGTCGACGACCTCGAGGAGTCGATCGGGTTCTACACCCGGCTGTTCGGCGTGGAGCCCACGCTGCGGCGACCCGACTACGCCAAGTGGATGCTCGACGACCCGCGGGTGAACTTCTCGCTCGACACCCACGGCGAGGGCGCCCCGGGCTCGGCCCACTACGGCATCCAGGTCGAGTCCCATCCCGAGTTGGAGGATCTGCGGGAGCACATCGATTCGGCCGGCATGCCCCGGGCCGACCAGGATGATCTGGTTTGCGGCTACCAGCTCCAGCACAAGTCGTGGATCACCGACCCCGACGGCGTCATGTGGGAGGCCTTCTTCACGGAGGGCGTGGTCGACGAGGGCTACGGCACCGCAGAGATGCCCGGCCCCGCCTGACGCGGCACTGCGGGCGGCTGCCCGCGCTAGTCGAGGCTGGGGCCGGTGGTGTGGGTGCCGGAGCGCATCAGGGTGCCGGGCCGGGCTCCAGTGAACTGACCGCCGCGCACGATCTCGGCTCCGTTGCAGACCACATGCTCGATGCCGGTGGCCTCGGCGTACAGGCGGGACGCTCCCGCGGGCAGGTCGGAGCGGAACGTCGTCGGGCCTGAGCCGACGGTGGCCTCATCCAAGACCACGATGTCCGCGTGGGCGCCTTCGGCCAGCACCCCCCTGTCGACCAGGCCGTAGAGGTCGGCCGGCACCTCAGTCAGCAGGTGCACCGCCTCCTCCAGAGGAATCAGTCCTCGTTTAACGACGGCCTCGCCCAGCATCGTGGTCGCGTAGTTGGCCGACAGGAACAGGTCGAGGTGAGCCCCCGCGTCGGAGGCGCCGATCACGGCCAGCGGCTCTCGCCAGATCTCGACCCGGGCCTCCCAGTCGGCGGTCGGCTCAGGCATGGCTGGATTGCCGAATGACGTCTCCAAGTCGTCGGCCACGGCCATGTCGCACAGCGTGTCCCAGGGGTCCTGGCCCCGCTCCTCGGCGATCTCGCCCACTGTGCGGCCGGCGCAACCCTCGTTCTCTGGCGCCGGGGAGTGGAACACGACTTTGGTCGCCCAATGCGCCAGCCGGCGCAGTGGGTGGTCCCCTTGGGCAAGTTCGTCGAGCCGGCGCCGCTCGGCCGGGTCGGCCAGGACGCGGAGCTTCTCCTCCTTTCCGAGGAGCATCACCTCCTCCCAGCCGGGCAGGGCGTCGAGCACGAAGCCGCTGTTGAAGTTCAGGTGCAGTGAGAGCGTGAGAGGCACCGTCAGAGCCACGATCTTTCCGCCTCGGGCAGCGGCCTGGTCTCCGGCGGCCAGCTCGGCCCGGTTCGTCTCCAGCGAGCGGGCGTTGACCGCCAGCACGTTCCAGTTGAGCGGCCGGCGGGCGGCGGCCGACATGTCGGCCATGAGGTCGAAGGCCCACGGCTCGAACGGCCTCAGCGCGGGGTTGAACTCGACGGAAGTGCCGTCGTAGCCGGCCAGCACCGAGCACAGAGCTATCAGCTCGTCACGCTCCGCGTACCGGCTGGGAACCATGTTCCCCATCGGGTCGTTGTGGGTGCGGGACCACGACGACGAGAAGCCCAGCGCTCCGGCCTCCAGGCCGTCGCGCAGCAGCCCCTTCATCGCTTCCAGCTCCTCATCGGTGCAGACCCGGCGGACGCTGTCGCCGCCCATCACCACCCGGCGCAGGGCCGAGTGGCCCACCTTGAACCCGGCGTTGACGGCGACGTTGCCGTCGATGGCGTCGAAGTACTCGGCCGTGGTCTGCCAACTCCATGGCACGCCCTGCTGCAAGGCCTCCAGAGGTATTCCCTCAACCCTGGCCAGCATCCGCATCAGGTAGTCGCCGTGGGCGGGGTCGTCGCCCAAGGGTGCGATGGTGAATCCGCAGTTGCCGCCGATGACAGTCGTCACGCCGTGCAGCGGCGACGGCGAGAGGTCCGGGTCCCAGAACACCTGAGCGTCGAAATGGGTGTGCACGTCGATGAACCCCGGCGTGACCGCCAGGCCGGTGGCGTCGATGGCGGCCGCGGCCTCCGCACCTCCGTTGACCAGGTTCCCGATGGCTGAGATCCGGTCGCCGACGATGCCGATGTCGGCCCGGCGCCGGGGCCCGCCCCTGCCGTCGATCACGTCGCCGCCCTGGATGAGAAGGTCGAACATGGTGCCGACGCTAGCCGAGCCGCCGGCTGGTCCAGTCAGGAGGCCGGCGCCCCTACCTCGTGGAGTTTGCCGTCAGCGACGTCGTACACGAAGCCACGGATGTGGTCCTTGCAGGGCAGGAACGGAGAGGAGTGCAGGCGCCGCATCGACTCCGCGACGTTGCCATAGGGATCCGTGAACGCTTCGAGCGGCCATGAGGGCCTGAGCCCGGTCTCGGTTTCGAGTTCGGACAGGAACCGTTGCTCGTCGAGTGACTGGAGCCCGCAGCCGGTGTGGTGCACCAGCACCACCTCACGCGTGCCCAGCAGCCGCTGCGACAGGCACAATGATCGGATCACGTCGTCGGTGATAACTCCACCGGCGTTGCGGATGGTATGGGCTTCGCCGACGTGCAGCCCGAGGATCCTGGCTACGTCGATCCGGGCGTCCATGCAGGCGACCACTGCCAGCCGGCGCGCTGGCGCCGCCGGCATCCCGGCGCCCTCGAAGTCCCGGGCGAAGGCGGCGTTGCCGGCCAGCAGCTCCGGCGTGCTGGGATTGAAGTCGCCCGTCACGGCAGGCTTGTCAGGAGATCTCGAGCAGCAACAGCAGGCGGCCCGAGCCCTCGAACTCCACCTCGAACACACCGGGAATCTCCGCGGTGAAGGCGAAGTGGGCGGGATTCCCTGCGGATACGGCTCGCAGGATGTCGTAGCCGTGGACATGGACCTCTTCGGCGGCGTCGGAAGTCACCATCAGGGCTACTACCGAGCCGAGATCGACCTCGACCCTGCGGACCCCGCCCACCGGCACTCCGCCGACCGCGTCCAGCGTGATCGTCTGGCCGGCGTCCGCCAAGTCCGCGTCGTACCGGGTCGGTTCACCCGCCGATCCGTGATCGTGGTCGTGGTCGTGATCGTGATCGTGGCCGGCCGGCGTGGTGGTTTCGGGCGGAGTGGTTGTCGTGGTGGCGTCGGATGCGGTTGCGCTGGTCGCATTGTCGGATCCACCGCATCCGGCGGCCAGCAGGAGCAGGACCAGGGCTGCTGCCTTGAGACTCAGCCAGACGGGCGTCGCGGGATTCTTCAAGTCTGGGCCTCGTGTCGGGGTGTCCGTGTGGTCCGCACGCTAACGACCTGCGTCTAGATTGGGGCGCGTGACGAGCATCGAGGCCCGAGCATCCGAGCGCCAGGCGCCCTCCAACGGCGACAGCACTTCCGCCTCGGGAATCGCCGCGGGTTACGACCCCGATCCGACGCGTTCGATGTCCCTGCACGCCG
>VXWX01000086.1 GCA_009835735.1 Acidimicrobiaceae bacterium
GCTCGGTGACCTTGGCGTAGTCGCCCGGATCGTGGGGACAGGCCCGCCAGAACGCATCGTGCACCAGGGCGGCCTTGGCGTCGACGTCGAGACCGGTGAGCGCTACGTTGATCTCGCTCCGGTAGCCGCCCAGCTCGTTGGTGGCCACCTTGAGAGTGGGCGGGGGCGGCTCGCCCCGCACCGAGTCGATCCGCACCCGGTCACTTCCGGCCTGTGTCAGCCGGATCGTGTCGAAGCGGGTGGTGACGTCGGGACCCAGGTAGCCGGGCGCGTCGATCTCGTAGAGCAGCTGCGCAGTGACCGTCCCCACGGTGACCGCGCCGCCGGTGCCGTCGTGCTTGCCTATCACCGATGAGCCGTCGGCCGCGATCTCGGCCCACGGGAAGCCTGTCCGGTCCATGCCCTCCACCTCGGTGAAGAACGAGTAGTTGCCGCCCGTGGCCTGGGTGCCGCACTCGATGACGTGCCCGGCCGCCACCGCGCCGGCCAGAGCGTCCCAATCGTCGACCCCCCAATCGTGGTGCCAGGCGGCGGGACCGCAGGCCACCGCCGCGTCGGTGACCCGCCCGGTCACCACGATGTCGGCCCCGCGGCGCAGGGCCTCGGCTATGCCCCAACCGCCCAGGTAGGCGTTGGCGGTGATGAGATTGGAAGTTTCGCCCATCGGCTCGCCCGTAGTGAACGACCGCAACGTCACTGCGTCGGCCGCGTCGGGATCCAGCCGCGCCATGAGGTCGTCGCCTTCCACGCAGGCAATCCTCAGGCGCAGTCCCAGCCGCTCGGCCACATCCGCGACCGCCTCGGCGCAGCCGCGGGGATCGAGCCCGCCTGCGTTGGACACGACCTTGATGCCCCTGTCCAGGCAGGTCCCCATCACCTGCTCCATCTGCTTGACGAAGCTGCGGGCGTACCCCCCGCCGGGCCGCCGGGAACGGGTGCGGGCCAGTATCAGCATGGTCAGCTCGGCCAGCCAGTCGCCGGTGAGGACATCGATGGGTCCGTCGTTCACCATCTCGGCCGCGGCCGAGAGGCGGTCGCCGTAGAAGCCGGAGCAGTTAGCGATCCGGATCGGTTCAGCCACCGTCGGAGTCCTCCGCGGCTGAGGCTTCAGCCGCTTCGAACACCAGCAGCGGCGAGCCGTTGTCCACCTGGTCTCCGGGGTTGACCAGCACCTCGACGACTTTGCCGTCGCACGGGGCGGTGACGTGGTGCTCCATCTTCATCCCCTCCATCACCACCAGAGTGCTGCCCCCGGCCACCTGCTCGCCGGGGGTGACCCGCACCTCGATAATCACGCCCGGCATGGGCGCCGCGAACCCGCCGGCGGCCAGACCGCGGTCGGGGGCGCCGAAGCGGGGCACCACTGCCACCGTCACCGTCTCGGAGTCGCCGGTCAGGTGCAGCCGTTCGCCGTCTTCAGTGACCGCGTACCGGACCCGGCGTCCATCCCACTTCAGGTCGAGCCCGTTGGGCGACCACGTCGCGACGGTTGCTGCGGCCTCGACACCGACGACATCCGCCTGCTCGACGCCACCCACTCCGGGCGACCCGGCCGCCATGTCGGCCGTGGCCTCGACGGCGCCGGCAGCTGGTTGTTCGGCGCTCTCCTCAGGAGACCCGGCCGTGGCCTCGACGCCGTCAACGGCTGGTTGTTCGGCGCTCTCGGCCCGGGCGGTGAAGGAACCGTCGCGCTGGGGCCGGTACGAGACGCGCACTTCGACGGGGCCGGCGGCCGTTTCGACCGCCAGTTCCGCCCGCTCGGGTGGGAGGCGACCGTGGCGCCACCCGCTGGGCATCCAACGAAGCGTCCGGGCCTCCTGTCGCTCGGCGGCCTGGAGCCACATGGCGGCGGCCACCGCGGTCTGCCAGCATTCGGCCAGCGTGAGGGTGGCAGCCCGGCTCGGATCGATCCGCTCGATGAAGTCGGTGGTGGTGTCACCGGCGAGGAAGGCCTCCGAGCGGAGCGCGGCCACCAGAAAGTGACGGTTGGTGGTCACCCCGCCGATGTGCAGGCGCTCTAGGGCCAAGGCCAGCCGCCCGGCCGCCTCGGCCCGTGTGGGCGCGTGAGCGATCACTTTGGCCAGCATCGGGTCGAAGTCGAGGCCGACCTCGCTGCCGGCCTCCACGCCGCTGTCCCACCGGACCGCCGGCTCGGCAGGGGGCGAGAACGCGGCCAGGGTGCCCACTGCGGGCAGGAAGCCGGACGCGGGGTCCTCGGCATAGAGCCGGGCCTCGACGGCGTGGCCCCGATAGGCGATGTCTGCCTGCCCGTATCCCAGCGGCTCGCCGGCAGCAATCCGCAACTGCTCGCGGACCAGATCGATGCCGGTGACCTCTTCCGTCACCGGGTGCTCCACCTGCAGTCGGGTGTTCACCTCCAGAAAGAAGAACTCGCCCGTGTCATCATCGAGGAGCAGCTCCACCGTTCCGGCTGAGCAGTAGCCGATGGACTGGGCCAGCCGCACCGCGGCGTCGCCCACGGCAGCCCGCAGCGCATCGTCCACCGCGGTCGACGGCGACTCCTCGATGATCTTCTGGTGGCGGCGCTGGATGGAGCACTCCCGCTCCCCGAGATGCAGGACGCTGCCGTGGGCGTCGCCCAGAATCTGGACCTCGATGTGACGGCACCGGCGTAGGTAGCGCTCGAGGAACACGGTGTCGTCACCGAAGCCGCCTAGTGCCTCGCGCCGGGCCGCGGCCATCGCCTCGGCGAGGTTGGCGGGATCGGACACGAGACGCATGCCCTTGCCGCCGCCGCCCGCGGCCGCTTTGACCATTAGCGGGAAGCCGACGTCTCCCGGGTCGCCAGGATCCTCGGACGACGGCAGCGTGGGAACCCCCGCGGCCTCGGCTGCGGCCTTGGCCGCCAGCTTGTCGCCCATGGTCTCGATTGCTTCCGGGCCTGGGCCGACCCACACCAAGCCCGCGGCAGTCACGGCCCGGGCGAAGCCGGCGTTCTCGGCCAGGAATCCGTAGCCGGGATGAACAGCATCCGCGCCGGCCTCAACCGCGGCGGCCACCACCGCGTCAACCTCGAGGTAGCCGCCGGGCAGCCGCACAGCTACGTCGGCCTCGGCCACGAAGGGCGCATTCGAGTCGGCGTCGGCGAACACGGCCACGCAGCGCATGCCCATGGCCCGCGCCGTGCGGAACACCCGGCGGGCGATCTCGCCCCGGTTGGCGACCAGCAGCGTCCCGATGCCCCTCACAGCCGGAACACTCCGTAGCCCTCGGCGCCGGCGATACGCGTGTTGCCGACCACCGACAGGCACATGCCCAGCACGTTGCGGGTGTCGCGGGGGTCGATGATCCCGTCGTCGCTGATGGCTCCGGTGGCCCGCAACGCCAGCGAGCCCCGCTCCTGGATGGCCTCGGCCTGGGCCACGATCCGGGCGTCCTCCTCCTCGTCGAACGGCTCACCCTTGCGTGCCGCCCGGGCCCGGCGCACCTGCGACATCACCCCGGCGATCTGCTTGGGGCCCATCACCGCGACCTTGGCCGTCGGCCACAGCCAGGTGAACCGGTTCCCGAAGGCCCGCCCCGACATGCCGTACGTTCCAGCGCCGTAGGACGAGCCGATGATCACGGTCAAGTGGGGGACCGTGGAGTTGGTCACCGCGTTGATCATCTGCGAGCCCTTCTTCACCATGCCGTCGGCCTCGTAGTCCCGCCCGACCATGTAGCCGGTGATGTTCTGGAGGAACACCAGGGGGACGTCGATCTGGTTGCAGAGCTGGATGAAGGTGGCGGCCTTCTGGGCCGAGTCCGGGTAGAGCACGCCGTTGTTGGCCAGGATCCCCACCGGGTAGCCGCAGATCGACGCCCAGCCGCACACCAGCGTGGTTCCGTAGCGAGCCTTGTACTCCTCGAAGCGGGAGCCGTCGACCACCCGGGCGATCACCTCGCGCATGTCGAAGGGCTGGCGCAGGTCCCGGCTCACCAGCCCCAGCAACTCCTCGGGATCATGGACCGGTGGATCGGCGGCCATGGTCGGGCCGGGATGGGGCTTGCGCCGGTTGAGGTGCGAGACCACCTCGCGGCACATGCGGATGGCGTCCATCTCGTCGGTGGCGAAGTAGTCGCCCAGACCCGAGACTTCGGCGTGGAGGCGGGCGCCGCCGAGCGTCTCGTCGTCGGACTCCTCACCGGTGGCCATCTTCACCAGCGGCGGCCCGGCCAGGAAGATCTTGGACTGGTCGGCCACCACGATGTTGTAGTCGGACAGGCCCGGCTGGTAGGCGCCTCCCGCCGTGGATGACCCGAAAACCACGCACACCGTCGGTATGCGCATCTTGGACAGCTCGATCATCTCGTAGAAGA
>VXWX01000020.1 GCA_009835735.1 Acidimicrobiaceae bacterium
GAAGAGCTGGCTCCACACCGAGTCGCCCCAGACCCGCCACCAGCGGGCCTTCGTGCGGCGGTGGGCCGAGCCCGGCCGCCGCTAGCCGACGCTGAGGCTTCCGCGACCGCTCCGGCCTAGCCGGGGCCGACTTCAGGGAGGATGCTCAGGTGGTCGCAGTGGTCCGGTCGGACGACCGCGAAGTCCCGCCTGTCGGTGGTGGCGACGGTCGTGATGTTGAGCCGCTCGCATGCGGCCACCACTGAGGCATCGACGGTTCCGAGGGGCAGGTCGCGGTATGTGTGCACCAGTTCGGCTATCCGCAGCCAGTCGCCCGCGGCGACGGGTTCTACTTGAAGGTCGCCCGATGCGAGGTCGCCGATGAAGCGCACCTCTGCCTCCGAGCCGAGGCGAGTGCTCACGAGGTAGGCAACCTCGGTCACCACCAGAGTCGGGACGACGAGCGGGCCCGGATGGGTCCTCAGGAGATCGAGGCTGGCCGTGTGATGCCGGTCGTCGGCGTCGATGTAGGCGTAGAGGGGGCCGGTGTCAACGATCAGTGCGATAGCGGCACCTCTGACGCGAGGATCTCCTCGATGCGCTCGGACACGTCGGCGCGGCCGCTGCGCCCGGCGGCCGCCGCACCGAGCCGGCGGCGGGGGCCGAGGTGGCTGTCGATGGCTTCCCTGGTCAGTTCCGAGATAGTGATCCCGCGGCGCTGCGCCTCATGGCGCAGGCGGGCGTCAAGCTCTTCCGGGAGCTTGACAGTGGTGCGCATCATGTATGCCAGCATATCCATTGCGGGATTGACTTGCTCTGCGGAGACGGAGCGACTTCAGTGGGCGGGGTGAGCGCCAGGGACCGCTTCCGGGGCTGTCTGCTGGGCCTGGCGGCGGGGGACGCGCTGGGCACGACGCTGGAGTTCAGCCCGCCGGGTTCGTTCGACCCAATCGACGACATGGTCGGCGGGGGGCCGTTCGGGTTGCGGGCGGGCCAGTGGACCGACGACACGTCGATGGCGCTGTGCCTGGCCACCAGCCTGCTGGAGTCGGGCGGGTTCGACCCTGTGGACCAGATGGGGCGCTACCTGCGGTGGTTCAGGGAGGGGTACCTGTCGTCGACGGGGCGCTGCTTCGACATCGGCGGCACCACCCGCGAGGCTCTGGTGCGCTTCGAGCGGACCGGCGAGCCGTACTCGGAGACGACGCCGACACCACAGGCGCAATCTTCGGCCAGATCGCAGGTGTCCACTACGGCGTCGAGTCCATCCCTGCTGAGTGGCGGCAACGGCTGACGATGAGCGCTGAGATAGCGTCTCTAGCTGATGGCCTGAAACTGCCTCGCGGCATAGGCTGCCCATCGCAGGGATCCAATAACCAATTGTCTCCACAACCATCACCATCACAGCGGGTTAGCGTGTACCGTACCTGGACACAGAAGACCAAGCTAGCCGAGGAACGCACTGACCAAGGGAGCGCAATTCGTGCGAAGTCACATGGGGGATGATGAGTGACGCGGCGTAGTCATGTAGAAGGACCTGAACGGAACTATCATGTATCGCTTGAGTCAGTGGGTGCATTCATCGTATCAGTATTACTCATCGTCGTCATCCTGGTACGAGAAGCTCGACCAAATCTAAACATAGTTCCATTTCAAGGGAACCCAGGAGACGATTCGAACGTCGCCCTTGACGAAATTAGGGAACTCCGACAACAGCAGGCAGGCAGACGCGACAGCATCTTGCGCTCATCTGTGGTCATGGCCGGTGGATGGATTGGAGTTCTCTTACCCGTCATCGTACTACTGATGACGGAGGACCAGCTACAGCAATATATGACTGACCCGCTTGTGTTCCTCATCGTGGGGGCGTTGGTTCTTGCAGTCATTCCGTTACTGCTTGCGGGCATGATTCATCTCGCTCGTGATGCCTGGCAAGACGGTCCAGACGTGGATTATGTTGGTGCGCAATTGCTGGAAGAAGCAGGTCAACAACATGATATAATACGGGATCTAGTAGGTCACCACAGGCTCATCTACAATAGCAATAGCGGGAGACTATTGCGGATGAAGCGGCTCTATCGAGCGCAGATCGGATGTATATCGACCGGAGTAGGCCTATTGTACTGGACGTTGCTTGTACTAATCTGGCGTGTTTTCTGATGCGATGATGCGCATGAGTTGGTGCACAACAGGGGATAGGGTAGTGCGTGTACTGCGATTAGGTCTAACGTTGCTGTTTCACTCGGACTGGCACCTACTGCGGGATTAGTCAAGCGCCTCTTCGCTGACTCCGTGAACGAGCTGAATCTGCAAGACAAGGACGCGAGCACAACAGGGCTTGGCGTCATTGGCAGGCGACTCGCTGTCGGATCCATGCGGCGAGGGCTTGTTCGTCAATTTCGCCTGACGGCTCGCTGATGCGGCTGGCGCCGGTGCCCATGTTCTTCGCCGGCGACGCCCGGGAGGCGATCGACCGCAGCGCGGACAGCTCCCGCACCACCCACGGCGCCGTCGAGGCGGTCGACGCCTGCCGCTACTTCGCGGGCCTGCTGGTGGGCGCGCTGCGAGGCGTCGACAAGGAGACGCTGCTGTCCGAGCACTACAGCCCGGTCGAGGGCCTGTGGGACGAGACCCCGCTCGCCCCGAAGATCGCCGCCATCGCGGAGGGGTCGTTCAAGCGCAAGCAGCCCCCCGAGATCCGCGGAACCGGCTACGTGGTGGACACCTTGGAGGCGGTCCTGTGGGCCTTCTGCCACACGGACGACCTGGTGGTCGTACACCAGCCCGTTCCTCCTAGTTTGCGAGGGAGTTGGTAACAATGCGAAATGGTATACCCAGCTCGATTTGCCGTGTTTCTCCAACTCACGGTAGCGGAATATAGCAAACATCAAGGTCAGAACGGGTGTAGCGGTCGGTGTGGCGACCCGCCCGAGGAACTCTCGGAGCGGGTTCTCCGTGGTCCGCGAGCGAGCGTCGCAACCCTGGTTTAGGATCACAAGGATGTTATTCAGGACCGCGAACGATGCCCTAGCCACGCAGGGCAATCGACCCGATACGCCGTCTCGCTCGACGGCCAGCGGCGGCAGCCCGCACGTCCCGCGGCGCCTCCGACTGGCTAGCGGATCTAGGAGCAGCAATGGCTAAGAAGCTCAGCGGGGACGATCTTCACCTAGCACAACTCACAGCCTCCCGATCACTCGTTCGGAAAGACCGTAGAGAGGGACGCCATGATGTGCTGGTCAACACGATCGTCGCAATACTGGCCGAGAGACAGTCCCTTACGGAAACACAACTACTTGCCGCTCTCCGGAGAACATGGCAAACCTCCACGTTATCAGACGAAATGATCAACACAGCGTTGGCTGATGCCCGACGAGCAGGACTCATTGCATCACGTCATGGAAAGCATGGAGTAGCACAATACTTTGTGTCGGGTGATGCTGCATCTCACAATAGTCAAGATCGGCAATATGTGCAGGGTCTAATCTCAACCTTCAAGACCAATATCGCCGATCGATTAAAGGACTACGAGAACGAGAAGCAACTGGCTAACCGCTTGGACCGGATAGTGAATGAAGTCCTGACATCTATTGCTCATGCATGTCACGAATCTTACGATATTCCGATACGTGGCTCTGCCCAAACGGTCCATCCGATGCGATTGAGCGGCCAAGAAGTCCGGCAATATGCGAGACAACTTGATCCGAAAAGTATCCGCAAGTCTGTAGAAGAACTTGCCTTTGATGCTCTCGATCCAGCAGACTCATTTGGTAACGAAATAGTTCATCTCGTCGTTGTCGGCGGATTGCTTCATGGATTAACTTCTCAACGAGGCATTAGTGCTGCCCCTTCATTGCAGCATATGAATCTTCTCTTGGACACTAGTGCCTTGATCGGTTTTGTGCGGGAGGAAGACCATCCCGACTACCAAACATTGACTCAATTGATTCTGTTGTCGAAGAGATGTGAAGCCAATCTGATCGTCGCAGAGCACACGATCGACGAATGGGAGCGTGTTTGGATTGCAGCCGACGAACAGTTTGAGGGCGCTCAACGCAAGATGTCGAGAGACGATGCCCCCAGTGCCCTAATACGATATGCTCAGAACCCTTTTGTCGCTGCCTATGCAGACCATCTCGACAAGGGTGGAAAGGGAAGTTGGATTAGATGGGCTACCACTCGACGCGACCTCCGCACACAGGTCGAAAAGCTCGGCCTAACCGTTGTTGCATATGTAGACATGTCAGATGAGGATGCTCGCTATAGGGAACAGATACACTCACATCTCTTGGCCCTTTCAGCAGATGTGAACGTTCGTGGTGGACGTAGCAAGGGTGGAGCAGAGGCCGATGCGATGTCGGCTGCGTTGATCTCGCGTTGGCGTCGAGGGAACGGAGACGATACGGCGATCTTCGTGGCCAAGGACTACTTGACGAACTTGGCCCACATGTCCTCGGCATCTGGATCAAGCCCACTTGTCGTCCCCCCGACGCTATGGCTCCAGTATGTGACATGCTTACTCGTAGATGACGCAGACAAGCGAATAGAGATTGCCAATCTGATTGCCGATGTTGGCGTTCGGGACATGATTCTGGCAATGGCCTCTACATATTCGCTTGATGAGATATTTGAAATCTCGGACGTGTTGATGGCAGAGGGTACCGAACTAAATGTCAGGGAGACTCGTGATCTAGCTGATCCACGTTTGTATCAATCCCTTGATGAGATGCACCAAGAAGCGATGCAGCATGTGAATGTCAGAGTGCAAGCGATCTTGAGTCGCCGTACAACCCGTAGCATTCGGCGCGTGTCAAACAGAGAAGCCACCCTTCAAGGTCAACTGGATTCTATTCAGGGGATTGCAAATGAGAAGTCCCGCTTAGCCGAACAATACAAGTCGAAGGCAGAACAGGCAGATATAGGAGCAGCCGAGGATCGAGCGACTGCTGAACAAGCCCTGTCCGACAAGAAGAAGGCAGAAGAGAAGAGCGAGTTCTGGAAGCGGACAGCCTACGCGAGTGCTGGTTCTGCTGTGGTGCTGATTCTGTTTGTCCTGTTTGCATCGTGGGGCTTCATCCGAGGCTTCGGGATTCTGCTCGGAGTAGCCGTGTGGGGTGGCGGTGTGGCAGTCGCATATAGCTGGGTCAAGGACACGGCTGCAACGCTCCGTAGACTGTTGGGTAATCTCGGAGTTCAACTTGTCTTGCAAGCCATAATCTCTGCCCTCACAGGAGAATTCTGACCATCGGACAGGCATCGACCGAGCAGGAGCGCCTCGGTGGGCAGAAGCCCATCGATCATGCAGCCAGAACAAGACGCACCAGAAGAAGATGCTGAGATGAGCATGGAGAGGCTTTCGTCGCTGCGATCCCCGACATCGAGGAGAAGCGCGACCAAGCTCGGGCACGACTCTTGGAGATACTACGAGAGGCTGACCGCCCCAGACCTCGTGGCACAAGCCGCGCTTACCTACCAGATCAACAATCCTGAGACCCTCCAGGAGTTTGAGAACGAGCGCCAACCATCCCATCTTGATGAAGACTCCGACTATCAGGGGCTTGAAGACACGGTCGCGGGAGTGTTGAGGCTCGATGAGTAGCGTCCTTGGGGGGTGACGTAGTCTGGCTCAGTTTGCTTGCTGATTTCCGAAACGCTCCGTGAGAAAGTGCTCAACTTCGGTGGGTGGTACTGGCCGCGTGGAGTTGTTGCGGCGCTGGTAGAGGACGTCGGATCCATCCTTGGTCTTGACCCAGATGGGGCGGGAGCTGGCGGGTACGTCGATACGGCAGACGTCTCGGTAGTTGACCTGGTCGATTCGGATGCTGAGGCGGTGAGCGCCGACGTGGCCGAGGCTGTTGTCGAACAGCGTGTCGAGCCAGTTGACGTAGGCGTCGGCGTTCGGAGGGCTGACCTGAGCGTAGTCGTCATCTAGGCCTACGGGCGAGCCGTCGTCGGTCACGCCGATCAGCAGGGTGCCGCCCCGATCATTGAGCATGCCGGCGACGGTCTTGACCACGACTTGCTCCATCGTCTTGTCCCTGCGCCGTTCTCGCACGTTCCATCGGGCAGTTTGCTTGTACTCGACTACCCGCGACTCCTCGCGGATCAAGAGTTGCTCGGTGGGGCAGGCCCAGGTTGCGCTCGCGCCGAAGACGGTCTCCATGAGTCGTGAGAGCATCGCAGGGTTAGACCGGACGGCACTGAGCAGATCATCGTTGACCTCCTCCGCGGTGTTCGGCAGCGTTGCTACGGCGGGCGCTCCAACTCCGGCGTCAGCGAGGTCGTACACGCTCTCTCCGTCTCCGTAGTAGCTGGCGTAGATGTGGTCGAAGATGGCGTTGACCTTTCGGTCGAACAGCTCGGGGCCGTAGACCTCGGGTAGTTCGGCGTCTAGGACATCCCTGACGGCGACCTTCACGGCTGAGCGGGTTTGCTGGCGACGCCTCCAGTCGAGGACGAGCTTGTCTTCGACGCGCTCCAGCAGCTTCTTGGCTGCGCTCCTCACGGCGATCGCTTCGGCCTTGGTCAGCTCCGGTTCGGGTTTGGTGAGCAGGTCGAAGATGGCTAACTCTGCCTCGGTGGCGTCTTCGCGGACGGCTCGCTGCTCTTCGTCGGTCAACTCGTCGTTGATGGCCTTGAGCCGGCGCAATAGCTCCTCGAGGTTGTGGGTGCCGGCGTTGTACTCGTCGATCAGGCGCCGGAACCGTTCGGCCAGTTCCAGCAGGGTCGGGTTCTTGCGCACCGCGTCGTTGAGGCGCTCCCTCAGGTTCTCTTCGGCGGCCTTGGCGGCGGTGCGTTTGTTGGCAGCGAAGCGCAAGGCGAGCTGTTCGAAGTCGAGCTGGTTGAGATCGATCAGCGGATCGGCCCCGTCAGCGGAGCGGATGATGTACTCCTTGGCACCGACAGATCGGTCAAGCAGCTCCGACACGGAGTCCATCACTCTGCTGATGTCGGGAGCCTCGGTCGATGACTCGATCTTCGACGCGATCGAGCGGATGACTGCTACCCGGTGAGTGACCGCCATCGCTTCTGGATCGGGCAGCAGTGCTTTGAAGGTCTTGCGTACCTGCCGGGCCAGCGACACATACAGGCGGCGGGTTTGCTCGTCGATCAACAGCGCTTCGACGGCGGCCTTCTGAAGAGCGACGAACTCGAACCCTTGCGCGGCTTCCATGTCGGCGAGGTCGATGTCGTTGGCGTCGCAGAACTCGGTGACCTCGGTCAGCGCGGCGTCCAGTTCGGCGATCAGGTCGTCTTTGGGTCGGATAGGGGAGTCGATGCTGGCATCGGTCCGGTCAGCGGCGTAGATGGCGAGGGCCCTCTCCAGATTCCGGAACACGCCCACGTAGTCGACGATGAGACCGTTGTCCTTGTCGGGGAACACTCGGTTGGCCCGGGCGATGGTCTGCATCAGCAGGTGGTTGCGCATCGGCTTGTCGAGATACACGGACGACGTCGACGGCGAGTCGAACCCGGTGAGCCACATGGCGCACACGAACACCAGCCTGAACGGGTCGTCAGGGTCCTTGAACTTGGAGTCGAGGTCCTCTTCGACCATCCGCTTGCGGTGATTAGCGATGTCGAGTCCGGCCTTAGCCATGTCGGCGATCTCGTTCTGGGCTTGCGACACAACCACCGCCATGTCGGTGCTGCGCATGAACTCGATCAGCGACTCCAGATGCGGCCGCTCCAGCTCGGGTGTGATCGCCAACTGGTCTTCGAGTTTGGCTAGGTAGCGGGCCCACTCGGCCTCTACTAGGTCGTACATGCGGACTGCGGTGGCCTTGTCGATGGCCACGTACATGGCCTTGCCCCTGAAGCCTCGGTTGACGAAGTGGTGCACCAGATCTGTAGCGATCTCGGCGAGCCGCTTGGGACGGGTGATCAGCTCGTACTGCTTGGAGAAGCGGAGGGCCACCGCCTTCTCCTGAGCATCGTCAAGCGCAGCCTCCTCCAGGAGGTCTTCCAGCTCGTCGTCGAAGTCCTCGTTGGTGAGCTGCAGCTCGGGGACGCGATTCTCGTAGTAGAGCGGGACGGTGGCGCCGTCGGCGATGGAGTCTCGGAAGTTGTAGATCGACACGTAGTCTCCGAACACCTGCCGGGTCTGCTCCTCGCCAGCGATGAGCGGCGTGCCGGTGAACCCCAGGAACGACGCGTTGGGAAGCGCCAGGCGCATGTTGGCAGCCAGCGTGTCGTACTGGGAGCGGTGGGCCTCGTCGGTAATGACCACGATGTCGTCGCGCTCGGATAGCAGGGGCATCCGCTGGCCCTTCTCGGGCGGGATGAACTTGTGGATCAGCGTGAACACGTAGCGGTGGTCTTGGCCGAGCAGTTCGCGCAGATGGGCCGAGTCCTTAGCGTGGACCTGTTGGCCGGAGGTGATCACTCCGGAGTCGGCAAAGTCCCCATAGAGCTGCTCGTCGAGCTCCTTGCGGTCGGTGACCAGCACGAAGGTCCAGTTGCCGGGCTGCTTGCGCAGCACCTTCTGGGTGAACCACAGCATCGACAGCGACTTGCCCGACCCCTGGGTGTGCCAGAACACGCCGAGCCGGCCCTGACGCTGCTGCAACTCCCGCAGCGCATCGAGCGAGTTGTTGACACCGAGGAACTGGTGGTTCTTGGCGAGCGCCTTCACCAAGCCGCCGGGGCGCTCGGTGTAGGCGACGAAGTTCTCGACCAGGTCGAGCAGCCGGTGCCGATCGCAGGTGCCCCGCAGCGCCGTCTCCAGTGACACCACACCCTGTTCACCCTCGGAGTTGATCTTTTTCCACTCCGCGAAATGACCCCAACCAGCGAACGTCGACCCGACAAGGGTGTCGGCGCCGTTGGACAGGATGACGAACGCGTTGAACCAGAACAGATGCGGCACGGTGTCGCGGTAGTCCCGCAAGTTTGCGTCGTACGCGTTGCGGACGCTCTTGTGGGAGACCTTGAACTCGATGAACACCAGCGGGATGCCGTTGACGAACAGCACTACATCGGCTCGCCTCTTGTACATGTCGCCCGTGATCCAGAACTGGGACACCGCCAGCCAGTGGTTCTCGTCAGCCCGGTTCCAATCGACGAACCGCACGGTTACCGTCCGGCGCTCGCCGTCGCTGCCAGTCGTCTCGATCTTCGCCCCGGCCCGGATCAGGTCATAGACCTCGCGGTTGGCCCGAACCCGATCCATCGCCGACCGATCCTCAAGCAGCCGATCGGCGGCCTCCTCCAAGGCTGCCCCAGGAAGTCCCGGATTCAGAGTGCGAAGCGCATCACGAAGACGATGACCGAGCACTGGCTCAGACTGCGAATCACGGCCGAGCGTACCGGCCGTTCCCAAGACCTCGTCGAACGCCGATGCCACCTCCCAGCCCAACTGTGACAACAACCGCAACGCCGGCTGCTCGACCAGCTCATCCTCAGTTAGACCTGTTGGGCTCACACTGCTTCCAGGCCTAGGTCAAGTTCGGACACATCCAACTCACCAGAGACGAGGCGTGGCAGCAAGAGATCGCGGGCTTCAAGGAGAACTTGATTCTGCTGCAGCAGGTTCTTGAGCAGCGACATCATCGGCTCTACCGAGTCTTCGAAGCTGTCCATTTCACGTTGCCCAGGTAGAAGGAGTGGCAACTCTCGGAGTGTGGACTTCCTAAGCTCCTTGAATGTTGCACCGCCAGCGAGGCTCAGGAAGAGGTCAACGTTCGCGTGGAGCCAGAAGTAGATGTAGTTGGAGGTCAGGCGGTCCGATGGCACGCATGTGATGAACCCCTGATTCGTGGTGGCCGGAGTCGCGGCAATGCTGATGGTCCCAATTGTCGCCCGGCTGGTCATCATCACTGAACCGGCGGGGAAGAGCTTCGCTGAACTCTTCTTGAGACCGCGCTCCGTGATCTTCAGTGCCGAGTCGAAGGCGAAAGCCGCTCCAGCGCGAGTCAGATCAGTGGGTGTGAACCACTGCACCGTCCCATCCTCCCAAAATGCTTCCTCCGTCTTCGCGGGCGTCCCGCCGCCGACGGTCTCAAGAACATCAGAGACTTGTGAGACTTCCCAGTCCTCGGGGATCGGGCCGAAGTCGGAGTCGACCAGTTCGACAGCCTCATGCCCTGGGAACCGGAAATGAACGAACCACTCCCGATACAAGAGCCGGGTTGTCGCTTCCAGAATCGCGACCTGGCTCCGGTTGCTGTCGATCAGATCGTCAAGTGTGCTCAGAGTATAGGCGATTCGCTTCTGAACGGGCAGAGGCGGAATTCTAACCTCAATGGCATGCAGGTGGTTGCGGTTGAGCGTTGGATTTGAGGCACCCACATCGAATCGCGCTAGGTCAAGTGTGTGCAAGAAGTAGTAGATGAACTTGGGATGGTTGTCCTTGAAGTCTCTTACCCACAATGTCGTGTCATGCGGCCAATATGATCCCTCGCTCCAGTAGACGCCACCGAGACTCCCCTTTCGTCCCACCACTACACCAGGCCCTTCGCACTTGTACTCAGAGTGATGGCTGGTCGGTCCGCTTGACGAGATCACCGGGTAGGGGCCTGGCTGCTGTTCCGCCTTTGTGATGTCGTGGCCTCGCTGCAGGGTGAGTACCGCGCCAAGTCGTCTCTGCTCAAAATCAGCCACCTACTGACCTCATGATCCTTGTGACTTGGTTCGTAAGCTGGCGAGCCTCGTCGGACAGGACATTCCACTCGCTAGCGAGATCACACCAGCGTCGCTCAAACTCGTCGTCGTCAAGCTGATACGGTGCAGGACTGACATAGCGCCCAGGACTTAGGCTCCAACTCCGTTCTTCGATCTGCTCAATGGTTGCGACGTAGCACAGGCCAGCCACATTGTCGTAGGTGCCGTCGGGAAGCACCGCGCTGAGCATCTCATCGCTTCCTGCATCGAATTCAGGCTGCTCATCTCGCCAGAGTCGAACGATGTTGGCGAGGAACTCGATCTGCTGGGGTGTCCAGTCGCGATGGGCTCGGTCGATCTGGTTGTAAATCTCGCGGGCATCGATAAAGAGCACTTGGTCGACTCGGTCCGTGTGACACTTGGCGCGATCAAGAAACCAGAGAGTGACGGGCAGGGTGACGGTGTAGAACATGTTCGGGCCGACTGAGATCACGACATCGACGCTACGGTCCTCGATCAGCTTGCGCCGGATCTCAAGCTCACTGTGCCGGGCGTCAGACGCGGAGTTGGCCATGACGAATCCAGCCCGCCCGGTATCGTTCAGCGCGGCGTGGAAGGCCTGGATCCAGATGTAGTTGCCATTGTCAGCCTTGGGCAAGCCGAACGGGAACCGAGCGTCGTCTTCTAGTTTGGTCTTGTCGATCTTGTCGACGTTGAACTCCGGATTGGCCATGACAAAGTCGAACTTGCCGACCGAGTCATGGAGGTCCTCGTAGTAGGTGTTGCCCTCTCTGATATCGCCGCCGAGGCCGTGGACAGCAAGGTTCATCTTGGCGAGCTTGACTGTGTCGCCGGTCTTCTCCTGGCCGTAGATCGACAACTCCTCGCCGGGGTCGTGACGGTGGCGCTCCACAAAGTGGGCCGACTGCACGAACATGCCGCCGGAGCCGCAGGCAGGATCGTAGATCTTGCCGTGGAACGGTTCGAGAATCTCGACGATGAGCCGCACGATCGAGGTTGGGGTGAAGAACTGGCCGCCCTTCTGGCCCTCCGAGAAGGCGAACTTACCCAGGAAGTACTCGTAGATCAGCCCGAACCCGTCCCCCTCAATCACCTCCGGCAGCGTCCGCAGGAGCCGCAGTAGTTCTGCCAGGATCTCGTCGGGGATGCGGGAGTAGTCCTTCGGCAGGACACCTTGGAGGTCTGGGTTGTAGCCCTCGATGCCGCCCATTGCCTGGTTGATGGCCGCGCCGATGTCGGCATCCTCGGGCAGATCGAGCAGCGTCTCAAACCGGGACTCCTCCGGCAGGTACAACGCCCCCGTCGCCTGGTAGTCCTCCGGGCCGGTCGGACGGCGAGCGGACCCCGGCCCCACCAACTCCGTAGCTTGGGCGAAGCGCTGGTCGGCGTACCTCAAGAAGATCAGCCCGAGCACCGGCGAGGCGTACTCCGACGCCTTCAGAGAGGAGTTGGCCCGAAGCTGGTCCGCCGCCTCCCACAGCTTGCTCTGCAGTTCACCAAGATCCGTCGCCACGCCCACTCCTCCCTATAGCCGCTCCATTGTGTCCCAGCATCAGGTAGCCGCCAAGGCGCTCGCCGATCGATAGCGCTCTGCGCGGTCCATCATGTACCGGCGCAGCGACGACCCGGCCGAGACGTGACGACTCGCTTGGCCGTCCCTTGTAGCGGAGTGAAGAACTGCATTCCGCGCTGTCCTGCCAGCGGAAGGCGGCCAACCGTTCTGGGCGCATGTCCACAGGCAGATCTCTTGATGGAACTTCTGACGGACGATTCAATGTCGGGAGGTCATCCACAGGTACGCCTGCGGGAACTTATGTTGCAACCCCAGGGAGGCGAACCAGTGAGGTCAGCGAAGGATGAACAGGCTCTGACGCTGCGGGCGTCGGTCGGGCTTGTAGTCCAGGAACTCAGAGCGTCGGGCCACATTGCGGAGCATGCTGTCTACCTCACGCTGTGCGAACTCCTGCGCTGCTTCTCGCATCGCTGCATCTAGTCGTTCGCTCTGCCGACATCGGGGCCACCGAGCAAGATCGGGGCCAGAATCTTGCTCGACCAGTTCCGCGTCAACCTGGCAGCGGCGGCACGCGAGCACCTTCCGGTTGGACATGACAGTAGTGTACAGACAGAACGTCTGTTCGTTCCGATCCCCTGTCATACCCATGTGGAAGAATGTGATATATGGAAACATCACATAAGCCCGGTCCTGTCGTGCCGGTCAGTCGTAGTGCTCTGGTATGCTGAGTGGGATGGCAACCCTAGATCGAGTCGAACGCACGATAGACGACGGCATTCAGCGTCTCGGCAACATGATTTACGACCGGTTCGACGGTGTCGACGATCGGCTCAGCAACATCGAGATGGCGGTTCAGTCGATGGACCGCTCTCTTGGGGTTATGAGCCAGGCGCTGACGGAGATCAGCGACACCCTCAAGCGCATCGAGAAGAACACAGCCTCTTGAGTGACGAGATCCTTTACATGCTGCGTCAAATCGAAGGCAGCCTCAGCGACATCAACAGCAATACTGGTGCCTTGGAGTACTACCTGCAGTCGATCGAGTCCCGGCTACGCAGCATCGAGTCGGAGCTCGACCGGATCCGCCGGAGCCTCCCTTGAGCGACGATCCGCTGCCTCCGATCTCGACACGCTGGAGCAGCTCACGGCTGTAGAGGCCCAGTTGTGCGAGATCCGAGATGCCCAGCAGCGGAACCGGCGCGGGCAACCACCGACAACTCCCGTACTTGTTGGTGCTCGTTGGTACTGATTGAAGCGGTCTAGACGGAGTCAGAGGATCAGAGGGCGAGGGCTCGCTGGCGTGGGCCAGCAGGACTCCCCGGGTCTAGTGTCGGCGGGAGGGTCTGGCAGTGTCGTTGGGCTGACCAAGGGGACAGGAATGGGTGTGCAGAAGTACGTGGTCTTGCTCGACGCCGATCATGCCGTGACGGCGAGCGAGCGCGACGATGCGGTGGGGCGGCTGGTTGAAGGTGCCGATGAGGCCACTGGGCTGGTCGGCTTGACGGTTTGCAGTCTGAACGAATCATTGACGGGTCCCGCGGAGACCATCGCCGTGGTGCAGGCTTGGATCGAAGATTCTGCTGACGCGGGATCGGTTCTTGGCCGTCTGACCGGCTCAGTCGACGCGATGGTGTCGAGCTGGCTTGTTGAGGAGATCGTGTTTCTGGCGCCGGTTGATCGCAGGGTTTCGGGGGCGCACTCTCGGCTCAACCTCTTCGGGACGGCCGCCAAGCGGGAGGACTTCACCACCGAGGGGTTCTTCGACTACTGGAAGACGGTGCACGCCCCCATCTCCTCGTCGATCCCGGGCAGCTCCGGCTATGTCGTGTCCCGGGTCCGCGACACGGTGAGCATGCCGGTGGAGCGCACCGTCGACGCGTTCATCGAGCTGTGGTACCCGAGCCGCGATCACCACGCCAGCGCCAACGAGCACCCGCTCGCCGCCAAGGCCTGGGAGGACGTCCCCAACTACGCCCGCACCGACGGCCAGTTCTGGCTGACCCACGAGCACGTGGTCATCGAACCGCCCGACACCGGCCCGGGCATGTTCGACACCGACGGCGACTGATGCGGGTACGCCCCCACCTGCTGGACACGCCCCACTCGGGCATCCGGCGCATGGCCGACCTCGCGGCCACCCTCGACGACCCCATCCGGCTCGAGGGCGGCGACCCCAACTTCACCACGCCCCAGCACATCATCGACGGCGCCGCCGCACGATCAACCGCAGGATCCACCGGGTACGCCCCCGGCGAAGGCCTCCCGGAGCTGCGCGAGGCCATCGCCGGCAAGCTCGCACGGGTCAACGGCGTCACCGCCAGCCCCGACCAGGTCTGCGTCACCACCGGCGCCTGCGGGGCGCTGTTCACCAGCCTCACCCTCGCCGTCGAACCCGGCAGCGACGTGCTGCTGCCCGACCCCGGATGGTCCAACTACGCCGCCCAGGTCCACGTCCTCGGCGCCCGGGCCGTCCCCTACGCCGTCGACGCCTCCACCGGCTGGCGGCTCGACCCCGCCGCCGTCGAGGCCGCCATCACCCCGGCGACCAGCGCGCTCGTGCTGAACTCGCCCGGCAACCCCACCGGCGTGGTGTTCGACCCCGACGACCTCACCGCGGTGGCCGAGCTGGCCGCCGGCCGCGGCGTCGCCGTCATCAGCGACGAGGCCTACGACGAGGTGGTGTTCGGTACCGAGCCGTTCTCGGTGGCGTCACGGGTGCAGTCCGACCAGCTGCTCACCATCTACTCGTTCTCCAAGACCTACGCCATGACCGGCTGGCGCATCGGCTACGCCGTCGGGCCGGCCGACTTCGTGAGCGAGCTGTCGCTGCTGCAGGAGCCGGTCGTGTCCAGCGCGGCCACCATCTCCATGCACGGCGCCACCGTGGCGCTGCAAGGCCCCCAGGACTGCGTGGGCGAGATGGTCTCCGCCTACGCCGAGCGCTGCCAGAAGGCCACCGCGCTGCTCGACGCCGAAGGCATCCGCTACGTCGAGCCGGGCGGCTCGTTCTTCCTCATGATCGACATCCGCGACAGCGGCCTCGACTCGTGGGCGTTCGCCACCCATCTGGTGGAGCAGCACCGGGTGGTGGTCGTGCCCGGGCTGGCGTTCGGCCAGGGCGGGGAGGGGTTCGTGCGGGTGAGCTTCGCCGCCGCCCCCGAGACCATCCTGGAGGGCCTGGCCCGCCTGGCCGAGACCCTCCACGACCTCAAGAGCCGTCGCCGGGCGGCCGGGTAGGCGCCGACGTGGAAGGAGCGCAGGCGTGAAACGACTCGAAGGGGTGTCCGCGCTGATCAGCGGGGGAGCCAGCGGCGTCGGGCGGGCCACCGCCCACCGCTTCGCTTCGGAGGGTGCCGACCGGGTCACGCTGTTCGACAAGGACGCCTCGCGCATCGCCGAGGTCGCCGCCGAGGTGGCCGGCATCGGCGCCGAGCCCCGGACCGTGGTCGGCGACGTGGCCAACCCGCCCGACTGCCAGCGGGCCGTGGACGAGGCGGTGCGGGGCGACGGCCGCCTCGACGTGCTGGTCAGCAACGCCGGCGCCGACTCGATCCACGACTTCCTGGAGCTGGAGCTCGACGAGTGGTACCGGATCATGGACATCAACCTCACCGCGTCGTTCGTGCTGGGACAGGCCGCGGCCCGGGCCATGGTGGCCGCCGGCAACGGCGGCACGATCCTCTACACGGCGTCGATCTCGGGGGTGGCCGCCTCGACCGGCGACGCCCACTACGGCGTGTCCAAGGCCGGCATCATCAGCCTCGTCAAGACCATGGCCATCGAGCTGGTCGGGCACAACATCACCGTGAACTGCGTCAGCCCCGGCCCGCTCGACACCCCCATGTCGCTGGCGCTGCTGGGCAGCGAGGAGGCCATGCAGGCCGCCCGGGAGAGCTGGCCCATCGTCCCCATGAACCGCCTCGGCTCACCCACCGAGATCGCCGGCACCTACGCCTACCTGGCCTCCGCCGACGGCGCCTACACCACCGGCCAGAACATCATCGTCGACGGCGGCCTGACCAGCAACGTCTTCCCAGTAGCCGACGAACTCCAGTAGAGGCCCAACCAGTCGTCGCCGTGAGAGATCGTCACGGGAACGGCCAGCAGATACATACTAGAGACTCTCGTCAGATTCAATCTCCGCAACGTCACGGCAATATGTAAGGACTGCTAAGGGCTGAACAATGGACGTGCACTTCACACGCGGGCGCTCAAATCCCGCAGGACGCGCAACCACTCAGATACTGAGCTCAGGCTGAGTTAGATCCTTCGCTCCTGGGTGCCTCAGTCAGCCAATAGTCCGCGTGCTCCTTTGTGAAGAATAGTGAGACAGCATCTTGACGTTGTGGAGGGTGGATTGTGACAACCCAGCCATCAACGTGTCTCGACACGCCGCGTTCTGATCTGAACATCAGCGTCCTTGTACCTGCTTGATCAAGCGATCGAGTAATGTCGGAGCGTGTGATTGCGTCGCCAAGTTCTAGATGATGGTAGTGACAGAGCAAGACAATATTGCCAGCATGTCGAGCACCTCCGGCCTCTACCTGATCGCAATGATGAGCATCTATAATCCGGCGTCGATTCTCCGACCGCTCTACGTAGCTCGATGACGGTGCCAGTTCTCTGGGCGCCATTCCGGTGATACATACTTGACAATGCCATGCGTACTGCTTGCTCTTGAGGTTCTCGATTTGGAGCTTTTCGTCTGCTGGTGAAGACCGCTTCCTTCGTCGTCCGCTTCCGGGAACAACTCCTACAGTGCCATCAACAGACGGGATAGGACCCGGGTCCGGAAGATTACTCGGGCGTTGTCGGCCCGGACCTGAATGGACACCTGATGTTGCCCATGGAGTTGTGCTCACACCTTCTTCTATTCCAGGCTCCTGAGCGAAGTCATTATCCGCAGGCTCTACCTCATCGTCACGCTCTTCCCGATTCCGATCCTGAAAGTCCATTCTGTATGCCTTATCGAGTATCAATCCAAAGTACTTCTTAGGATCTTCGAAAATCTGATCGGCAATCACGTCGAAGAACGCAGTGCGGTGATCGATGTCGGATTTAATCCACAGTGTTCCTGAGTTTCTATCCAGCTTAGCGTCAACGTCTACAGAGAATCTCCGCCGTCTCAACGTATAGGTGGCCGTAACCTGGTCAGCAGTCCTTACTTGACGAACATATGCCAGTTGTTGACGCCAATTGCTACGGAGCGGGTGTACGCGTGTGTCAAGGTCCAATTGGGATAGGCGCTTCTGCAACTGCTTGCCCTTTAGTCCAGATTGAAGAGATTGGAGGACGTCCCTGAACTCGCTGTGCTGTACGGATCCTTCTCTTCCAAGTCCGACTACCTTTACAGGTGCGCCTGCGACGCCACTTAGCGTGCGCAGGCCAAGCTGTCGCAAACGAGGTGTAATAGCTTCTCGGACGTTATGGCTCTGCACGATGGCTATTTCTACGGGCCGCGACGCTATGTCTTGGCGTATGGCAGCTTCGAGTGCAGCGAAGTCTGGTATTACGACTCTGCTTCCGCGTTTCAGAGCCTCGGACTTAGTCACTAGTAGTATGCTGCCGCTAGTCGATTCCACTGGGATGAATGGAACGGTCGGAAAGGCGTCGTGCCATGCATTGGGTCCCAACTTATGGTTGATATGACGGAGAGCTTGATCTGTGTGCTTCCCTATGGTCTCAGGAGGCTGAGATGCAAGCCATTCAAAGAAGAGTCTCGAACTAGCTGAATTTGGACTCCCGCCCACGACACCGACGGTGCGATACAGTCGTTGGACTTCGGAGCTGACATCGCTGGTAGGTATCTCAATCTTCCAATCACCCCAGAAGTCCTGAGGGCCCCGAAATGCAAGTTGATCTGGAGACCGGAATTGACCCTTGACAGGAATGAAGGCGACGTTGCTCAGGGCAGTTGTAGACGCATTTTCGCGTCTTGCTTGCTTTACGTACTCGGCAAGGCGCGGTATGTGTGCCTCATGTCGGAGGCGATCCTCGTCCAGCACCTCGACAATTTGGCGTACGGAGACACCAGCCATTGGAGCCCAGCCATCGAGTCGATCAAGGAAACGTCTGGGGCGATCGATCACGTGCCTGTCCAAGAGACACAGTCTCTCATACCGTCCGTCATCCCTTACTAGATCCATGGGGGTCTTCAGGCTGCCATCCCGTGCCAATGCGATGCCGTATTTCTCCGACAAGTCGATTAGGTGCTTCCGCAATTGCGGGTCGGATTTTGCGAGAATCTCGAGGTCATTCTCAAATCTATGAAACGCTTGTTTCTGGTCGCCTGTCAGCTGTTCGTCCCGCGGAAATGTAGCGAGTCGCGCGAATAAGAACCGCTCAACCTCTTCGCGCGTAGGCACCCTTCTGAACGAAATAGGCCCTCTCGCTGTCTTGCGCACAATGCCGGCTCTCGCGATGTTGGGCGAGGGACGGACGATTGCATCGCCGAGAATGGAAGCGACGCGAGCGTTGGAGGGATCGCATAGGCTCTTCAAGGTCACTAGATCACCATTAGTGCTAGGCCAGACGGGCAAGCTGGTGAGCCTGATGATGGTTCTTCTTTTCACACTCTTCCAGTCCGTGCGTAGCCACATCCAAAACAACTGGCGGTCGTCGCTCGAAGCCGTCTCTAGATGCGCATGATCGAGAAAGTCATCCAAGGTGAAGGGCGACGGCTTCCATGCCGGCCTTCTTAGAAGTCGATGATTGTGCAGGTCGGGGTGCAGAATCGTTACATGTATGCCTGGTCCAAGACTCGGAGGCAAACTCACGGCGCTATAGAGCTCGGCTAGTGGCTGCGCGGTCGACTCACTTGTAGCGACGTATGCACGCTCTGCCACTGCCGACTCCGATTCGAAGCCGCCGTTAATGATCGTCTCATAGACGACCTGGAGATATGCGCTGCAGATGGCTGAACTACCGAGTGCCGCACGCCAGTCGGACTCGTCCTTCCAAGGAAAGTGGTGTGCGTCCACCAGCGGCTGGAGCCGTTGAATAGCGTCAAGTTCATCAAAAGTGATTGGAATATCGCTAAACTCTGCCTCAGATGAATAGGAGCAATCGCTCAGACACTCCAATAGCGTGCTGGGCACTGTCGCATCAATCTGATCTTCATCTCGCGGACAAATCTTGGCGAGAAGAGGAGAAATGGACCCGCGGTCCCATGTGTACACCGGCAAGACGACGCGACACAGACCGTCAGGTGAGCGCTTTCTCGGTCCGAGGGAAAGTCGCCGTGAACCCCGTTTCCCTCGCACCGTACCGCCCTCGATTGGTAGCATCTGCTTGTCAATGGTGCGCTTTAGTAGGTCTCGCAGCACGTCATGCTTCGGACGGGTATCGTCTGCCAGATATAGGTCCATGGCCTTCGGCCCATGTCGATGTAGCAGATAGCTACCCATAATCTCGACTAGTGCATCTTTGCAGGCATCATCTATATGACTGTTGCGCGCATCGATCTGACTAACTCCATGTCTCTCTGCGTCGGAGATGAACGGTGCAGAATAGTGGACACCTACGCCAGTCAGGGCTGAGTCAGAAGTCGTGTCATATGCTATGGGATATCTCCTGACTCCGACGGTTGATCTTGGACTTCCACTCTTGCTAGTGAACCACGATATTTCTCCGAAGAACGATCGCTTGTCCCTGGCAAAAAAGTCGGGTATCTCAGGTCGTTTCCCTGGGCGGAATGGGATCCGGAACGTGCAGGCCTGCTCGTAGATGGTCGATGATCGAATTGCATCCACATCCGAAACCGTGTCGCACTCTCTGCGAAAGATCAGAAAGCGCTTCTGGCCTCGGCCGGTGATATTGCGCCCCCTCTTGGCTACCCAATGAAGCTTAACTGTGCCTAGAGCATGGTGGTTAAGGTGAAGAGTATACTTGTCACGTATTCCTGGCCGTACGACCCCCAGCAGCCTTGTTGAAAGGCTGTTACAGGCGGTTCTAAAGAGATCCTCGAGGAAGTCGTCGTTAGGAACGTCGAGCGTTAAGGCCTCGCCTTTCATGACTACGAGCTTCTGTTGTCGATAGGGAACCTCGACTGCACATCCAGTAGGTGGGGCATCGGGATCTGCGATCGGCTCCCGAAAGGTGCCGGGCGACGGATGGCTACTGTCGCCATTCTTGTATAGCGTCTGGATCATCTGTTGTCCGTCTGATCGCAAGATGATGTTGTCACCGAGCCGGAAGCATGCCTTTAGGCCGTGGTTCTTGATGCCTATCCTAAATTGTTTTCGTTCGACTTGGTCTCCAGCTCCCATCACATAGGCTAAGCGCAACCATCCGTCTTCGCTGACATAATCACCGTCACCTTGACACACTAGCCGATCGGACATGAAGGTGATAGTAGTGTTCGACGCATTGGCATCTAATTCGTTTTGAATTAGCTCAACTAGCAGATCATCAGACTGCAGGCCTCCGATAAACTGCCAGAACTGAGGAACAGCATCGAAGTGCTGTACAAAGTTGGACAACAGAAACTCTCCCTACCTGGCCTTAGTCGGGCTCACGGTGAATTCTATCTCACCGATTGCAGGTTCGGTGTTTCCGAGCTGCTGTCACTCGACCGTTGGTGCCTTCTAGAGCGACGTCTCGTGGAATGGCGGGCATCGATATGGGAGTGATCCACTGCTACACCTAGGTCGCCGCACTCATCCCAAGAAGCCCGACGGCACGGAAGCCCCGTTCATCGGCCGAGCTCGTTCGGGCGTATCCGGACCCGCACGTACCGGCGGGATCGGTATCGATCTGCCCGACTCAGTCTTTCGGGCCGGTCGGCGACGTGGCCAACCCGTCCGACTGCCCGCGCGCCGTGGACGAGGCGGTGCGGGGCGACGGCCGCGTCGACGTGCTGGTAAGCAACGCCGGCGCCAACTCGATCAACCTGTTCCCTGGAACTCAGCTCGAGGAGTGGACCTTAAGCTCACTGCGTCGTTCGTGCTGGACTAGGCCGCGGCCCGCGCCATGGTGGCCGCCGGGACGGTGAGCTGTGTCAGCCCCGGCCCGCTCGACACCCCCATGTCGCTGGCGCTGCTGGGCAGCGAGGAGGCCATGCAGGCCGCCCGGGAGAGCTGGCCGATCGTCCCCATGAACCGCCTCGGCTTACCCACCGAGATCGCCGGCACCTACGGCCTACCTGGCCTCCGCCGACGGCGTCTACACCACCGGCCAAAAAATAATCGTCGACGGCGGCATGACGTCGAACGTCTTCCCAGTAGCCGACGAACTCCAGTAGGGGAGCAACCCGCTGATCAGACCGGGACTACGTCGATTCGCCGGTTGCTGGCGGCGGCCAGCGCAGCCATGTCGTCGGGATCTGACGTGAAGATCTGATCGCCGTGGCCGGCCAAGCAGACCAGCGCCGCGTCGATTGCGTCCGTAAGGCCGCAGCGAGCCAGCAGGACCCCGGCGCGCCGCCCCAGCCCCTCGTCCAGCGGAACGACCTCGACGGCCCCTAGCGCCGCGGCGAGGCGCGCCTGGCGGCCGGCTCCGCCCCGCCACACTTGCGCGACGACGCCACCGTGGGTCTTCGGAGGGCTCTCAGCCTGCAGGGCGGCCTTGAGGCGGCGCCACATGCGGCGATCGTCGGCTTCGAGCGCAATGAGGGCGCCCGAGTCCAGGATGTCGCTCATCCTGCCCGCCGGGCCGCGATCCTCAGCGAGGCAGCCGCGTCCCGGTCCCGCTGGGCCTGCTCCTCGATCTCGTCGTCGGAGATCACGCCATGCTCGGCCTCGTACTCGGACACCAGACGGCTCAGCACGGCCAGTCGCTGGTCCCGGTCACGACGCTGGGACATCGCCTCGCCGATCCACTCGCTGACCGAGCGTGAGCGCCCCTCGCTCACAGCAGTACTCGCCTCCTGGAGCAGCTCCTCATCCACCGTGACCGTCACCCGCTGTTTCTGCATACCTTCATCATATACACCGATGCGCATGTGCATACAGACCAGGAGCGTGCTCAGGTGAGGAGCAGTTGACCGCCTTGGACATCGGCGGCTGCTCCGACTGTCTCGGTGGTGGTGACCGCTTCGACGGTCGTCTGGTCGCTTGAGGTGGCCCAGGCACGGCTTCCGTCGTTGAAGCGGACTAGTGCGACCACGGTCGGAGACTCCTGGAGGTAGTCGACGGTTACGCCATCGATCACGGCCGGGCCGTTGCGGTCGGGGGCGGCTAGGGCGCTCGGATGCAGTTCCGGGGTCTGGCGGGAAGCGACGAACGGCTCTGTCGGCGGGGACGCGGACAGCAGTCCTAGAGCGTGCTTGGCTGCCATGCCGCCGCTGCCGTGGACCAGGCCTGTGATGCCCGGAGCGTCCTCGCGCAGGCAGTCGACCATGGCGATCAGACCCTCGCCGGCGCCGAAGTTGGTGGGCGCGCCCGTGAAGGCCAAGCCTCCCGACACGGTGAGCGGGCGACCCGCGTCGATCCCGAGCGCCTCCACGGCGAGCGCGACCATCGACGGGAAGCAGGCATAGAGATCGAAGCGGTCTATGCCGGCCGAGTCACCGGTGAACGACAGCATGTCGTCGGCGGCCGCCTGCAGGCCGGGATGGACGGCCAGATCGCGCCGGCTGGCCACGAAGTCGGTGTCGTCGGCCATGGAGATCCGATGCGGGAAGACCATGCGATCTGGCGGTACGCCATGTTCCCGAGCCACGTCCAGCGAGCAGACCAGCAGAGCGCCGGCCCGGTCGACCGTGTTGTTGGCCGACATGGCCTTCGTGTACGGCCAACTCACCATCCGGTTCTCGGGCGAGACCTCGACGATCTCGGTGGCCGACATCGCACGCTCGGTGGGGGAGTGCTCCACGTCGGCCGCGACCGCCGCGAACCCGGCACAGAGTTCCGCAGCCCGGCGCCGGTTCTCGGCCATCGTCTCGCCCCGCTTCGCCCTGATGGCGCTCTCAAGCAGCGCAAACGCGTTCCTGGGCATGTGGCCGGCGACCGCCTCCGCCCCCGGATCCCCGATCACCAGCGGCGACCCCCACACCTCGTCGGGCGGACGCTCGGTGTCGACGTGCCGGGGAGCGTCTACGCCGCGCCGCCTCGCCCTGCGGCGGGACCGGGTGCACTCGCCGCCGACGATCAGCGCCGCGCCGAGCACGCCCCGCTGGAGGCGTTCGGCGATGTCGGCCAGCAGCGCAACCGGCGTCTGTCCGCTGATGGTGGTCAACATCGTGCGGGCATCGGCACCGATCGCGCGAGCGATCCAGTGCCCCGGATTGCGATAGCTCCACAACCCGCCTGCCACGGCCACTAAGTCGACCCACGCGGCCATGCCGGCCGCCCCGCTGTCATCGGCTGCGGCCCGTGCCGCGTCGATCATCAGGGAAACCGGCTCGCTAAGCGCATCCGGATCGCGCGGCGCCGCAATCGACACCCCGACGATGACAGGAGTCTGATCCGGCGCCACGCCACGACCGTACCCACCGCGCCGATGCAGCGGGTCGGTGCGAGCGATGCTCCCGGTGCCGCCAGCTTCTTCTAGGCGTCCGATTCGGGGCCGGCCCGCTTGATGACTCGTGGAAGGAACATCTGCTTCGGCACGTTCGGCACCATGAACTCCCATTGTCTGACGGGGTGATGGCCGGCGAGCTGCTCCTCGGAGGGTTCCTCGCCCAGCAGGTGGCTGATGATGAGCACCTCGAGAGTCTGCGACTCGGCCTCGTCCGAGGAGCGCCGGTATTCGGTGTCGTCGCCGGTGACGACCGCAGACTCGATGACGTAGCCGCCCCTCGTGCGGGCGAACGTCGCCTCGTAGACGCCGATTCCGGTCCAGCTGCGATGCGCGAACAGGCGGTCCCCCTCCATGAAGATGAACCACTTCTCATCCATGATTTGAGGGACGTAGCCGCGCCGGATAGCGCCCATCTCGCCCCTGGTCCAGACACGGGCAGGCGGCGGGATCGGCTGCGGGACGGTGAGAGGCTCGGCCTTCCAGCTGCTACGGCGCGCCTTCACGTCGTCTCCCTGGCGCCGACTGGACTCACTTCAACCATGAGCCCGACCGTACAGAGGCCCTGTGACACGCTCCCCGGAGCCTGAGCCGACTCAGAGCCGGATCTTGAGATTGTCGAGTCGCCGGGCGATTACACCGGGACCAGCTCGAAGGCCACCCCGAACTCCACGCCGATAGTCCCGCCGACCTGGTGGCAGGCGCCGCGCAGGAACGAGTCGGGATCGAACGCGCCGTCGCCGAGGTTGTCGATGTAGGTGCTATGACAGACCAGCGAGGCCACGCCCTCGGCGATGTGGTCGGTGACATCCACCGCGTGGGTGGGCGCCGACGAGCCGGCGAAGGCGATCCAGCGGACGCCGCCCCAAGGCTCGCCCGCGTCGGTGAACAGCCAGCGGTTCGCCGCGTCGCGGACCGCGTCGGGCAGGGCCCGGCCGAGTTCCCGGTGATCGACGTGGTTCCACGGCCCCGACTCGCCCCACCGGTCGCGGAAGTTCGATCCGATGATCACCTCGGGCCGGTGACGGCGGATGGCGGCGGCCAGGTCCCGCCGCAGCTCGATCCCGTTGACGACCAGGCCGTCGGGGTGGTCCAGGAACTCGACCACCGACACGCCCACTGCGGCCGCGGCCGCTACCTGCTCGGCCGTGCGCAGGGGACCGGTCTGGTCGGGAGGCATGGAGTCGATGCCGGCCTCACCCCTTGTGGCCAGCACGTAGCGGACGTCCTTTCCTGCGGCGGTCCAGCAGGCCACGGCCGCCGAGGCGCCGTACTCCAGGTCGTCGGGATGGGCTACTACCGCCAGGGCTCGGTCCCAGTCCTCGGGCAGCCTCTCCAGGGCCGGACCCGCCTGCTGGGGATCTTCACTGCCGCTCACCGGGCCCAAGCTAACGGCTCGTTCCCCGCTCCGAAGCATGCGGGGGCCACCGCGTATGCTCGGCCGCAAGAGCGATCCGGACAGGGTCGCCACCGGCAGCGGGGAGCATGAAATGGACGTTGAGACCGCACTTCGGCAGATGCCCAAGGCCGAACTGCATCTGCATCTGGAGGGCGCCGTGGACGCGGCCACGTTCGCGTCCCTGGCGGCCAAGCACAAGCTCGAACTGCCGCCACATGAGGAGGTCGCCGACCTGTACCAGTACGACAGCCTGGCCGACTTCCTGCTCATCTACT
>VXWX01000037.1 GCA_009835735.1 Acidimicrobiaceae bacterium
GTCGTTCACCATCTCGTGGATCTCCATGATGTGGCGGGGGTAGGCCCGGGCCTCGTCGTTGATCACCACCGCGAAGACGATGCCGTCGTCGGCGTACCACGAGCCGCCGGCCGCGTCGGTCACCGCCGGATTGTCCAGGGCGGGGATGCAGCCCTGCGCGCAGACCCGCTGGTCGCCGAAGGCCCGGTCGTCGATCCGCACCCCGCCCCAGCTCACCAGGCGCCAGTCGATGTCGGCGTCGGGGTCGGCGAACAGCGGCTCCCAGCGGGGTTCGACCAGCAGGAACAGGCGGTGCTTGTAGTCGGTGTAGCGGTCGAAGGCGGGCAGGTCCCAGGCGATCAGGTGGTCGGTGACCGACTGCCACGAGCTGCGCTCGGCGACGGGGTCGTCGTGCAGCCTCACCCCGGTGAGGCGCTGGAAGGCGGAGACGGCCCCGTCGTGGATGTCGCCGATGTAGAAGAACCGGAGCAGGTCGGACATGATCCAGGCCAGCCGGGCGTCGCCGGTGTTGCCGAGGGCGGCTACCAGTCCGCCGTCGAACCCGCCCAGTTCCAGGCCGGCCCAGATGACTTCGAGAATGTCGACCGCAGCCTGGTCGATCGGCCCGGTCGGGACGTCCGGGGCCGGCGGAAATTCGTACCCCAGGAAGTTGCGCAAGACACCGCGTTCGCGTGGCTCCAGCAAAGCCGGGTCAGCAACGGACTCGTCCGCGGCGGGCTCGGGCTCGGCCGTGTCGGCGTCTTCAGCCGCGGCCTCCGGCGCTGCCGTCTCGGAGGCTGCCGTCTCGGGGGCTTCGCCTTCTGGCGCCGCAGCCTCTGGCACCTCGGCCTCCAGCGTGTCGCCGGGTGCCTCGTCGCCGGTGAACCCGGTCGTGTCCGTGTCGCTGCCGCTCGAACAGGCGCTGGCAACCAATGCGAGTGCAGCCAGCAGGCCGCACAGTACACGGACCCGGGAAGTCACGTCACCACGCTAGGCCCCGTTCCGCGGGAGGCTCGGTCAGCCGGTAGTCGAGCAGCGCGGTCAGCCGGCCACTCCGCCAAAATCTCGGCGCGGTTATGGGTGGTGAACGCGGACAACCAACCCGAGAAATCCCCGCCAAGATCTCGGGACGGTTATGCGCGGTGAACGCGTGCAACCCCACCGAGATCCTTCGCCGCAAATCTCGGGTTGGTTATGGGTGGTATACGCGGACAATCCACCCGAGAATCCGGGGGGACGGCGGGGGGCGTCAGGCGGCGCGTTCTAGGCGGCAGTAGCACGACGACTCGATCGGGACGTCGGCCCGGGCCTGGGCCACGTCGAGGCGCTGCTTGATGTGGTTGGCCTCGACGGTCTCGCCCCGGCGGGTCAGGCACTCGTGGAGGCCGTGGAGGCTCCAGACGTTGTCGGGATGCCAGCAGGCCCGGCGCAGCTGGCCGTCGAGGCCCAGGTCGGCCCGGTAGGCGGCCTCGGCCTCGTCCAGGCGGCCCTGCTCCATCAGCAGCGCGCCCAAGGCGTGGCGGGTGGGCTGCATCCAGCCCCACGGCTCGTCGTAGGGCAGGTTGTCGTCTAGCTCGACGGCCCGGCCGAGGTGCTCGAAGGCGGCGTCGAAGTTTCCCTTCCGGTACTCGACCTCGCCGGTCATCATGGCCTCGGCCACGGCCAGGATGTCGAGGCAGGTGTTGTTGAACAGCGTCCGGCTCTCGGGTACCCGGCCCCGGGCGGCGTAGAACGCCTGCTGCTCGGCCACCGCCTCGTCGACCCGCTCGGTGGACGCGTAGGCCACCGCCCGGGCGTAGTGCATCATGGCGGTGGTGACGCAGTAGAGGTCGGCGTCCTCGGGGAACGGCTGGTCGAGGATCTCCTGCCACTTCCCGAAGCGGATCAGCACGTGCTGCTTGACGGGCACGAAGCCCTCCAGCCAGTCGGCCAGCGGCGCATCGTCGGGGCCGAGGAGCCCGGCGGGCAGGGTCTCAACCATCTCCTCGGCGGCGTCCATGGCCGGGCCGTACTGGCCCAGGAACATCGCCCCGTACGCCTTGAAGTGGTAGTTGTGGCAGCGGTAGAGGGTGTAGAAGTTGGCCGGGCCCTCCTGGGCCAGGTACCGGCGGTCGGCCACGACGGCGGCGTGGTTGCGGGCCACCACGTTCTGGTAGTGGCCGCACAGGACGTCGATGTGGGTGGGCATGTGGACCAGGTGCCCGGCGTCGGGGATGAGGTCGACCAGCGTGTCGCCGGCCTTGAGGGCCCGCTCGGGGTGGGGCGACATCTCCATGAGATGCACGTACATGTGCAGCAGGCCGGGATGCTGGTTGGCGCCTTGGGAGTCGAGGTCGGCGAAGGCGGTTTCGAGGACCTCGGTGGCCTCGACGGTGCCGGCGTTGTCGGCAGGTTCGCCGGTGACCAGGTCCCACAGCGCCCAGGGGGTGCGGTTCATGACGGCCTCGGCGAACAGGGCGCAGACGTCGAGGTCGTCGGGGTGGGCCCGGTGGACGGCCCGCATGGCGTCGGCGTAGGCGTCGTTCCAGGAGCAGAAGTCGTCGGAGTCGGCGGGTTCGTCGGAGGGAGACGGGTAGCGCTCGGCCAGCGCGGCGATCAGGGCCTGCTCGACGGGCGTGGTCTCGGCTGCGGCGCGGGCGGCTGCGGCGGTGGACGCCTGGGCCAGCTCGAGCGACTGGCGCAGGTCGTCCTCGTCGAAGTCCTCCCAGGGCTTGTTGTAGTTGGGGCCGATGGCGTAGGCGATGCCCCAGTGGGCCATGGCCAGGTTGGGGTCAAGTGCCAGGGCGTGCTCGAAGCAGGCGATGGCCTCGTCGTGGTTGAAGCCGTAGCACCACGCCATCCCCCGGTCGAACCAGGTCTGGGCCTGCGGGTCGTCGGTCGTGACCGGCCAGGTGAACGACCCGAGGTCGTAGTAGCCGTCGTCGTGCGCGCTGTCCCCTGCCATCTCAGCCTCCGAGGGTCTCGCGATGTGACCCGAACGTACTACCTCGACGTCGGAACGGCCTGAGCTGGCCGGCGCATCAGAGTCGGGATCGGAGTTCGGCTAGGGGGACGACCTCGGCTTGGGCGGTGTCGATGTCATCTATGTCGCCTTCGGGGAGAATGAACCGCCAGTAGACGATGCCGAAGGGGCGGCCCTCGGTGTCGAGCCAGTTGGGTACGCCGGGGTCGGTGTGGGCGATGACCGCGGTGAAGCGGCCGTCGGCGTCGGCGACGGTCTGGGCCCGGTTGAGCGAGATCGGCCGGTTGGCGTAGTCGAGAGTCTGCAGGTGGCGGTTCCACAGGCAGACGTTGCCGTAGCGGCACTCGGGCCAGCGGGCCCGTATCAGCAGGGCCTCGTCGGGGCCGATCAGGAACGGGGCCATGGCGTAGGCGGTATCGAAGGCGGACAGGCCCAGGTCGCCGGGCCGGTCCGGCGGGGGGAACACGTTGGGCACCCGTGACACCCAGGTGCGGGTCTGGTCGCTGGCCATGGGCGGGCGGTCGACGGTGAGCTCCCGCACCAGGCCGGCGACCCGGCGGATGCCGGCGGCCACGGAGTCGTCGGACGGGCGGGGCGGTGGCGTGGCGACCGGGTTGCCGTCGCCGTCGATGACCCGGATCCGCATGACGGGGACGCGAGACGGGTCGGCGGCCGCGTAGGTGGGACCCTCGAAGTAGTGGCGGGTGGTGATCGATCCGGAGCGCTCGGGCAGGGCCAGCCAATTGCGGGGGCGGGGCTCGCCGCCGAGCTGGATCTCGAAGCGGCCGTCGGCGTCGACGTCGAACGACTCGTCGTTGAGCACGCCGACTGTCTGGTTGCTCATCGATCCCCAGGAGGCGCCGGACTCGACGGTGACCGACACGTAGGCGGCGCCCTTGGTCTCGCCGACAAGACGGTAGACGTGGTCGGCGGAGACGGGGGCGTAGAAGAAGACGGCGTCGGGGTTGTCGCCCAGGACCTTGCGGTTGGGGTCGACGATGCGATGGAACCGGGGGGCGGCCGGGTCGCGCTCGAACAGCCCGACGAGGCCCCATTGCAGCATGTGCATGAGGGCCCGGTGGGCGTCGACGATGTCGTCGTCGGTGTGGAGGTTCCATTCGGGTGACGCCCAGCGCCGGTCGACCTCGCCGAGGAGGTCGATCAGCTCGTGGAGCGCCCGCCGGGATGCGGTATCCAAAGGCAAGTCAGCGTCGTTGGGCTGGTCACTCATTGGCCACTCCGTAGTGGGCGATGTAGGGGGCCAGGGCCGTCCGCAGCGACTCGGCGGTGAAGCCCCAGTCCTCGGGCTGGTAGCGGTGGACGCCGA
>VXWX01000108.1 GCA_009835735.1 Acidimicrobiaceae bacterium
GGTTCCGCAGCGTCGCCTCCTCGGCGTCGAAGTCGAGCGCCGCGATGAGGCGGGCTATTGCGTCGGCGCCCTGGCCGCCCTCGAAGTACTCGGGCCAGCGGTCAACCAGCTCGCGCCAGAGCTCCTCGTCCTCGATGATCTGACGGCTGAACAGGTCTGAGAAGACCTCCCAGGCCCTCTCGAGCCGCTCGCGCTCAGCCTCGAAGCGCTCGTTGATGTCCTCGAAGTCCTTGTCTGCCTGACGGTGCAGAGCCCGCAGTTCGGATTCCTTGGCCTCGGCCGCTTCGGCTTCGGCTAGTTCAGCCTCGAGCTGCTCGGAGCGTTGGGTGAGCGCGAGGCGCCCATCGGCCTCTATGGCCTCAAGCTCGCGGCGGACCTCCAGTTCGAGTTCGGGCTTGTCGGTGTGGCGCCGGTCCTCGTCCACGCTGATCACGAGGTTCGCCCCGAAGTAGATCACCTTCTCGAGCTGCTTGGCCTTGAGCTCCTCCTTGGGCTGGGTGCCCATCAGCAGGTAGGCCAGCCAGGACCTGGTGCCCCGCAGGTACCAGATGTGCACGGCCGGGGCGGCCAGCTCGATGTGGCCCATGCGCTCGCGCCGCACCTTCGAGCGGGTCACCTCCACGTTGCAGCGCTCGCAGATGATGCCCTTGAAGCGCACCCGCTTGTACTTGCCGCAGGAGCACTCCCAGTCGCGGGTGGGTCCGAAGATCTTCTCGCAGAACAAGCCGTCCTTCTCGGGCTTGAGCGTGCGGTAGTTGATCGTCTCGGGCTTCTTGACCTCTCCGTTCGACCAGGTGCGGATCGAGTCGGCGCTGGCCAGGCCGATCTTCAGATCGCTGAAATCGTTGACGTCGAGCATGCCGTCTCCAGTCGTGCTTCTCGTAGCGTTGAGTAGTTGCGTTCTGTCGGTTCGGTGCTTGCCGGCTCAGCGGCGGGCGGCGCGGGCCAAGTCGTCTTCGTCACTGCCGCGCTCGGGGCGCTGCAGGTCGATCCCGAGGGCCTCCACCGTTCGGAGGCTCTCCTCGTCCAGCTCGCGCATCTCAATGTGCTCACCCGCCGCGGAGAGAACCTCGACGTTGATGCACAGCGACTGCATCTCCTTGATGAGCACCTTGAAGCTCTCCGGGATGCCCGGGTCGGGAACGTTCTCGCCCTTGACGATGGCCTCGTACGCCTTGGCCCGGCCGAGCACGTCGTCCGACTTCACGGTGAGCAGCTCCTGCAAGCAGAACGCTGCTCCGTAGGCCTCCAGGGCCCACACCTCCATCTCACCGAAGCGCTGGCCGCCGAACTGGGCCTTGCCGCCCAGAGGCTGCTGGGTGATCATCGAGTACGGGCCGGTGGAGCGGGCGTGGATCTTGTCGTCGACGAGGTGAGCCAGCTTCATCATGTAGACGTGGCCGGTGGTCACCGGGTTGTCGTAGGGCTCGCCGGTGCGCCCGTTGTAGAGCGTCTGCTTGCCGTCGATGTTGATCAGCCTGCGGCCCTCCGGGCCCTCCGGGTTCAGGTTGGTGAGAATGTCGACGATGGTCGGCTTCCCCTGAGCTAGGTCCCGCTCGTCCCAGGTCGCGCCGTCGAAGACGGGAGTGGCCACATGGACCGCGGGCGGGGTGACCGTGCGGGTCTTGCGCTCGATCCCCCTGATGGGCTCGCCGCCGACCCGCTTGCCCTCGATCTCCCAGCCGTACCGGGCGCAGTAGCCGAGGTGAGCCTCCAGCACCTGGCCGACGTTCATGCGCGATGGCACGCCCAGGGGGTTCAGGATGATGTCGACCGGCGTGCCGTCCGCAGTGAAGGGCATGTCCTCGATCGGGAGGATCCTCGAGATGACGCCCTTGTTGCCGTGGCGGCCGGCCAGCTTGTCGCCCACGCTGATCTTGCGGTTCTGGGCCACGTACACCCGCACCAGCTGGTTCACGCCGGGCGGGAGCTCACCGGCGTTGGGATCGTCGCGGTCGAACACCTTGACGTCGATCACCTTGCCGGACTCGCCGTGGGGAACCTTGAGGGAGGTGTCGCGCACCTCCCGGGCCTTCTCGCCGAAGATGGCCCTCAGCAGCCGCTCCTCCGGCGTCAGCTCGGTCTCGCCCTTGGGCGTGACCTTGCCCACCAGCACGTCGCCCGGGCCGACCTCGGCACCGACGCGGATGATGCCGCGGTGGTCGAGATCGGCGAGGATGTCATCGGAGAGATTGGGGATGTCCCGGGTGATCTCCTCGGAGCCCAGCTTGGTGTCGCGGGCGTCGATCTCATGCTCGTGGATGTGGATTGACGTGAGCACGTCGTCACGTACCAGGCGGTCCGACAGGATGATGGCGTCCTCGAAGTTGTATCCCTCCCAGGACATGAAGGCCACCAGCAGGTTCTTGCCCAGTGCCAGCTCCCCGTGGTCGGTGGACGGGCCGTCGGCCAGCACGTCGCCGGCCGAGACCTTGTCGCCCCGGCGCACCAGCGGCTTCTGGCTGATGCAGGTGTCCTGGTTGGACCGCTCGAACTTGCGCAGCGGGATCTCGGTCGGTCCCCGGTTCGCGTAGTCCAGGACGATGCGGTCACCGTCCACCTCGACGACGGTGCCGTTGGCGGACGCGATCACCATGTCGGCCGCGTCGCGCGCCGCCCGGCCCTCCACCCCGGTGCCGATGTAGGGAGCCTCGGTGCGGACGAGCGGCACCGCTTGGCGCTGCATGTTGGCGCCCATTAGGGCGCGGTTGGCGTCGTCGTGCTCGAGGAAGGGGATCAGGGCGGTGGCCACCGACACGATCTGCTTGGGCGAGATGTCCATCAGATGCACCTCGTCGGGAGGCACGAAGGAGATCTCGGTAGTGGCCCCGAAGAAGACCTCACGCTCGAGCTGGACCTTCAGATCCTCGAGCGATGCCGCCTGCGGCGAGCGCCGCACCAGGACCCGCGGGTTGACGAAGCGCCCGTCGGCGTCGGTGGGGGCGTTCGCCTGAGCGATGACGTAGTCCTCTTCCTCGTCAGCGGACAGATAGACGATCTTGCTCCCGTCGGGCACCTCGACGATCTCCTTGCCCCTCTCGACGAGATGGTCGACAACGGACCTGACCGTCTTCTCCTCCCCCTTCTTCTCCGTGATGACGGCATCGGGCACCAGCCGGTAGGGCGACTCGATGAAGCCGAACTCGTTGACCCGGGCGAAGGAGGCCAGACCGCCGATGAGTCCGATGTTGGGACCCTCGGGCGTCTCGATGGGGCACATCCGGCCGTAGTGGGAGAAGTGAACGTCGCGCACCTCGAACCCGGCCCGCTCCCGGCTGAGGCCCCCCGGCCCGAGCGCGGAGAGCCGTCGCCGGTGGGTGAGGCCCGACAGCGAGTTGACCTGGTCCATGAACTGCGACAGCTGCGACGTTCCGAAGAACTCCTTGATGGATGCGACCACGGGACGGATGTTGATCAGCGTCTGCGGCGTGATCGCCTCCACGTCCTGGGTGGTCATGCGCTCCCGCACCTGCCGTTCCATGCGCGACAGGCCGATGCGCACCTGGTTCTGGATCAGCTCGCCGACGCTGCGGATGCGGCGGTTGGCGAAGTGGTCCTGGTCGTCGAGCCGGTAGCCGGGCACACCCTTGGCCAGGTTGAGCAGATAGGTGGCCGCGGCCAGCATCTCGCAGGGCGACAGCAGCGACTGGTCGGGATCGGGTCGCTCGATCTCCAGTCCGAGGGTCTGCTCGAGGAAGTCGAACTCCGGGCCGAGCTTGCGATTGAGCTTGTGCCGGCCCACCCGGGACAGGTCGTAGCGGCGACCGCTGAAGAACGAGTTCTCGAAGTACGAGCGGGCCGTCTCTGCGGTGGCCGGGTCGCCAGGCCGCACCCGCTTGTAGATCTCGATGAGGGAATCGTCGCGCGTGGGTGCCAGGTGACCCTGCTTCTCCCACTGCTCGGCCAGGAAGTCGAAGTGCTCCACGAAGCGCTCGAGGAACCCCGGGTGGTTCTCCTCGTCGTAGCCGAGGGCCCGGAGCAGCGTGAACAGCGGCAGGCGGCGCTTGCGGGCGACCCGCACGCCCGCGGTGATCTCCTTGCGGGGCTTCTGCTCGACATCGAACTCGATCCACTCGCCCCGGTAGGGATGGATCGTGCCCGTCACGAGCTGGTACTTGGCCAGGTTTCGCAGGCGGTAGCGCTCGCCGGGCTGGAAGATCACGCCGGGCGAACGGACGAGCTGGGACACCACCACCCGCTCGGTGCCGTTGATGATGAAGGTGCCCTTCTCCGTCATCATGGGGAAGTCGCCCATGAAGACGATCTGCTCCTTGATCTCGCCCGTTCCTGCGTTGAGGAAGCGGGCCCGCACGAAGATGGGAGCGGAGTAGGTCATGTCCTTCTCCTTGCAGTCATCCACCGTGAACTTGGGCGGCGGATGAAGCTCCTCATCGTCGGGATCGAACTCCAGCTCGAGACGCAGCGTCTCGCTGTAGTCGGAGATCGGCGAGATGTCCCTGAAGGTTCGGGCCAGACCCTCGGTCATAAGCCAGGAGAAGCTCTCCCGCTGGATCGCGATGAGGTCGGGAAGTTCGAGGATCTCCTCGAGATTTCCGAACGAGTAGCGTTCGCGTGAAGCGGCGCGTGCGGTCACGTGATACTCCCGAGGGCCGGCTGATCTGATTTCACGTGGACGTGCGCGCGCGCGTGACGAGAGAGGGATTAGCCACGGGAGCCGCCTCCCAGCGCGCACAGACGACCACGGTGGCAGGAATGCTAGCGCGCGGCAAAGCTGGCCGCAACCACCCCGGCGGTTCGGTCAGAAACAGACCATAGTTGATGAAGTCAGCCGCGTCTATACCAGCACTGTCAGGCCTGCAGGCAGGCTCGGACGGTCGCCAGTTCCGAATCATCCATGCCCGCGGCGGCCAGGTAGGAGGCCGCTCCGCCCCAGCGGTCGTGGAGGCCCTCCAGCACGGCCGCCATCACTGCGGGACGGGCTTCCCACAACGGCGCGAACCCGGCCGGGTCGAGGCCGTAGTCCTCCAGCATGGGAACCAGCGACCTGGCTTCGGTCTGGTCCATCTGGAGGCTGGGACGCCGCTCCGACGACAGCGCGTAGTCGGCCACCACGTCCTCGGCGGCCACCCCGGCGAGGTCCAGCAGGAGCATGGAGGCCACACCGGTGCGGTCCTTGCCCGCCGTGCAGTGGATGACGGTGGGCTCGCCTTGGCCCACCTGCCGGACGATGCGCGCCAGAGAGGCGCCGAAGTTCTGCAGCATGCGCAGGTAGCCCGCCACCATCTCAGCCTCGCCGTAGGACTTGATCTCGCCGTCGACGATGCGCTCGTAGATGGTGCGAGCCTGGAACGTCTGGTCGCTCGTCATCGACAGCCTCACGTAGGCCGCCCCCGCCGGCAGCCGGTCGGGGAAGTCAGCCGCCTCAGTCTCGGAACGTAGATCGAACACGTGGCGGATGCCGGCGCTCTCGAGACGCCGCAGGTCGGCGTCGGTGAGCGTGCAGAGCCGGTCGGCCCGGTACACGAGACCGAACCGCGTCGATCCCCCGCCCGCGGTGGGCAGGCCGCCGAGATCGCGGAAATTGCTGGGACCGTCGAGGTCCACGCGGCGCTGCATCATCAGGGTGCGCCGTGACGCGCCCGGCCGACAGGGGTGCTAGGCCAGTTCTACCTCGGCGCCGACTGCCTCCAGCGCGGCCTTGGCCTTGTCGGCATCCTCCTGGTTGAGGCCTTCCAGCACCGGCTTGGGGGCGTTGTCGACAAGCTCCTTGGCCTCCTTGAGACCGAGAGATGTGAGGCTGCGCACCTCCTTGATCACCTGGATCTTCTTGTCGCCGACGGCCGCGAGGACGACGTCGAAGGAATCCTTGGCCTCCTCGTCCTCGGCGCCCGCGTCACCCGCCGCGGGGGCGGCGACCGCTACCGCGGCCGGCGCGGCAGTCACATCGAAGCGCTCCTCGAACTCCTTGAGCAACTCGCTCAGTTCGAGCACTGTCATCTGTGAGATCGAGTCGAGGATCTCTTCTTTGGTTGCCATGGTCAGGCCTCCTGTTCTTCGGATGGTTGGTCTGTATCGGATGTCTGGTCCGTGTCGCCGGCCGCGCCGCCGGCGTCGATAAGCGATTGGAGTCCGTAGGCGAAGTTGCGGGGCAGGGCCTGCAACAGCCCGGCGAGCTTCACCAGCGGCGCACCGAATGCACCGGCGAGCTGCGCGAGCAGCAGATCGCGGGAGGGAAGGTCGGCCAGGGAGACCAGGTCCTCGGCGCTGAGCACCTTGTCACCCAGCACCCCTCCCTTGAGCACGAGCGCGCGGTTGGAACGCGAGAAATCCCGAAGCGCTTTGGCCACCGCGGCCGCATCCGGTGCCCCGCCGCCGTCGGGGGCACCGACGAAAGCGATCGCGGTCGGTCCGGTCAACAGATCGGCGAGGTCCAGGCCCAACTCGGCGGTGGCCAGGCGGACCATCGTGTTCTTGTAGATCGTGTACTCACCGCCGGCCGCGCGCAGCGACCGGCGCAGCTCGGCCATCTCACCGACGTTCAGGCCGCGGTACTCGGTCAGCAGGGCCGCGTCGCTGGCCGCCAGCCGATCACGCACTTCGGCGACGACGGCCGCCTTCTCGGGCCTAGGGACTGTCATGGGTGCCTTCCTCGTCCGGCGGGCCTGCCGGCCCATTGGTGCTCCCCGCGGAGCGCACCGGATGTCTCAGGTGAGCGGGGTGAAGTTCGCCGATGCTACCGGCCTAATCGGCCGCTCCGACGTCGGCGGGATCGATCCGTACGCCAGGACCCATCGAAGAGCTGAGCACCATCTTCTTCACGTACTTGCCCTTGGCGGCGGCCGGCTTGGCCCGCTGGAGCTCGGCCACGACGGCCCGGAGGTTCTTGAGCAGGTCCTCCTCCTCGAACGACGCCCGGCCGATGGGTACGTGCACGTTGGCGAACCGGTCCGTGCGGTACTCCACCTTGCCCCCCTTGAACTCTTCGATGGTGCGGACCACATCGGTGGTGACGGTTCCGGTCTTGGGGTTGGGCATCAGGCCGCGGGGACCGAGAATCCGGCCGAGCTTGCCGACCACCGGCATCATGTCGGGGGTGGCGATGGCCACGTCGAAGTCGGTCATGCCCCCCGACACCTGCTCGGCCAGGTCGTCGGATCCCACGAAGTCGGCGCCGGCCTCGCGAGCCGTGGTCGCGGCCTCGCCCTGGGCGAACACCGCGACCCGCACCTCCTTGCCGGTTCCCGACGGCAGCGACACCGTGCCCCGCAGCATCTGGTCGGCTTTGCGGGGGTCGACTCCGAGCCTCACGACGACGTCGACGCTCTCGTCGAAGCGCCTGGTCGCCAGGCTCTTCACCAGGCTCACCGCGTCGGCGTCGCTGTGGAGGCGCATCCGGTCGAAGCTCTTGGTGGCTTCGACGTGCTTCTTGCCCCTGGCCATGGTCGCTCCCCTGCCTCTAGGCGACGGTGACGCCCATCGAGCGGGCGGTGCCCTCGATCTGCGCCTTGGCCGCCTCCAAGTCGTTGGCGTTGAGGTCGGGCATCTTGATCTCGGCGATCTCCGTCAGCTGAGCGTCGGTGATCGTGCCGACGGTCTCGCGGCCCGGGGTCTCCGCCGCCTTCTCCAAGCCGGCCGCAGATCGGATCAGGAAGGATGTCGGCGGCGTCTTGGTGATGAACGTGAACGTCCGATCCTCGTAGATCGTTATCTCCGCCGGGATGATCTGTCCCCGCTTGTCCTCAGTGCGAGCGTTGTAGTCCTTGCAGAAGTCCATGATGGCCACGCCGTGGGGGCCCAGCGCGGTGCCCACGGGCGGAGCAGGCGTCGCCTGACCCGCGGGGATCTGGATCTTCACTAGGGCTGCAACTTGCTTCCTGGGGGCCATGAGCGACTCTCTGGACGTTGATCTGGACGAACGTGGCAGTGTGGCGGCATCCGCGGCGGGCGCCAACCCGTCGCGGCGGCGCAGACCCGCCTACAGGCGGGCTACCTGGGCGAACTCGAGCTCGACCGGTGTCTCCCGGCCGAAGATGTTCACGAGCACCTTGACCTTGAGCTGATCCTCGTTGATCTCGATGATCTCCCCTGAGAAGTCGGCGAAGGGGCCGTCCTTGACGCGGACGGTCTCCCCCATGCCGTACTCGAACATCGGCTTGGCCCTCTTGGACGCCTCCCGGGATCGGTCGGCCTCCACGCCGAGGAAGGCTTCGACGTCGCGGCGACGCAGGGGTGACGGGGCGCCGCCCTGGTTCACGAAGCCTGTGACGTTGGGCGTGTCGCGTATGACCGGCCACACCTCCTCGTCGAGTTCGCAGCGCACGAACACGTATCCGGGGAACAAGCGCTTCGAGGAGATCACCTTCTTGCCGTTCTTGAACTCCGGCACGTCGCGCAGCGGGATGACCACCTCGTGAATGCGACCCTCCATGTTCATCGAGGCGGTGCGGGCCTCGAGATTCTGCTTGACCTTCTTCTCGTAACCGGACTGGGTGTGCACGACGAACCACTTGCCCGGCTTGTCGTAGGGGCTGACGGACTCCGGGGCCTCGTCGGCGGAATCTGCTTCGTCGAACAGCTCGTCCTCGGTGATGACGGCTGCGGATGGGGAGACGGATGCATCGGACATGGGATACCTCAGGATTCGAAGAGTTCGAGTATGAAGGTCGAGAAGACCCAGTCGAGCCCGTAGATCATGGCGGTGAGCACGATGACGGTGACCAGGACCACGATCGAGTAGTTGACGGTCTCAGCCCGGCTGGGCCAGGCCACCTTGCGGAGCTCGCCCCGGACCTCGCGCAGGAACTGACCTGGCGAGGTGCGCTCGGCGGGAGGCGTCGAGGCGCCACGATTGCGGGTACGGACCGGTGCGCCCTCAGCATCTATCTCGCCCTGTCGCTGAAGCATCCGCTTCTGCTGACGGTTCATCGCCATTTGTGGAAGTCACCTCGTGCGGGTTGTGGTGTGGCCGTCATCAATTTGCAGGGGCGGAGGGACTCGAACCCCCAACCGCCGGTTTTGGAGACCGGTGCTCTGCCAATTGAGCCACGCCCCTCAGCAGCCCCGAAAGGCTACCAGTGCAGGGCCGCCAACGGCTACGGGCGGACCCGCCGGACACCGCAGATTTCTTTGAGCTAGGAAGCCAGTCTGGCGGCGCGGCGATGCCGGGCGGTGAACGCTATGAGACCCGCCGCGGCCGCGGCCCCGGCGGCGACGGTCGCGGCGACTCGGGGCTTGTTCTCCCACGCCCAGCGATGCCCGTACCGGTCGAGATGCACCAGGATCTGCGACTCCAGCCGGGCGTCTTCCGGCGCCGAGCTCTCGCGCAGCAAGTGCATGGCGTCCATCAATCGCCGGTAGCGCGACTGCTCCACCCGGCACCGCAGGCAGGACTCCAGGTGGTTGAGCTCAGCGGGTCCGAAGGCGCGGTCTCCACCGGCGGCCGCCGCCAGCGCGTCGCTGACCGACTCGCAATCGCGGCGCGGGTGGGTCATGGCGTCGCTTGCCGGGACGGGAGGTTCACCCGTCACGATCCGATACCTCTCCGGGCATGGGCAGAACCTGTTCACGCAGGCGGCGGCGAGCTCGATGCAGGCGCACCTTGGCCGCAGTCACAGAGATGCCCAACTCTGCCGCGATCGCCTCGTGGGGGAGGTCGTACATGTCCCGCAGCACCACGACCGAGCGCAGTCGAGCCGGAAGCTCTCGGATGGCGGCGTCGAGATTCTCCCGCAGGTCTGCCAGGTCACCTTGAAGGACGGGGTCGTGGTCGGGCCGGGTGTCGATCACGTCGTCGTGAGCGCCCAGATGGTCGTGACGATGGCGCTGGCGTCGACTGAGGTGGGTGGTCGCGCAATTGGCCACGATGCGATAGAGCCAAGTGCTGAACAGCGCCTCACCCCGGAAGCGGCCGACGCTCTTGTAGGCCCTCAGATACGCCTCTTGAACCACGTCTCGTGCATCCTCCGTACTGCCCGTGAGGCGCAGGGCCAGCGCGTACGCGTCGGAGTGGGTGATACGCACGAGCCGGTCGAACGCCTCCCGGTCGCCGGACTTGGCCTGCTCGACTAGAGCAACCATGTCCTCTGAGGATTGAGACTCGCGATCAGCGCCGACGTTACGCTCCGAGTCCTTCACGGACCGCAGGCGGCGCCGGGGCGATGCAGTCACAACGGTTCGCCGGCGGCACGTTCCATGTAGCGACGGTGTGCCGCGCGGGTTAGGCGTTCCATGTAGCGACGGACAGACTCGAACTGTCGACCTCTCGATTATGAGTCGAGCGCTCTTACCAACTGAGCTACGTCGCCGGGAGGGGCAGGACGGGTGCCTGCGCCGAGCTCCCTGTCAGAATCGAACTGACGACCTTCTCCTTACCATGGAGACGCTCTGCCGGCTGAGCTAAGGGAGCGGTTCCGGCGCCGGGCGCCGGTCCGCCATGATGCCACACCGGTGTGCTGATCCCAACCGCCGGCAGTCCCGTCAGGTGATGAACGTGGCGGCCCGCCCGGCTGAACATGTCCAGCCAGGTGATGCCAGTAGGTTCTGTGCGCGTGACGTGCCGGGCAGGACAATGAACGGGCTGCGCGTGGGGGTGGTGGGCGGCTCAATCGGGGGGCTGACCGCGGCCGTGCTGCTGCACGAGATGGGCTGCGATGTCCAGGTGTTCGAGCGCTCGGGCGCGGCGCTGCAGGGGCGGGGGGCCGGCATCGCAGTGCTGCCCATGACCGAGCGGTACTTCACCGAGGTGGGTACCAGCCTCGGCGCCAGCACCGGTATGGCCCGCCAGGTCGCCCTTACGCTCACCTACTGGAGCTATGTCGACCGTAGCGGAGTCGTCATCGACAAGGCCGCCACCCACTATCGCTTCACTTCGTGGAACACGCTGTACCGGGCGCTGCTGGAACGCCTGCCGCCGGAGCGGTACCACCTCGGCTACGGCGCCACCGGTTTGGCCCAGTCAGACGAGTCGGCTGCGGTGCGCTTCGCCGGCGGAGACACCCACCTGTGCGACCTCGTTGTGGGCGCCGACGGGATCGGCTCGACCGTGCGGGAGACGGTGGCGCCCCGCACCTCGACCACCTACGCCGGATACGTCGCCTGGCGAGGCACCGTCCTCGAGAGCGAGCTGTCGCCGAGCACTGCCGAGCTCTTCACCGACGCCATGGTGTACCAGGTCCTGCAACGCTCCCACATTCTCGCCTACGCCATTCCCGGACCCGACGACGCGATCACCGTCGGCGAGAGGGCCCTCAACTTCGTGTGGTACCGCAACGTCGACGGCCCGGCCTACGACGACCTGATGACGGACTGCGACGGCGTCCACCGGCCGGGCACCGTGCCGCCCGGACTCGTGCGGCACCGCTTCGTGGAGACACTGCACGCCGATGCCGCCGCACAGCTCGCACCGCAGATGGCCGAACTGGTGCTGGCCTGCGACGCGCCCTTCATCCAGGCGATATTCGACATGACCGCCCACCGTTTCCGTAGAGGCCGCGCCATCCTGATCGGCGACGCCGCCGCTGCGTTGCGGCCCCACGTCGCAGCAGGCACGGCCAAGGCCTGCGCCGACGGGTGGGCACTACGGGACTCCCTGTCCGGCGCCGACGACCTCGACGGCGCTCTGGCGAGCTGGGAGGCCCGGCAAATGGCGCTGGCCGAGCGCATCGCGGCAAAGTCCAGGGCGATGGGCGAGGCCTCCCAGACGGCCGGCACGATGGTGCCGGGCGACCCCGGCTGGCGATTCGGACTGTTCAGCCCGGGCAACTGAACTCGAGCCACCTCCGTCGCTGACGGGCTATAGGGTGCGGGCTGATCCAGCGGCGAGGAGTTGACAATGACGATCAGGCTGTACCAATTCCTGGACGTGTCGGCCGGCGTGCAGGCCGGCCAGTTCGGGATCGGGGAACGAAGCGAGATCGACAGTCTCGATGACCTCGACCCCACCTACAAGCGGCTGCTCGACGAGCAGGTCACTGCGGTGGTGTCGGTGATCGGCGCTGACGGCCGGCCCAGCCTGACCCCGATGTGGTTCGACTACGCCGGGGACAAGGTGCTGGTCAACGTGGCCTCGCATCGCAAGAAGACGGCCTGGATCCGCAGCAGCCCTGAGATCTCGCTGATCCTCATCAACCCGCAGAACCCGTACCACTGGGTGTCGATGAAGGCCACCGTCGAGCGGGAGGTATCCGAGGACGACCCCACGGAGGGCGCCCGGGTCAGCGAGCAGCTCGACGGGGTCTGGACGAAGTACACCGGCGCAGAGCCGCCCTACGGCCTGCGCGATCCGTCCATCGACGAGCGTCGGGTGCTGTTCGAGTGCCGGGTGGACAAGGTCTCGACGTTCGGACAGCCCTGATCAGCCGGGGTCTATTGCTTCTTGCCGCAAGCTAGGGCCCGGGCGGAGAGGGCGACCCGGCGGCGGGCCGAGGCAAGGTCGTTGCGGTCCAAGCCGTTGGTGAGGTAGGCGAAGGAGATCCCGGTAGCCGGATCGGCCCAGGCGGCCTGCCCGCCGGCGCCGGAATGGCCGAAGGCTCCTGACGACGCTCCGTGGCCGTGGCCGCGCATGGCAGCCTTTCCGTCGTCGCCGGCCAGCACGAAGGCGTGGGAGCGGCTGGCCGGCGTCCCGGTCCAGTCCGGATGGTTCTGGCGCACGACCATGGCGTCGCTCCGGACTTCGGGATGAAGGAAGCCGCCGGTGTTGTGAAGGACGGCCTGGTACCACAGAGCCATGTCGGCGGCGGAGGCGATGCCGCCCCCTCCGGGCACTCCCGCGGCCCGCAGCCACGGCTGGTTGAACACCACCAGCACCTCCTCGCTCACCCCGAAGTCGGGCATCTCGTCCAAGCCCAGCGCGGCCAGCTCCTCGGCGGTGGGAACGGCGCCCACCCCCGCCACGTCGGCGACATCGTCCTGTTCGTCGACGCCGATGCCGAGCCATCGGGAGCAGCCCGCAGGCTTCATCACGCGCTCGGCGATCACGTCGGCGTAGGGGCGGCCTGTCACCTCCGTCACGATGTCGGCCGCCACCCAGTGCGCAGCGAGCGCGTGGTACTCGTAGCGGGTTCCGGGCTCCCAGTCGGTGCGCCAGGTGCCATAGGCGGACAGGCGGGCGGCTCGGTCGATGGTCTCGACGCGGCGCACGGGTGCGTACGGGAAGCCTCCCGTATGGAGGAGCACCTGCGACACGGTGATGGCGTCCTTGCCGTTGGCCCCGAACGACTCCAGCACGTCGCTCACCGGCGCGCTCACGTCGAAGTGACCCTCAGCGGCCAGCTCCATGGCGGTGAGGGCCACCGTCGGCTTTACCGCCGAGTACGTGTGGAAGCGAGTGTCCGTAGTGCAATCGCCAAGGGCCTCCGACGCCACGATCTCGCCCTCGAAGGCCAGGGCGAATTGCGCGGCCGGCAGCAGGCCGGAGTCCACCTCTCGGCGGGCCCGCTCGATGAGCGCGTCAAGGGCCGAACGGTCGATGCTCGTCATCGCTCGATACCAGGCGGCAGCCGCTAATTCACGGCCTTGGTCATGCCCTCCCAGTAGGGGGCCCGTAGCTTGAACTTCTGGAGCTTGCCGGTGGCGGTGCGGGCCAGCTCGTCGCGCATCTCCACCGACGTGGGGCACTTGTAGTGGGCGATGCGCTCCCGGCAGTGTGCGATCAACTCCTCGCCGGTGGCCTCGGCGCCTGGGGCCAGCACCACCAGGGCCTTCACCGTCTCGCCCCACTTCTCATGGGGCACGCCGATGACGGCCACCTCGGCCACGGCCGGGTGCGAGAACAGGGCGTCCTCCACCTCGATGGACGACACGTTCTCGCCCCCGGAGATGATCACGTCCTTCTTGCGGTCGGTGATCATGTAATGGCCGTCGTCGTCGAGGTATCCGCCGTCGCCGGTGTGGAACCAGCCGTCGCGTATGGCCTCGGCGGTGGCGTCGGGCTGCTCCCAGTAGCCCTCCAGCACATGGTTGCAGCGGGCCAGGAACTCGCCGGAGGCGCTCACCTGCATGCGTACTCCCAGCGCGGGCACACCCTGGCGCGACAGCTTGCGGGCCCGCTCCGCCGACGAGAGACCGTCCCATTCGTGGAGGCTGCGGTTGATGGTGAGGACCGGCGCCGTCTCGGTGAGGCCGTAGAGCTGGATGAACTCCCAGCCCAGGTCGGTCTCCACCCGCTCGATGGTGCGGGTCGGTGGGGGTGCGCCGGCCACCACCATGCGGGTGCGCCCCGCTCCCGGGATGGGGCCGTCCCAGTCGGAGGCCGCGTCGAGGATGGCAGCCACCACCGCCGGCGCGCCGCACAGCAGGGTGATGCCGTGGGCGTCGACACGGCGCAGGATCTCTGCCCCGTCCACCTTGCGCAGCACCACTTGCTTGGCGCCCATGCCGACCAGCACGTAGGGCATCCCCCAGCCGTTGCAGTGGAACATGGGCAGGGTGTGCAGGTAATTGTCGCGGTCGGTGACCGACGTGTGCAGGCCGAACACGGCCGAGTTGATCCACAGGCTCCGGTGGGTCTGCTCCACGCCCTTGGGCCGGGCCGTGGTGCCCGAGGTGTAGTTGACGACCGCGGTCTCGTCCTCGTCGGGCTCCCACGGCCGCGGCGACTCGCCCAACCGGAACAGGGCCTGGTCCGACTCGTCGCCGAGCACGAACTTGTGGCGGCACTTCACCGGACCCAGGGTGTCGGCCAGCTCGGGATCTACGAGCAGCACGTCGGCACCGCAGTGGTCCACTATGTAGGTCACCTCGTCGAGGCTGAGCCGGAAGTTGATGGGCACGAAGATGCGTCCGTTGCCGCTGACGCCCCAGAAGCAGGTGAGCAGACGCCCGGCGTTGTGCGACACCATGGCCACCCGACCTCCCATGGGCACGCCGAGAGCGTCGAGGCCGGCGCCGGTGGCGTCGACCAGCTCGCCCATGCGCGCGAAGGTGACCTCACCCATGGAGGGCGCGGGCTGGTCGGGCTCGTCGACGAAGGCGACCCGGTCGGGATACACGGCCAGGGCCCGGTCGATGTGGTCGCGGACTGTGAGCGGAACCTTCATGGCGTCATCATGGCAGGATCATCGGGCACAGCGCACCCCGGACGTGCGATAGTCGCCGACGGCACGAGGAAGCAGACTGAGTCTCGGTGATGCGGCGAGCAGTGTTCATGTTGGGGATCGCTCTGGTCGCCCTGCTGCCAGTAGCAGCGGCTTGCGGTAGCGGAACTGATGAGTCGGCTGACTCGCCATCGACGGTCCCGGGCGAGTTCGCCGGAACCATCAGGCTCGGGGCGGCGCTGAGCGAGACCGGCAAGTACTCCGTCGAGGGCAAGGACTCACGGCAGGGCTACGACACCTGGCTGAGGTGGGTGAATGAGGCCTACGGAGGCATCCGCATCGGTGATCAGCGCTACCGGGCGGAGATCGTGTACTACGACGACGAGTCTGACGCCGACACCGCCGGCAACCTCACCCAGAGGCTCATCGACGACGATCGGGTCGACTTCCTGCTGGGCCCGTACTCCAGCGGCCTCACCACCGGCACCAGCGCCATCGCGGAGGCCAACAACGTGTTGATGGTGGAGGGCAACGGCACCTCCGACACCATGTTCGAGCGGGGGTTCCGGAACCTGTTCCTGGTGGCCACCATCGCCAGCGACTACACCCGCTCGGGGATCGAGGCCCTGGCCGCCCGCGGCGCCCGCACCGCAGTGATCGCCCACGAGGACACTTCGTTCGCCACCGCGGTGGCCGGTGGCGCGGCCCGCCACCTGGAGGCCAACGGCGTCGAGGTGCTGGCCGTCGAGACCTACCCCAAGGACATCCAGGACGTCTCGGCCATCATGACGAAGTTCCGCGACCTGGACCCCGATCTGTTCGTCGGGGGAGGCCACTACAACGACGCGGTGCTGTTCGTGAACTCGGCCAAGGAACTCGGCTTCAAGCCCGGCGGGATGCTCATCACGGTCGGGCCCTCCAACCCCAAGCTCGTCGACGAGCTGGGCCGCGACGTCGACGGCGTGCTCGGGCCTACCCAGTGGGAACCCTCCATGGCCTACCGGGGCCCCTACTTCGGCAGTGCCGCCGACTACGCCGACTACTACGAGAGCCTCTGGGGTGAGCCGCCCGTGTACCAGGCGGCCAGCGCCACCGCCGCCGCGCTGGCTCTGCACCTGGCCATCGAGGCCGCCGGCTCCGTCGACACCGACGCGGTGCGCGCCGCCCTGCGGGAGTTGTCGGCGGACACCTTCTACGGCCCGATCAGCTTCGACGAGCGCGGCGTCAACGTGAGCAAGCCGATGGGCATGATCCAGGTACTCGACGGCGACATCGTGGTGGTGGCGCCCGACGACGCGGCGGTGGCCCAGCTCCAGTACCCGCTGGGCGACGGCGGGGCAGAGCGAGGCGGCTCCGGATCGTCGGGCTTGGGCCAGCTCCCCCAGGCCCTCGTCAACGGCATCGCCCTCGGCGGCATGTACGCCGTGCTGGTCCTGGGCTTCTCGGTGATCTGGGGCGTGATGGGCGTTATCAACTTCGCCCACGGCGAATTCGTGATGGTGGGCGCCTACCTGGCGTGGCTGGCCAACGATCTCTGGGGCGTCGATCCCTTCTTGTCGGTGCCGGCGGTCTTCGCAGTGATGATGGTCCTCGGCTACGCCGTTCAACGGCTGCTCGTGGACCGCGTCATCGACCGCCCCCATCTGGTGTCGCTCCTGGTGATGTTCGGCCTGGCCATCATCCTTCAGAACGCCATGAAGCTGATCTTCTCGGCCGACTTCCGCCGGGCCGACACCGCGCTCGACGGCAGCTGGCGGGTCACCGACTCCCTGACCGTGCCGGTCACGAAGTTCTGGATCCTGATGATCGCGCTGGGCGTGCTCGGCGGCCTGAGCGTTCTGCTGTCCCGCACCCGGCTGGGCAAGGGAATACGGGCCGCCGCCCAGAACCGGGAGGCAGCCCGCATCGTGGGCATCGACGTCTCCAAGGTGTACGTGATCGTCTTCGCGCTGTGCATCGGCATTACCGGCGCGGCGGGTGCGCTGGTCAGCCCGGTGCTGGCCGTCCAGCCCTTCCAGGGACCCCCGCTGACATTGAAGGCCTTCGCCATCACGGCCATGGCCGGACTCGGGTCGATACGGGGAGCGCTGGGCGGGGCGATGGTGCTGGGCCTCGTCGAAGCGGGGCTGGCCATCTACGTCGAGGGCGTGGGCACCAATCTGGCCGTGGTGGCGTCGTTCGTCATCCTTGTGGCCGCTCTGGTGCTGCGACCCCAGGGCCTCTTCGGCGGCCTGCGACCCGTGGACGCGACGGCGGCATGAGAGCCCTCACACAATGGCTCGCCGGTGGCCGGGGACTGGCCGCGACCCGGGTTGCGGTGGCGGCCGTGCTGGCCTGGCTGATCGTGCTGCCCCTCGTGGGCGCCACCGATTCGACAATGTTCACCATGACGCTGATGTTCACCAGCGTGGCGGTGGCCATCAACTGGAACCTGACCGGGGGCTTCACCGGCTACGTCGACTTCGGCCACGCAGTGTGGTTCGGCCTAGGCGCCTACGTGACCGCGATCCTGATGTCGCTGCAGGCCAACAGCCTGGGCATCGGTTGGCCGCCGGTACCCGCCATCGTCGTTGGGGCGGTCGTGGCGGGTGCGCTCGCCGGTCTGATCGGCCGGGCCACGATGCGGCTGCGGGGCCCGTACTTCTCCATCGCCATGCTGGGCACGTTCGTGGCCGTCCGCGAGATCGTGCGCACGTGGGGTGGGCTGACCGGCGGAGGCGTCGGCCTGACCCTGCCTCCCTACCTGAACCGGCAGCTGTTCTATTACGTCGAGTTGGTGCTGGTGGTGGGGCTGGTGGCGCTCACCTGGTGGCTGCGCCGCACCCGCTTCGGCGCCGCGCTGGTGGCTATACGGGAGGACGAGCTGGGCGCCCAGATGCGGGGAATCTCGACCACCCGCCTCAAGGTCGCCGTCTTCAGCTTCGCGGGCGCCTCCACCGGGCTCTTCGGGGGGCTCTGGGCCTACCAGAACACGTTCGTGGACCCCGACATCGCCTTCACGGAGGTGCGGACCATCGACGCCATCATGGGAACGCTGCTCGGAGGGCTGGGAACGGTGGCCGGGCCCGTGGTGGGCTCGGTCGTGCTCTACTGGCTGCGCGAGGTGTTGTGGGCCAACTTGCTCGACTACCACCTGGTCGCGCAGGGCGTGCTGCTGATCATGGTCGTGCTGCTGATGCCCCGCGGCATCGTCGGCGCCTTCGACCGTCGGGGCGTGTCAGCCCGCCGCCTCTGGCGCTTCCGGCGCCGGCAGGCCGACGACCAGCCGGAGAAGGTGACCGCGCCGTGACCGCGTTGCTCGAAGCGGTCGGGGTCGTCAAGCGCTTCGGCGGGCTGACCGCGGTCGACGGGGTCGACATCGAGGTCGCACCGGGCGAGATGGTCGGTCTCATCGGTCCCAACGGCAGCGGCAAGACGACACTGTTCGACTGCCTCAGCGGGATCCAGAGCATCGACGGCGGCTCGGTCAGTTTCGACGGGGTCGACATCACCCGGCGCCGCCCTCACCAAGTCGCCCGGCTGGGCATGGCTCGCACCTTCCAGCTGATCCGCATCTACCGAGATCTCACCGTGCTCGAGAACATGGAACTCAGCACGCAGTGGGCCGGGGTCGGCCTGCGCGACCTCTTCCGGCGTGCCGACGCGGCCACCCGGCGCAAGGGGGAGGACCTGTTGGAGTTCCTGATGCTCGGCCCGATGCGCGACGAGCCGGCGGGCACCCTGTCGGGCGGCCAGCGCCGGCTGCTGGAGATCGGGATGGCCCTCATGAGCGATCCGAGGCTGGTTCTGCTCGACGAGGCCACGGCCGGCGTCAACCCGAGCCTCGTCGAAGACATCAAGGACCGGCTGCGAGCAGTGAACTCCGGGAAGGGAGTCGCCTTCCTGCTGGTCGAGCACAACGTGCAGTTCGTCGCCGACCTCTGCGAACGGGTGGTGGTGCTCGACGCCGGCAGCAAGCTGGCCGACGGGACGCCGGGCCAGATTATGGACGATCCCGCGGTGATCGAGGCCTACTTCGGTGCGGCCGGTCGCGCCCGCCAGACCAATGCCGGCGACGCCGGCGGCAACGGGACCGGGGCCGGGCCGTGAACGGCTCGCTGGTCCCCGATCCCCTGCTGGATGTGCGCTCCATGGCCGCCGGGTACGTGCCGGGCCACGACATCATCCGCGGCATCGATCTCGAGGTGCATGCCACCGAGATCGTGTGCGTGATCGGCCCCAACGGCGCCGGCAAGTCGACGGTGTTCAAGGCGGTCTACGGGCTGGTGCCGGTACGGGCCGGTCAGGTGTTCTGCGACGGTGCCGACATCACCAACATCAACCCGTCCGAGGCTCTGGCCACGGCCGGGATCGCCATCGTGCCCCAGCTCCGCAGCTTGTTCGCCCAGATGACCGTCTACGAGAACCTCGAACTGGGCATGTACCGCTGCACCGACAAGGCGCGCGTCCGGGAACGCATCGGCTTCGTGTGCGATCTGTTCCCGAGGCTGGGCGCCCGGGCCCGCCAAGCGGCCGGGACGATGTCGGGCGGCGAGCAGCGGATGCTGGAGATCGGCCGCGCCCTCATGTGGGAGCCGCGCCTGGTGCTGATGGACGAGCCGTCCGCCGGACTGTCCCCCATCGTGACCGCGGAGGTTTTCGAGACGATCCGGCGGCTCAACCGCGAGATCTCCTTGACCGCCTTGATGATCGAGCAGAACGCCCGTCAGGGCCTTGAGGCCAGCCACCGCGGCTACGTCATTGAGCACGGGTTGATCACCCACCAGGGCAGCTCAGCCGATCTGCTGGCTGATCCGGCGGTGCGGCGAGCGTTCCTGGGGGCTCGCTGACCGCCAATTGGCAGCCAAGTGGTCTCCCCGAGGGCACCTATGGATTCGTCTCGCGGGCGGGTACGGTCGCCTCGTGCGACTCTCAGGATCGGTGCTGGGGATCGTGCTCGCTTGGCTGCTGCTGGCTGCTTGCAGCGGCGAGCCCGCCGGCCCGAGCGGCTCGGACCCCTTCGACGGGACCGTCCGGATCGGGGCCACGTTCAGCGAGACCGGCAAGTTCTCGGTGGAGGGCAAGGACACCCGGCAGGGCTACGACACCTGGCTGACGTGGGTGAACGAGGTCTACGGCGGCATCCGCGTCGAAGATCAGCGCTACCGGGCCGAGATCGTGTACTACGACGACGAGTCCGACGCCGACACGGCCGGCAGGCTCACCCAGCGCCTCCTCGACGACGACCGGGTCGACTTCCTGCTGGGCCCCTACTCGAGCGGCCTCACCACCGGCACCAGCGCCATCGCCGAGGCCAACGACGTGCTGATGGTGGAGGGCAGTGGCGGCTCCGACGCCCTGTTCGAGCGGGGATTCCGGAACCTGTTCTACGTGGCCACCATCGCCAGCGACTACACCCGCTCCGGCATCGAGGCCCTGGCGGCCCGCGGGGCCCGCACCGCGGTCGTCGCCCATGAGGACACGTTGTTCGCCACCGCGGTGGCCCAGGGCGCGGTCCGCCACCTGGAGGACAACGGCATCGAGGTGCTGGCGGTCGACGCCTATCCCGAGGGCATCCAGGACGTGTCGGCCATCATGACGAAGTCCCGCGACCTCGACCCCGATGTATTCGTCGGCGGGGGCCACTACAACGATGCGGTGCTGTTCGTGAGCTCGGCCGCGGAGGTCGGCTTCGAGCCCGGCGGAATGCTGATCACCGTCGGGCCCTCCAACCCCAGGCTGGTGGAGGAGCTGGGCCGCGACGTCGACGGGGTGCTCGGTCCGACCCAGTGGGAGCCGTCCATGGCCTACGAGGGGCTCTACTTCGGCAGCGCCGCCGACTACGCCGACTACTACGAGAGCCTCTGGGGGGAGGCGCCCGTGTACCAGGCGGCCAGCGCGACGGCCGCCGCGCTGGCTCTGCACCTCGCCATTGAGGCGGCCGGCTCCACGGACACCGGCGCGGTGCGGGCTGCGCTGCGGGCGCTGTCGGCGGACACCTTCTACGGCCCGATCAGCTTCGACGAGCGCGGCGTCAACGTGAGCAAGCCGATGGGCACGATCCAGGTGCAGGACGGCGAGATCGTGGTGGTGGCCCCCGACGCGGCGGCGACGGCTGTTCTCCAGTACCCCTCCAGCGACGGCGGCTGACCCAAACTCGAATTGGCAGCAAAGTGCCCCCTATAGGGCACCAAACGCTGCCAATTCCGGCGGGTGCTCAAGCCTGCAGGACGGTTGTGACTGCGTCGGGGATGGAGCGGGGACCAGCGATCGCTGCGAACCGGGCGCCGGCGGCGGCTGCGAAGGCCTCTGCGTCGGCCGCGTCGCCCGCCGGCGCGATCACGCACAGCTCGTCGAGGCGGCGGGCCGCGGCCACGGGATCGCCTCCGGCGGTGGCCCGGCAGTCCGAGAGCAGCACCACGACGCGACGCCGGGCCGTGCACCGCGCCAGCTGGGCCCGGGCCGCGTCGAGCGCGGCCGCGAGGTCGGTGGTTCCGTAGCCCCGCAACCGCAATACGTCATCCACCACCGCGGGCGCCGGCCGGTCCCGGTCGGCCGACTTGATAGCCACGACCTGGTCGCCGAAGGCCAGCGCCGACCACTGCTGGGGCGCTCGCAGGGCGCAGGCTGCGGCGGCCACCGCGGCGGCGGCCAGCCGCGGGCCGCCCATCGACCCCGACCGGTCCACCACGAGAGTGATCGCGGTGGCGGGACGCTGCCAGCGCTGCACCCACAATTCGTCCAACGCCACCGAGCGGCCCGCCGCTCTGGCCTCGAGCAGACCGTCGAGGCTGCGGTCGATGTCAATATCGCCGCTGCAGAGATCGGCCCGTCCCGGCTTGAGGCGGCCCACCCCGCCCGCCGACGACGCCCCGGCTCGAGCCAGGTCGAGCGCGAGCCGTCCCGCTAGCCGCGCCGCCAGCGCCGCCATCTTGCGGTCGGCGGCGGCCGCCATGTCGGCCAGGAGGGCGAGGGTCTGGTCGGGGTCGACGGAGGCTTGCTCGGCCACCTCGGCGGTGTCGAGGGTTCCGGTGGTGGGACTCAGCAGCCTGAAGCCGGGCTGGCCCTCGTAGTGGCCGCGTGGGGTGGTCCGGACCCGCTCGGCGTCGAGCGCCTCGCGGGCTCTCAAGCCTTCGAGGACTAGGCCCCTGGGCCGGTCGCCCCTCCGGGGGCCGGCACTTTTTCCATCGAAGGCACCAAGGACTCGGGCGGCCGTCCGTCGCTGCGCTGCTCGGCCGCGAGCACCTCCTCCCACAGCTCTCGCACGATGGCCTCGGGTGTGCGGTCCCCTCCCTCGTGGAGCCGTATCCGGCCGGTGAGGGCCATCAGCGCGGCGTCGAGGCCCACCCCGGGGTCGTCGAGTGCCAGGTCACGGAGCCGGCAGAGGCGAGCGGCCACATCGCACAGGTCCATCGCCCCCCGCACCGATGCCCCCATCCGCACATCGCGGTGGGTGCGGGTGGCTCGGGTCACAGCCACCGCCCGGGCCACGGTGCGCTCGGCCTTCGCGCCGCCGGTCGGGAAGCCCTGGGTCCGCAACTCCACTATGCGACGCTCGTCGCGCTCGTCCTGGTAGCCCATGGACAGGTGGCAGATGCGGTCGTAGACCGCGCTGGACAGGCGAGACGTGCCCACCGTGTCGTAGGGATTCATGGCGGCCACCAACCGGAACTGCTCCTCAGCAGCGATCCTCCCGACCCTGGGCAGATGGAGCTCGCCCTCCGACATCACCCCGATGAGCAGGTTGACGGTCTCCTCGGGCACCCGGTTGAGCTCCTCGACGTAGAGCAGCGCCCCGCCCTGCATGGCCTCGATGAGCGGGCCGGGCATGAAGGCGTCACCGGTGTAGCCCTCCGACAGCACCCGGGCCGGGTCGAACTGCCCGGCGAGCCGGGCCGGGGTCAGCTCGGCATTGCCCTCGACGGTGACCAGCGGAACATCCATCGCCGCCGCCAGGGCTCGCAACAGGGTGGTCTTGCCGGTGCCGGGCGGACCCTCGAGCAGCAGGTGGCGGCCTGCGTCGACCGCGGCGACCACCAACTCGACCTCCCGGTGGCGCCCCACCATGGCAGCCGCAACGGTGTCGACTAGGCCGCCAACAAGGTCGTGGCAGCCGGAAGTGTCGGCCCGCTCGGCCTCTTCAGTCAAAGGCGATGACACCTCTGATGTTGCGGCCCTCGCGCAGGTCCCGGTAGCCCTCGTTCACCTCGTCCAGCGAATAGGTGGCGCTCACGAAGCTGTCGAGGTCGAGCTGGCCCTGGGTGTAGAGCGAGAGCAGGTGCGGGATCTCCGAGCGAGGGCTGGCCGAGCCGAACATCGAGCCCCTGAGCTGCTTGTTCAGCATGGCGAAATCGAACAAGTTGAACTGAACGTCAATCTGCTCCAGCGGGGCGACGGCGGCCACCACCACCGTGCCGCCCTTGCGCACCAGGAACTGGGCCGGGGCCAGCATCTCGCCGCTCATCACACCGGGAGTGAGGACCAGGCTGTCAGCCATCACGCCGCCGGTCACGAGCCCGACCGTCTCCATGGCCGCCTCCATGGACTCGGCCGTGTGGGTGGCGCCGAACTTGCCGGCGGCCTCCCGCTTGGACTCGGCCGGGTCGACGGCCACGATGTTGGAGGCCCCGGCGATCTTGGCCGCCTGGAGCGCCGCGCTGCCCAGGCCGCCGCAGCCCACCACGACCACGGTGTCGCCGGGCCGGACATCGGCCCGGTTGGCCACCGACCCGAAACCGGTGGTCACCCCGCAGCTCACCAGTGCGGCGATGGGCGCCGGCACGTCCGGGTCGACCTTCACCGCGGAGTCGACGCTGACCACCATGTACTCGGCGAACGTTCCCAACTTGAGCATGGGAGTCAGGTCGGTGCCGCCGGCGTCGTGATGGCGGAACCCTTCCGCGGGCGGCAACATGCCGGGAGAGAGCAGGTGTATGCCGAGGTCGCAGAGGTGTTGCTGGCCGTCGGCGCACCAGCGGCAGCGGCCGCACGACGGCACGAACGAGGCGGAGATGTGGTCGCCGACGGCCAGCTCGGCCACGCCCTCGCCCACCTCGACGACCACTCCGGCTCCCTCGTGGCCACCCACGATCGGCAGCGGCACCGGCATCGAGCCGTTGCGGGCATGCTCGTCGGAATGGCACATCCCCGCAGCGGTGGTCTTCACCAGAACCTCGCGGGGTCCGGGTCCGTCGAGCTCGATCTCCTCGACGCTCCAGTCGGCGTTGGGCTCTCGCAGCACGGCTGCTCTGGTCTTCACGCGGCACCTCCCCGAGGACTGGGACGCGCGACGCTAGCGCGGCCCGTGCTACGCCGCGATCTACGAAACGGAGGTCGGTGCGCGGTGAGCCTGTCATCGCCGGCATCTGGTGTGTGAAGATGTAGGACTCCGATCGGAGCCGATCAACCACAAGGAGCGCACGATGGCGACGGGGCCACTCTCGGGCATACGGGTGATCGACCTGACCCAGGTGCTAGCCGGGCCCACCGCGACCATGCTGCTGGCCGACCTCGGGGCAGACGTGATCAAGATCGAGCCGCCCGGCATGGGCGACCTGTCGCGCCTGGCCCGCTACGCCAAGGGCGGCATCAACAGCACGGTCGCCAACTGCAATAGGGGCAAGCGGTCGATCCAGATCGACCTGTCCACCGACGGCGGACGCGATGTGGGCCTGCGCCTGCTGGCCGGCTGCGATGTCGCCGTCCAGAACATGCGGCCGGGGATCATGGCCAGCTTGGGGATGGGGTACGAGCACGCCGCCGCGGTGAACCCCGAGATCATCTACTGCTCGA
>VXWX01000101.1 GCA_009835735.1 Acidimicrobiaceae bacterium
CGTTCTCGGAGGCCACGAAGCTGCTGGTCGCGACAGTCCCCCCTGACGACGACTAGAGCGCCGCCGATGGGCGCGCTCACAAGCAACGCCCTCTACTACGGCGACTGCCTGGACTGGATGCGCGGCTGGGACGCCGAGACGGTCGATCTGATCTACCTTGATCCGCCGTTCAACTCGAACGCCGACTACAACATGCTGTACGCCGCCGACGGCGGCGGGGACGCCCAGTTCCGGGCGTTCACCGATACTTGGAGCTGGGACGACGCCGCCGCGGACCGCACCAACGACTTTCTCGGCGCGGTGGCACGCCCAGCGCACAATGCCGTTGTCGGCCTGTATCGGATGCTGGGCGAGTGCGGGATGCTCGCCTATCTCACCTACATGGCTGAGCGGCTGGAGGAATGCCACCGGCTGCTGAAGGGCACCGGGTCGATCTATCTGCACTGTGACCCGACCGCCAGCCACTACCTGAAGGCGTTGATGGACGGCGTGTTCGGTCCCGCGATGTTCCGCAACGAGATCGCGTGGAAACGCAGCCACTCCCACAACAGCGCCAAACGGTACGGCCCGGTGCATGACGTGATCCTGTTCTACTCAGTCTCCGACGCCTACCACTGGAGCGATCTGCGCCAGCCCTACGACACCGACTACATCGCCCGGTACTTCAAGTTCGACGACGACGACGGCCGCGGCCGGTACTGGACCGGCGACCTGACCGGCAGCGGAACCCGCCGCGGCGAGACGGGCCTGCCGTGGCGCGGGTTCGACCCGAACACCAAGAGCCGACATTGGGGAGTCCAGCCGTCGGTGCTGGACCAGCTCGACGCTGACAACCGCATCTACTGGCCGCCCACCGAAGGCGCATGGCCGAAACTCAAGCGCTACCTGTCGGAGGCCAAGGGCGTTCCGCTGCAAGACCTGATCTGCGACATTCGCGGCCTGTCCACGATGGGAGCGCCGAAGGGCGAGCGGCTGGGATATCAGACACAGAAGCCTGCCGACCTGCTGCGACGGTTCATCGAGGCATCGTCGGGGCCGGGCGATCTGGTGCTTGATCCGTTCTGCGGATGCGGAACCACCATAGACGCGGCCCGGTCCCTGGACCGGCGATGGGCCGGTATCGACATCTCATCGTTCGCGGTGGATGTCATGCTGGAGCGGCTCGGGGATCGCACCATCGCCGTCTACGGCATCCCCCAAGACCTGCGCTCAGCGAAGCGGCTCGCCCGAGACGACCCGTTCGGATTCGAGACGTGGGCCGTGAACCGGCTCGCCGGGTTCGTTCCCAACACCAAGCAGGTCGCCGACGGCGGCATAGACGGCCGCGCCACCCTCGCGCTGCAACCCGACGACTGGGACTCCCGGCTGGCGCTAGCGCAGGTCAAGGGCGGCAAACACTCGGCGTCACAGTTCCGCGACTTCTGCGGCGTCACCGAGAGCACCAAAGCAGCGGTCGGTTGCTACATCACCCTCACACCGGTCAATACCGAAGCCGCCCGTAGCGACGCCGCCGGAATGGGCAAGATCGCTGTCTCTGGCGAACCGTACCGGCGCATGAACCTGTGGTCCATAGCCGACTACTTCGACGACCGTCGCCCGCATCTGCCGCCGATGAACAACCCCTACACCGGCAAGCCGATCATGCAAGCGAGCCTGTTCTAGCCCTGGCTAAAACCCCTAGTAGTTACCGAGCAAGGTACCAGCGGTTACCGCCGCGACAATGCGGATTGTCCCGCTCGTGGTTGTTCTGGAGGCCACCCACATGGTCCTAGCGGAGACGGGTAGCAGGTCACGGTATCAGCAGCACTCGTCCCGTAAAGCAGCAGGCGTTCATGTGCGACAATAAAGAAGATTTGATATCAAGTCATTCAAGTTCACAAGGATCAGGAACAAGACCGTTCACGAAGGCGACCCATTGGCAGCGCTCAGGACTGACGAGCACCCGGGCGAGATCCTAGAGGCGTCGTCGACACTGCTGAACATCGTGATCCGCGACGCCCTGCACCTCCTGGCTGCCTTGGGTTCGACGACCAAGGAGTAATCGGCGTCTGCGGCAGTTGTGACGGCCGCAGAGATGGTGTGGCGCTGGTTGCCCGCTAGGTGACGTCACATCTAGCAGTCGTCAGGGTGCTTGGCGCAGCTGTCCCTCGAGGGCGACCGTCGCGTCGTTTGTGGGCTGCAGTGAGTTAGCGTCGCTCTTGTTTGAGTTGACGCGTCAGAGTCGCGCTCTGTCGCTCCTAGGAACGCCAAGAAACAGTCCGTTACGCAGGCGCGCACCATCAGCGAGGCAGCGGGCCGAAGTGGCCTGCCATCTAGGCAGCGCAGGCCACTCCCGCATCAGGTACATGCCGAATCTCGCGCCTAGATACATGAGCCAGATGTACAACAGGACGAGAGCTGTGTACCCGTAGGCGTCATACCAACCTGCGTATGCATATCGTCGGGTGGCGATGACCTCGACGACGCTGGCGTGGTTCAGGCGCGATCTCCGCCTTGATGACAACCCGGCGTGGGCCGCGGCCACTGCCCGGGACAAGGCTGTCGCGCTGGTGGTGCTGGAACCGGCTCTGCTAGCCGCGGCCGGGCCGTGGCGGAGGCGGGCCTACTTGAGAGCGGTGGCCGGGCTGGACCGGTCGCTGCGCTCCCGCGGCGGGTCGTTGCGGGTGGAGATGGGGGATCCGGCTGAGGTGGTGCCCTGGTTGGCGGTCGAGATCGGCGCGGAGGTGGTGGTGGTCAACGCCGATGTGACGCGGTGGTCGGCTGAGCGGGACCGGCGGGTGGAGCAAGGCTTGGGTAGGCCGATCGAGCAGCATTGGGGGACGCTGGTTCATCCTCCCGGGAGTGTGCTCACCAGAGCCGGCGGGCTGTCCAAGGTGTTCACCCCGTTTCATCGTCGCTGGTCCGAGCGGGCTCTGCCCGAGGCGGCCCGTCCCGGCTCGGGCTGCGTGGTCGAGGCGCCCGCGGGCTCGACGCTGACGGAGGTGCTGGGAGATGGTCTGTCCGCTGCGTGGGGCGAGCAGGATGCCGCCGCCCGCTTCGAGGTCTGGTTGGACCGGGTCGACAGCTACGACGAGGAGCGCGACAACCCGGCGACGGACGGCACCTCGGGCCTGTCGACCGCTCTGCGTTTCGGCCTGCTGTCGCCCCGAGGGGTGGCGGCCGATGCCGGCGCGCACACGCCGGGTCGGGCCGCCTTCGTGCGCCAACTCGCCTGGCGGGACTGGTACGCCCATCTCACCTTCGAGCACCCCGACATCGATCGGGTGTCGCTGCGGCCCGAGTACGACCGGATCGCCTGGGTCGGAGGAGCCGCCGCGGACGCCGCCTTCGAGGCCTGGAAGGCTGGCCGCACCGGCTATCCGATCGTGGACGCAGCCATGCGCGAGCTGGCGGCCACTGGCTGGATGCACAACCGGCTGCGGATGGTGGCCGCCTCGTTCCTGGTCAAGGATCTGCTGATCGACTGGCGCCGGGGCGAGCGCTGGTTCCGGCGCATGCTCACCGACGGCGACATACCCCAGAACGCCGGCAACTGGCAGTGGGTGGCCGGCACCGGCCCCGACGCTGCACCCTACTTCCGGGTCTTCAACCCGGTGGTTCAGAGCCGCCGACACGACCCGGAGGGCCGGTACCTGCGCCGCTGGCTTCCAGAGTTGGACCGGCTGAGCGGCAAAGCGATCCACGCTCCCTGGCAGGCCGCGCCCGCCGAGCTTGCCGCCGGGGGAGTAAGGCTCGGAGCCGACTATCCAGCGCCGATAGTGGACCACGACGAGGCCCGCGAGCGCGCACTGGCGACCTATCGAGAGGCGCTGACGGGCTGAGACCATCTAGGGCAGCCTCCGGCAGAACAAAGGCTCAAGCGTTTCGCCGGACAGCTAACTACCGATATTGCGGGGCGGCATGGGCACGAATGCGCTGGTGCGGGCCGCGTACTCGGCGTAACCGGTCCGGCGCTTGCCCATGCTGCGCTCCAGCAGGGTCACTCCCGAGACCCTCAGCAGCAGGATCGTCATGACCAGCGGCCCGGCGACGGTCCACCACGCCCCGGCCGCCACGGCGACCACCCAGATGCCCCACCACA